>JAABQU010000064.1 GCA_011391285.1 Thiobacillus sp.
GAAGGCGTCGCGGGTGCCCTGCTCGGCGAGGAAGGTGCCGTCGGGATAGTGGCAGCCTTCGGACACCACCACGGTGCAGTAGCCGTGTTCCTTCACCAGCTTGTTGACGCGGGCGAGGAATTTCTTCTGGTCGAATTCGATCTCGGGGAACAGGATGACGACCGGAATGCCATGGTCCTCGACCAGTCCGCCGGCAGCGGCGATCCAGCCGGCGTGACGGCCCATCACTTCGATCACGAACACCTTGGTCGAGGTCTTGGCCATCGAGCGCACGTCGTAGCTGGCTTCCAGCGTGGAAACGGCGATGTACTTGGCGACCGAGCCGAAACCGGGGCAGCAGTCGGTGATCGGCAGGTCGTTGTCGACGGTCTTCGGCACATGGATGGCCTGGATCGGGTAGCCCATTGCCTCGGAAAGCTGGCTGACCTTGAAGCAGGTGTCGGCCGAGTCGCCCCCGCCGTTGTAGAAGAAGTAGCCGATGTTGTGCGCCTTGAACACTTCGATCAGGCGCGCGTATTCGCGCTTGTTGGCTTCCAGCGACTTGAGCTTGAAGCGACAGGAGCCGAATGCGCCGGACGGCGTGGAGCGCAGCGCAGCGATGGCTGCGGCGGACTCCTTGGTGGTGTCGATCAGGTCTTCGGTCAGCGCGCCGATGATGCCGTTGCGGCCGGCGTAGACCTTGCCGATGGTGTCCTTGTGCTTGCGTGCGGTTTCGATCACGCCGCAGGCGGACGCGTTGATGACCGCGGTCACGCCACCGGACTGTGCATAAAAGGCATTCATTTTCTTCGCCATGATTGGAGTCTCCTCAATTTCGATACAAAACAAAAAGCCAGCGCCGGATCTGTTCAACTCGGGGCTGGCTTTTAAAAATCAGCTGTTGCCAGATGCTTCTTCTTCGGCCAGGCGCTTGGCTTCCTCGTCGGCCTGCATTTTCAGCAGGGTGGTGACGCAGTCGCCGATGTCGTCATACTCTTCGCGTCCGGTCGAAAAACGGTCGCGGATGCGATAGAAGAACATGCTGCGGTAACGCGAATCGCCGGTTTTCGACAGCACGAAATGACAACCGCGCTCGATCCAGTAAAAACCCGGGCACAGCGTCAGTTCACGGTCGTCGATATGCAGGCGGATTTCGGTGTCGACATCCTGGATTTCGACTGGCTTGCCGTAACGTTCCTTCACCGCGCCGGAAACAATCCAGCGTTCGGTGTCGGTCATCGGGTGGATCTGCTGCGGCATCTAAGCAATCGGCCTGTTCGATCAGTTTCGGCCGGATCAGCCCAGCGCTGCAAAAATCGAATCGCGAATGCCATCGACCTTGCCGACACCAGCAACCTTCACGTACTTGGGTGCGCCGGCTTCGCCGCGTGCCGCCCAGTCGCCGTAGTACTTCACCAGCGGCTCGGTCTGCGCATGGTAGACGTCGAGGCGCTTCTTCACGGTCTCTTCCGAGTCGTCATCGCGCTGGATCAGGTCTTCGCCGGTCTCGTCGTCCTTGCCCGCGACCTTGGGCGGGTTGAACACGACATGGTAGGTGCGGCCGGAAGCCACGTGCACGCGGCGGCCCGACATGCGCTTGACGATCTCTTCGTCGGCGACATCGATCTCGACCACGAAATCGATCGGCACGCCGGCGGCCTTCATCGCCTCGGCCTGCGGAATGGTGCGCGGAAAACCGTCGAACAGGTAGCCGTTCTTGCAGTCGGCTTCGGTCAGACGGGCCTTGACCATGCCGATGATGATGTCGTCGGAGACCAGGCCGCCTGCGTCCATGATGGCCTTGGCTTTCATGCCGAGTTCGGTGCCGGCCTTGATCTGCGCACGCAGCATGTCGCCGGTGGAAATCTGCGGAATGCCGTACTTTTCCTTGATGTAATTGGCCTGGGTACCTTTGCCGGCGCCGGGGCCGCCCAACAGAATCAAACGCATTGCATAACTCCCTTGATATTTGGATTGGAAAAACCTTAATAGCCTAAGGCAAGCGCGGCCTTAGCAACACTTAAAAAATTTTATTCAGCGATTCAAGCGACTCAAATCAGGGTGACGCGAACAGCCGGCGCACCCTTTCCAGGTCCTCGGGGGTGTCCACGCCGGGAGCCGGCGCGGTGGGCGAAATGCCGAGGCTGATGCGATAGCCGTGCCACAGCACGCGCAGCTGTTCGAGCATCTCGTGGCGTTCCAGCGGGGAGCTGGCAAGACCGGCATAGGTGCGCAGGAATCCCGCTCGGTAGGCATACAGGCCGATGTGGCGCAGCGCGCCGATTTCGTGCGGCATTGTCTGCTGCGTAGCAAATGCATCGCGCGGCCAGGGAATCGGCGCGCGGCTGAAGTACAGCGCGTAGCCGTTTTCGTCGGTCACCACCTTGACGACGTTGGGATTGATGAAATCGGCATGATCGTGAATCGGATGTGCGAGCGTGGCCATCACCGCGTCGTCGTGCAGCACCAGCTGACGCGCGGCTTCGCGGATCAGTTGCGGATCGATCAGCGGCTCGTCGCCCTGCACGTTGACCACCAGGGTATCGTCCGGCCAACCCAGGGTTTCGGCCACCTCGACCAGGCGTTCGGTACCGGACTGGTGATCCGGCGAGGTCATCAGGGCCTGATGACCGGCGGCCTCGACCGCCTGCTGCACCCGTACATCGTCGGTGGCCACCACGACGGACGCAGCTCCCGCCTGCAGGGCGCGATCGAGCACCCGCAACACCATGGGACGCCCGCCGATATCCGCCAGCGGCTTGCCCGGCAGGCGGCTGGACGCATAACGCGCGGGAATGACGACGCGGAATTGCACGGCGCGGCCTTAGCCGTAGATTTCGTCGGGTTCCAGCGGACGCGCCTCTTCCGGCAGCATCACCGGAATGTCGTCACGGATGGGATAGGCGATGCGGCATGCCTTGCACACCAGCTCGTGCGCCGATTTTTTCCAGTCGAGCGGGCCTTTGCAGACCGGACACACGAGAATTTCAAGTAGCTTCGGGTTCATTGAGGGGGGTCCTGTAAAACGAAGGGGCGAAGGTTTCTTCGCTGGGTTGCGACTTGCTTTGATAGAGATGGATGTCAGCCACAGACAGCAGCGTCATCAGGTCATGGCCATCGCGCGGCGCATGGCTGACGCCCAGGCTCACCGCCATCGGCAGGCCGTTGCTGGCGCTCCAGGCTTCGATGCGTGCCTCGATGCGCTGGTAGATCTGGTGGATGGCGGCCGCGTTGCGCTGCGGCAGAATGGCGACGAACTCGTCTCCGCCCCAGCGTCCGTACACGCCTGCTTCGGCCGATTCGCTGAATATGCGTGCGAATTCGGCCAGCACACGGTCGCCGACGCCGTGGCCGTAGCGGTCGTTGACCGACTTGAATTCGTTGAGGTCGGCGAACAGCACGGTCACCGGTTCTGTCTCGCTGGCCTGGTCGAACACGTTGTCCGCCGCCGCCAGCAGACCGTGGCGATTGAGCAGCCCGGTCAGTGCATCGTAGCGGCTGCGATAGTCGAGCTGACGGCGCTGGTCTTCGATCCGGCCCATCAGGATGTAGGCATACAGGGCCAGCGTGACCCAGAACACGCCGAAAAACACATCGCCCGCATTGACGTCGAAACCACCCAGACGATAGCGGCAAGCGAAGGCGATCGCCATGCCGAGGATGGCACCGCTGAGTACCTCGGCGAACAGGCGCATGCCGTAGCGCATGCCGTTGCCCAATAGCACCATCAGGAACGCCAGTGCCGAAGGCGGAATCGTGTTGGGATCATGAACCACGCACAGGGTGACGATGGCCAGGTCGGCAATCATGGCGCCACGAATCTTCAGCAGGGAGACGCCTTTGAGTGCCTGCCGGAAAAACCAGGTGTTGAGGAGGAAATAGACGCACAGTGCCACCAGCAGCTGCTCGACGCTGAACAGCACCGGGGGTACGGAATTCAGGGTGGAAAAATAAATGATCGCCAGCGCGAAGAACAGATAGCGGGTGAAGAACTGGGTGACGATTTCCGAGCGATCGGGCACCCAGAATCCGGCGTCTTCGGTTTCGGCCTGCCAGCGGCTGGAATGACGACGATCACTCCAGTCAGAATGTTGCATTCCCATACATCTCTCCCATAGATGCGCCAGCGTTGTTTATATTGTTCGCCTGATGCGCGCGTCCAGCCAATCGATGAATCCGCTTTCGGGGGCGACGTCGAGTTCCACCGCCCACCAGTCCGTTCCCGCAAACGAACTGCATTTTACCGCGTCTTTTTCGGTCATCAGCACCGCGCCGTCGGCAGGCAGATCCTGCGGCTGAAAAGCGTGATGGTCGGGAAAGGCGCGCGGACGGAACGGCACGCCGTGGACCTGAAGCATGTCGAAAAACCCCTGCGGCCGTCCGATCCCGGTGACAGCGAGCCAGTCGCGCGGCGGCAGTTCGCCCAGCCGCACCGTTTCCAGCGGGTCGCGCAGGCGATAGGCCTGCCCGGCCGAAAAGTCGGCGCGCCAGCCCGCCACCGGTTGAGCGGATGGCAGGACTGGCCCGCGCACCACCTGGACCACCGCGTCCACGCTGCCAAGGCGGCTCGCGGGTTCACGCAGCGGCCCGGCCGGCAGCGGCCAGCCATTGCCCAGTCCGGTTGCGGCGTCGATTACCGCCAGCTCGATGTCGCGGTGCAGGCGGTAATGCTGCAGGCCGTCGTCCGAAACAATGACGTCCACACCGGGATGCGCGGCCAGCAGGGTGCGCGCTGCCGCCACCCGGTCGCGCCCCACCACCACCGGTGCATCGGTCTTGGTCCGGATCAGCAGCGGTTCGTCGCCGACCTCGGCCGGGGAACTGCCAGGCTGCACTTCGACGCAACCCTGGACCGTGCCGCCATAGCCGCGGCTGACCACGCCAGGACGGTATCCCTGCGAGCGCAGCCGGTTCACCAGCCAGATCACCAGGGGGGTCTTGCCGCTGCCGCCGGCGGTGATGTTGCCGACGACGATCAGCGGGACGCCCACCGACACGGCAGTCAGCCAGCCGCGACGATAGGCCAGCCTGCGCAGTCCGGATACCGTGGAAAACAGCAGCGCCAGCGGCGCGAGCAGCAGGGTGAGCGCCCCCGTACGCGCCCAGACATGCTGAAGGGAAGGCACGGAGCGCCCGCTCAGGGGGCGGTCTTGGTGGCGAAGGTGATGCGGGCAAGGCCGACCCGGCGTGCCGCTTCCATCACGTTCACCACGGATTGATGCGAGGCCTGGGCATCGGCGTTGATCACCACCACCGGATCGTTCAGGCTGCTTGCGGCTTTCTGCAGCAGGGCGGCCAGTTCATCGACCGAAATGACCCCTACCGCGGTGTTGTCGATCTGGTAGCGGCCATTCTCGGCGACCGCCACCTCGATCTGCTTGGGTTGATTGGGTGTCTGCTCGGCGCTGCTGGTCGGCAGGTTGATCTTGAGCTCGGCAAAGCGCGC
>JAABQU010000065.1 GCA_011391285.1 Thiobacillus sp.
CGTCGCATCCAGCGCGACCAGTTCGTCCGCGTGCGCCGTCTGCGTTGACCAGACCATCGACAGGCGGTTCCCCCCTGCCAGCGGAAGCCAGGCGAGGATGTCGCTGTCGAAAAACCACTGGAAGGCCGTGCCGCGATGCGGGATCTCGCATTCGAAGTTGGCCACCACGCCGCTCTGGCCGTAGGGCGTCAGCGTCGAGGCGAGACCCGCCCATTCACGGATGCGCGAAGCGGCACCGTCGGCGCCAACGACGAGCTCGGCTTCCAGCAGCGACCCGTCTGCCAGCACGATCCGCGTGGAGGCATCGCCGCGTTCGAGCGAAGCGATCGCCGCCGGGCAGTGCAGCGCCACGCTGCCGTCGGCCACGATCGACTGCCACAAGGCGTGCTGCAGGCGTCCGCTCTCGGCGATGGCAGCAAGATGCGACACGCCCGCTGCGTAGGCGTCGAGCCGGAGCGCGCCGCCGGTGTCGCCCGTCACATCCATCCGATACACCGGCTGGACGCGCCCGGCGTCCATGCGCTGCCACGCGCCGAGGCGCTCGAGAAAGCGCTGGCTGGCGGGGCTGATGGCGTAGATGCGGGTGTCCCAGGTGTCGCCCGGGACGGGGGGGGACTGACGCTCGACCAGGGCGACCCGCAATCCCTGCCGGCCAAGCGCGAGCGCAGCGGCAGCGCCGACCAGCCCGGCACCGACGATGACAACCTGATAGCGTTCCGAACTCAACCGCGCGCCCCGAACATCATGCGCCGCGCGACGAAGGTCTTCAGCGGCGGAAACATTTCCAGCGCCAGCAGGCCGAGCCCGCGCGCGTGGCGCAGCGGCGCGACATCGTTGGAGAACGTACGTACCAGAAAATCGGTGAAGCCGAGGCCGCCGAGCACGTCGGTGCGCCGCCCGCGCGCATAGGTCGCCAGCATGGCGGCGCTGCCGATCCCGGCTGGGGTATCGCCACACAGGCTCGCCAGTTCCCAGGCGTCGCGCAGGCCGATGTTGAATCCCTGGCCGGCGACCGGATGCAGGATCTGCGCGGCGTTGCCGATGCGCACCACGCGATCTGCGGCCTCGCTGCCGGTATAGGCAAGTTTCAGCGGAAAGATCCTGCGCGGGCTGGCCTGCAGGAACAGGCCCTGACGGCCGCCGAAATGGCGCTGCAGCGCGGCGAGAAATTCGCTGTCCGGCAGGGCGGCGATGCGCTGGGCGTCGACGCTGCGCGCGGTCCACACCAAGGCATACGATCTTTCACGCGCTTCAGCGCGTAGAAAGTCGGAGTCCCCTTGCGGGGCGTAGCGGTCGCCTTTCGGTAGCAGCGCCGCCGGGCCTTCGGGGGTGAAACGCTCATAGGCCTGGCTGGCGTGCGGCAGTTCGGTCTGCACGTCGCACACCACGGCCATCTGGTCGTAATCGCGTTCGAATCTGGGTTTGGGGGCGGCTTCGCCACGTCCGCCGTCGGCCACCACCACCAGCGGCGCGGCCAGCGTCCGGCCATCCGCAGTGTGCAGGGTCGCGGCATCGGCACCGGATTCGATGCGATCCACCGCGACGCCGTATTCGACCGCGACGGCGGCATCATGCAGTGCCTGTTTCAACACCGTGGTAAGCAAGGCATACGGCAGCACATAGCCCAATGCCGGAACGCCGATTTCGTCTGCGCCCAGTCGTGCGACGCCGATCGCGCCACGCTGCGAGATGTGGATGCGGGTGATCGGGGTGACATCCGTCAGTGCGTCCCACACGCCGAGGCGCTCGAGGATCAGGCGCGCACCGTGCGACAAGGCCAGCGTGCGGGTGTCGGCGCGCGCGTCTTCCGGCTGTGCCTCAAGCACGCGTACAGCAATGCCCTGCTGCTGCAACGCCAGCGCGCACACCGCGCCGACCGGGCCGGCGCCAACGATCAGGATCGCGCTCATCCCCGCATCCATTCCTCGATCTCCGCCACCGTTTTCGGCGGCGAGGTCAGCACTTCGCAATCCGACTCGGTCACCGCCACGTCGTCCTCGATACGGATGCCGATGTTCCACAGCGCCTCGGGAACGTCGTCCGCCGGCCGGATATACAAGCCGGGCTCGACCGTCAGGGTCATGCCCGGCATCAGCGGCCGCCATGCGCCCTGGATCTTGTATTCGCCGGCGTCGTGCACGTCCATGCCCAGCCAGTGGCCGGTGCGGTGCATGTAGAAACGTTTGTAGGCCTCCGACTCGACGAGCCCGTCGACGTCGCCATCCAGCAGTTTCAAATCGACCATGCCCTGCGTCAGCACGCGCACCGCCGCATCGTGCGGCGCGTTCCAGTCATTGCCCGGGCGCACCGCACCGATCGCCGCCGCCTGTGCGGCCAGCACCAGCTCGTAGGCATCCTTCTGTGCCGCCGAAAAGCGCCCATTTACCGGGAAGGTACGGGTGATGTCGGCGGCATAACTGCCGAACTCGGCTGCGGCATCGATCAGCAATAAATCTCCATCGCGCAGCGGCTGGTTATTGAACACATAGTGCAGCACGCAGGCGTTGGCGCCGCTGGCGACGATGGAGGTGTAAGCCGGTGCCTCGGCGCCACCGCTGCGGAAGGCACACAACATCTCCGCCTCGACCTCGTATTCGTGACGACCCGGACGGGTCGCGCGCATCGCGATGCCGTGCGCACGGGTGGAAATCTCGGCTGCACGGCGCATCAGATTGAGTTCGTGGCCGTCCTTGATGAGGCGCATCTCGTCCAGCCAGACACGCGCATCCACCATCCTGGCAGGCGCGTGCACGCCGCTACGCGCCTTGCCACGTACGCCGTTGAGCCAGCCCATCACCTGTGTGTCCCAGGCCATCTCGCGGCCGATGAGGTAGGCCAGCTGCGGCTGGTTCTCGAGCAGTTTGGGGAGCTCTTCATCCAGCATGCCGTACGAGAACGCTTCGTCGAAGGCGAATAGCTCGCGGGCCGCCGCCGGGCCGTAACGGAAACCGTCCCAGATCTCCCGCTCTTCGTTGCGCTCACGGCAGAACAGGATGTGGCGCGGCGCAGCACCACCCACCAGCACCACCACCGCCTCGGGCTCGTTGAAGCCGGTCAGCCAGTAGAAATAGCTGTCGTGCCGGTAGGGATAGTGGGTGTCGCGGTTGCGCGGCACCTCCGGGGCGGTGGCGATGACCATGACCCCCGTCCCCATCTCGTTGATCACCCGCTCGCGACGGGCGCGGTAAATTGCCGAATCAGGCTGCATGGTGCTGTCTCAGTTCCTCGTCGAGTGCAGCGAGGCGGGCCGGCGTGCCGACGTCCTCCCAGCGCCCGGCATAGTGTTCGCCGGACACGCGGCCGGCGGCGATCGCCTGTCGCAACAGCGGCGCGAGCGGGGCCTTTTTGCCCGCCGGCGTGTGGGTGAACAGCGCGCGGTGATAGACGCCGATGCCGGAGAAAGTGAGCGGAGAGCAGTGAGCGGTGTCCGCAAGTGATACCGCCCTTGGCACCGCGGTCGCCAAGGGCATAAGCGGTGAGGCCGTCACGCGGCCCGCATCCAGCACGAAATCACCCGCCGGGTGATGCGGCGGGTTATCGACCAGCACCAGATGCGCCTGGTCGCGCCCCGCCGCCAGCCGCGTCATCGGCTCGGCGAGGCGGCTGAAATCATATTCGCAGTAGATGTCGCCGTTCACCACGGTAAAGACCTCGCTTTCGATCAGGGGCAGTGCGGTGGCGATGCCACCGGCAGTTTCCAACGCGCTGGCTTCGCGCGAATAGTCAATCGACATGTCGAACGCCGCACCGTTCCCCAGTGCATCCTCGATCTGCTGGCCAAGATGGGCGTGGTTGATGACGATGTGGGTGAAGCCCGCCGCTCGCAGGCGCTCGATATGCCACACGATCAGCGGCTTGCCACCAGCCACCAGCAAGGGCTTGGGCGTGTGGTCGGTCAGCGGGCGCATGCGCTCGCCGCGGCCGGCAGCGAGGATCATCGCTGTGGCCCTGTTCAAAACGTGTACCCCACCTGCGGCTGTCTGTCCTGCAAGCCATCCAGCAAAAACAACAGCGGCTTCAACTCGTCATACCGCTCGCACACCTTGCGCAGGTAATGCATCACCAGCGGCATGTCCTTCAGATAGCCGTCCTTGCCGTCGCGGTGATACAGCCGCGCAAAGATGCCGAGCACCTTGATATGGCGCTGCGCGCCCATCCATTCGAAGTCGCGCCAGAACGCGCCGAAGTCCTCGGGCACCGGCAGGCGGGCGGCGCGCGCTTTTTCCCAGTAGCGGATCACCCAGTCGAGCTGCTGCTCCTCGTCCCACTGGATATAGGCATCGCGGTAGATCGAGGCGAGGTCGTAGGTGATGGGACCGTACACCGCGTCCTGGAAATCGAGGATGCCAGGGTTGGGGTCGGAGACCATCAGGTTTCGCGAATGCCAGTCGCGGTGCACGTAGACCTGCGGCTGCGCCAGGTTATTGGCGAGGATGCGCTCGAACACGGTATCGAGGATGGCCTTCTGCTCGTCCTTCATGGCGACGCCCAGGTGCTTCGCCACGTACCACTCGGGGAACAGCATCAGTTCGCGGGTGAGCAGTGCACGGTCATATTCCGGCAGCACGCCGGGCCGGCTTGTCTGCTGGATGCGGATTAGCGCGTCGTTCGACGCCAGATACAGCTCGCGCGCCACGCCTTGATTGAGTGCGGCTTCATTGAGTGCCGACAGATAGGTGGTGTTGCCCAGATCGGTCAACAGCAGAAAGCCCTGCTGCAGATCCTGCGCCAGCACCTGCGGCACATGCACCCCGGCGTCGCCGAACAGCCGGGCAACGGAGATGAAGGGGCGGCAATCCTCGTGCGCCGGCGGTGCATCCATCACGATATAATCGCGGCCTTTGGCAGTGACGCGAAAATAACGGCGAAAGCTGGCGTCCGCCGACGCCGGGGCGATCTCCAGAGAATCCCCCCCCAGTTGTCGGGCGGCCCAGTCCTGTAATGCCTGCAAACGTTCCACTGCGATACGGCTCCGAATAACGAACTTCCGGATTTTACATCGCTTGTCCATCCAGCCCGGCCCCGCGCTCGTTGTGTTGTTGCTGGCTGCATCCTCTGCGGCAGCGAACGGGCTCGCGCTGAAAAACGATGCCGAACTGCACGGCGCGGCGGCAGTTGGCAAGGAAGGGCCGTTGTTCGTGATGGCCGACCGCATCGAATCGAACGCGCCCAACATCATCGAAGCCAGCGGCCACGTCGAGGCCCGCCAAGCCGGGCAGGCCTTTTTTTCCGACTGGCTGCGCTACGACACCGCGCTGAATTCCGTCAAGGCACGCGGCCAGGTGCGGCTGGAACAGCCCGCGCTGCTGGTGACGGGCGACTCGCTCATGCTCAATCTCGACGATTACAGCGGCGAAATCACGCAGCCTGTCTACCGGTTCATGCTCCAGC
>JAABQU010000066.1 GCA_011391285.1 Thiobacillus sp.
AAATGGAAGGCGTCGTCAACGAAGTGCTGCCGCAGACCCGCTTCCGCGTCACCCTGGATAACGGCTTCGAGATCACCGCCTACGCCTCCGGCAAAATGCGCAAGCACCGCATCCGCATCCTGGCCGGCGACAAGGTCACCATCGAAATGTCGCCCTACGACCTGACCAAGGGCCGCATCAACTTCCGCCACAAAGACACCAACTCCGCGCCGCGCCCCACCACCGCGCCAAGACGCTACTGAAAACCCCGGTCAAGCCAGCCAGCAGGCCCTTGCGGCCGCGCTGCATCTGCTGGCTGACCTTCGGCGCTACGCGCTGATGCGCACCTCGGTGCCCACCTTCACCAGATCGAACAACTCCGCCACGTCCGCATTCTTCATGCGGATGCAGCCGTGCGACGCCGGCGTACCGATCTTGTGTTCCTCGTGGGTGCCGTGGATGTAGATATAGCGGTTGTGGGTGTCCACCGTGCCACCCTTGTTCTTGCCCGGCTCCAGCCCATCCAGCCACAAAATGCGCGTCAGGATCCAGTCGCGGCCCGGATTCTCGGTGTCCAGTTCCGGCGTCCAGATCTCGCCCGTCCATTCACGTGATTTGAACGCCGCACACATGGGTGCGCCTTCGCCGATCTTCTCCGCAATGCGGTGCCGCCCGCGCGGCGTGCAATAGCTGCCGTTCCGCTCGCCGGGCCCGTTCGTGGCAGTGGACACCGGATACTGCCGGATCAGCATGTCGCCGTCGGGATAAGGCTCCCACAGGTATAGCTGCTGCCGGCGGACATCCACATCGATCACCAGGTCGCTCATTACATCGCCTCCTTCTTCTGCTGCCGGCGCGATTCGAAAAACCCCGAGATCATCGCCGCGCATTCGTCCGCCAGCACCCCGCCGGTGATGTCGCAATGGAAGTTGAGCCGCGGCTCGGCGAAGATGTCCACGATACTGCCGTGTGCGCCCGTCTTGTATTCCCTCGCCCCGTACACCACCCGCGCCACCCGCGCATGCAGGATCGCCCCCGCGCACATCACGCACGGCTCCATCGTCACATACAGCGTGCAGCCCACCAGCCGGTAGTTGCCCACCCGCCCCGCCGCATCGCGCAGCGCCATCACCTCGGCATGCGCAGTAGGATCAAAGCTGGAAATCGGCTGGTTGAACCCGCGCCCCACGATCTCGCCGCCGCACACCACCAGCGCGCCCACCGGCACCTCGCCTGCCTCCGCGCCCTGGCGCGCCAACTCCAGCGCGGCGCGCATGTAGTCTTCGTCTTCGGTCATGCCTTGTTTATCAAAAAGTATTACGCTTCAACGTAAATGTTTGGGAGATTGTATGAACACAGTCACCGTATCATCCAAATTCCAGATCGTCATCCCGCGCGACCTTCGCCGCCTGCTCAACATCCAGCCCGGCCAGAAGCTCAAGGCCCGCATTCAGGATGACCGCATCGTACTCATTCCCGAACAGCCCATGACGGCTGCACGCGGTTTCCTTGCCGGCATCGATACCCAGGTTGAGCGCGAAGGCGACTGCGCATGTATGGCATGCCCGCCATCCGGCTGAATTCATGGCACAGGGAACACCGCTTCCCCTGAATGCGGACACCGCACTGGTGGCCGCGCTCGATTCCGCCGAACACCAGCTCCCCATGACCGACCGTGAAACAGAATTAACGCGTAACCCACTGAACATATTGCGTTTCCATGCGGATGCTGTAATGCTTGACCAGAATTCGGTCGCGCACCTGGTCGAGCAGTTTGGGGGGTTGAGCCAAAGGTGTGTTTGCCGATTTCATCTGCGTTCCCCTTCAAAGTCACGCTTTAATTTGAACAACGACTTACGATGCAACAGAACGCGTTATGCACCTTCCGGGTTTTTGGATATACACCTATTCAGGTGTCTACTTAATGTTAGACGGCGCAATCACCACCATGACAGACCCGACGACACTTCGAAGACGCAAGGACATCGCCTACGCATGCTTTCTCCTCATAGGCGCCACGGCCCTTCTCGGTTCACTGGGATCGCTACTCCCCGGAGCCCTCGTTGAACCGGCGTATTTTGGTTTCTTCGTTTTGATCCCACTCACGCTCGCAAGTACGATTGCTTTGATTGCCGGAGCGGTCTTGGCTTTGGTCGTTGGCCGTAAAGATTCCATCCTGATCACGCTCTTGGCGTTCACGGGACTTGTCATCACATTCGCCATCGCGGTCTTCAGTGACAGCATGCCAGTACGCGTCGAAGGTCCTGTCACAGATGTATTAATCGCCGTCTACGGATTGGTCACACTATGGATTTGCATCCGCTGGTTTGCAGTTAGGCGCCGCCAGGAATAGAGCGTGTCGCACAACCCGCGCCTCTCATGGTCTGAACATGATACGTCTCGTGCGTTGACGGCAATTCCCTGTCTGCCCCAGTGAAATCGCCATGCCGAACTCAATGATGTCGAGCCGTCGCGCGCCGTCTAACCCCTCGCTCAACCTGACGCTACACAGCTTGCCAGCATTTGGGCTAAAAAAGCCTAGCCCAAATCCCGTCAATCTGTTCCGCGCAGGTTAGCTCAAACGTTAGAGCTCCATGGAACAGAGTCCGAACAACAAGCTAACCGAAGCCGATCGCGCTGAGCTTCACCTGCTCTATACGGTCAGCGTCTCCGACATCGGCGGGTTTAAGCAGCAACAATGGTCAGTCACAAGCCACGCACTTGCAATCCAAGCTGCATTGGTTGCTGTCGGCCAGTTATTGATAGAGCCTCTTGGCAATTGGGAGCGCTTGTTACTAATTGTGCTCGTTGGTATCACAGCGGCTGTTGGTGGTAGTGTTTTGTTCAGGCTGCATCGCTCCATCGAGGAGCGCCGCGAGAGATTGCGCCGCGTCAGAGCTCACTTCGGCAAGCCATTTATCGACGCTTGGTCGGTCTGCAAACAGCCTGATCAGGTTTATATCTTTCTTGCGCTCGCGCTGGTTATCGCAGCGCTGATCGCCAGCTGGTTGCTGGTTGCAGTGCTATGAGTTCTAACATGGCGCTCAACCTCGCTCCCTCCGGTCGCTGGACGGCGCTAAAACGCCGCCGGTTAGCTCTACGTTATGCGTCTTAAGAGATGAGCGCACTGTGAATGAGGCCATCATTGGTGTAGCGGTTGGCGTTCTTACCATTGCGGTTGCGCGATCCATTCGTGGGGAGCGCTGGTTGTATTCATTGGGCCTGCTCACTCTGCCTAGCATCTACGCGTTCTTCGCTCTACAAGCAGGCGAGCAGGCTGTGGGCGTTAAGGAAATGATCTACGGTGTTCCGTACGTGGTCGCCGGCCTTGCCTTCGCGTTTGTTAACGTCCGCAATTCAGCAGTAGTAGTCGGTGTATTTTGGCTGCTGCACGGGCTGTACGACCTGGCGCATAGTCAGCTCATCACAAACACTGGAGTTCCCGGTTGGTATCCCATTTTCTGTTTTGTGGTTGATGCTGTTATCGGCTTGTATCTTCTGTGGCTGTCGCGGCGTGTTCCCGATGCGAATCTTCGCCGGGCGTAAATGGAAACCTTGCCGTCCGTAGGAAGTTTGCAGAAACAATCCAACGCCTTCTGTGCCATGCAGATGCATAACCGTGTGTTTGAGCAGACCGTCCACCAGCGGCGCTCCGCTTGCTGGTGTCCGGCTGCTCAACACAATCGTTTTGCGCCAAACCCAAGGAGCCTCTATGCGTTCAATTAGCAATGGCGTGTTCTACTTTTTGGCACTCGGCGTAGCCGGGTATGCCGCGTTTGCCTATGGCTTTCTGCCGTTGGGGTCGCTAGTACATTCCGACATGAAGGCGAATTTTCTGGCGCACCCCACCGGCATTTATACCCATGCTTTTGCGTCTATCGTTGCTTTGACGCTTGGTCCGTTCCAGTTTTCTACACGTATCAGGCAAGCGCATACAAACATTCATCGTTGGCTCGGACGTGCCTATTTGGCAGTGGGGGTGCTTGTCGGTGGTTTATCCGGCCTTTACATGTCCCGGTATGCTTTTGGTGGTCTCGTAGCTCAGCTCGGCTTCGCGGTGCTTGCGGTGCTCTGGCTCTATACAGGTTTACGCGCTTACCTTGCCATCCGCCGTGGTGCCATCGTTGAGCATCGGAAGTGGATGGTAAGAAACCTCTCGCTCACATTTGCTGCCGTCATGCTACGCCTTTACGTCCCCGCATCCGTCGTGGCCGGAGCCGATTTTGCCGTCGCCTACCCAATTATTGCGTGGCTTTGCTGGGTGCCCAATCTGGTGGTGGCAGAGTTGCTATTCAGCACGACGCATCACCACGGCGTACAGCCGACACCCGCAAGCGGGCGCGGCTGACGCCGAACGCTAGGCCACCAAGAAGGGGGCAAGAAACGCGCAATAGAGTTACCACGTGTTTATTGGCTATCGCCTTGTGCGCCGTTAGTCCCGCGCTTGCAGGCGAGCCATCGGGCTCAGCATACCTCGACGACGGCACGAGCAAAATCGGCGTCATTCTGTGTCATGGCCGTGGACTGCGACACACCACGTTCCCTTGTGTTCGGGCTTATCGCCGCAACCGGAAGGCCAGCGCCAAGCCAACCGCCAGCAGCGCCGCCAGCGGCGCGATCCAGAATTCGAGCGCCTCCATCGCCCACAGTGTCGTCCCGCTGATCAGGCACCATGCGACCGGAATCGGAAAAAGCCAGCCCGAATGCCGCAGCTTGATTGTGAGCAGCACGCCGAGGGTGGCGAGCGCGGTGGGATCGGGCGCCATGCCGAACAGTTCGGCCTGTGCCCAGCCGCGGTCCAGCAACGGGGCCAGCGACGGGTGAATCACCAACGCGTACCCCAGCAAGGCGAGGCCGAACTCGCGCCACAGCTTGGCCGCCGGCGCCGCATCGAAGCGGCCCCACCAAGACATCACGCCCAGCAGCACCCCCTGCACGCCCCACGCCCACGCGAAATACCCGGCCGCCCAGTTGATAGGGGCGTAGCGCTGCGCGTGCCAGGCCCACGCCACCCACAGCCAGCACGCGGCGAGGATGACGAGCAGCGCACGCCCTGCCCGCTCGCCGCCGCGCCAGGCCAGCACGAGCAGCACGGCGCCGAGCGCGAGGGCCAACAGCGGCAAGGGCCACCATTCCTGGTTATGCAGTTCGAACAGCCGCGTGTAGGTGCGCTGCGAAAACAGCAGCAGGTCGCGCAGGCTGTAGGTCCACCACTCGCTCATCAGCGGCCCGCCACAAAGGCCGCCATGCGTGCACGCATGGCGGCGTCGGGCAGCCGGCCGGATGCCGCAGCGACGTTCTCGCGCACATGGTCGACGCGGGTGGTGGCGGGAATCGCGCAGGTGACGGCCGGGTGGGAAATGACGAACTTGAGCGCGAACTGTGCCCAGCTGCTGCAGTCTATTTCGGCCGCCCACGACGGCAGCGGCCGGCGTGCCAGGCGGTCGAGCAGCGCGCCCTGCTGAAACGGCCGGTTGACGAGGACGGCGATGCCGCGATCAAGCGCGAGCGGTAGCAGGCGCTGCTCGACTTCGCGGTCGACAAGGTTGTAGGTGAGCTGCACGAAATCGATCGGCTGGCTGGCCATGATTTGCGCCAGTTCACCGTGGCGGCGGCCGTGCGAGGTGGTGATGCCGACGTAGCGCAGCTGGCCCGCCGCCTTCATGGCGAACAGCGCCGGCAGGTGCGCCTCCCACGCCACCAGGTTGTGCACCTGCATCAGATCGAAGTGCGGAATGCCCCACAACCGGCGCGAGGCGTCCATCTGCGCGCGGCCCTGATCGCCGTCTGAAATCCACACCTTGTCGGCGGCGAACAGGTCCGCCGGGCGGCCGATTTTGTCGAGGCCATAGCCGATGACGTCCTGCGCCGAGCCGTACATGGGCGAGCTGTCGATCAGGCGCCCGCCCGCCTGAAAAAAAGCGCGCATCACCTCGGCGCTGGCGTCGCGCGCGGCGCGGTCGCTGCCGACGTTGAAGGTGATCCAGCTGCCCAGGCCGACCAGGGGGATCGCCTCACCGCTGGACGGAATGGCGCGGGTGGCGGGACGGGCGGCTTGCGCCTGCGCCTGCGCCAGCGCCGGCCCCAGCAAAGGCGCAGCCGCGAGGGAAGCCAGCAGCCGGCGGCGGGTGCGATTCGGAGGATTGGTCGTCACGGGTTTCTCCAGGCTTGTGCTGCGCATATTGAAAATGATGCACCGATACAGACCTGCGCAGGTCTGGCCGGTTCTACGGCGGCCAGGAAATTCATCGCGCGTCCTGCTGCCCATATTGCCGAGCGCACCGTCCTGCCTGCCGTGTCGGAGTAAGATAATTTACATGCGACAGCCTATCCTACGCTTCACGCTTCTGGTGCTGGCGGCCTGCCTGGCAGCCTTTTCCGCACGGGCGGCCGATCCCGCTACCCAGAAGTATCCCGATGTGGTGGCGGCCAAGGCGCACGCGCGCGGGGCCGACACCTTCGATTTCGATGTCACGGTGTCCTCGCCCTATGACACGCCGCAACGCTATGCAGATGCCTTCCGTGTGCTGGGCAAGGACGGCACGGCGTACGGTGAACGCATCCTGCTGCACGACCATGCCGGCGAACAGCCCTTCACCCGCGATCTGTATGGCGTGATGATTCCGCGCGGCATTCGGACCGTGACGGTACAGGCGCGCGACCAGCAGTACGGCTATGGCGGCAAGGCCGTCGAAGTCGCGTTGCCGGGGCGCTGAATCCGGCAGCCCGTTCAGAATCCTGGGTCAGCCTCACCTCTGCGAAAGCCAAAACATGAAGCCCCTTCAATTCCTTATCGCCATCGGTACAAGCCTGATTCTGGGCGCGTGCACGACATCCCACCCGCCGCTTGCGACCGTTCCGGCGGTTGAGCTGGAGCGCTATTACGGCACCTGGTACGAGATCGCGCACCTGCCGAACTGGTTTCAGGAGAAGTGCGCCTCGGATACCCAGGCGACGTATCGTCTCGACGGAAAGTCGGTGTCGGTGTTGAACCAGTGCCGGAGGCAAAACGGCAAGCTGGAGCAGGTTAGTGGCATTGCGCACGTGGTCGAAGGCAGCCAGGGCGCCAAGCTGCGGGTGAGTTTCTTCCGCCCGTTCTATGGGGATTACTGGGTGCTGGCGCTCGATCCGGACTACCGCTGGGTGCTGGTCGGCGAACCTGGCCGAAAATATGCGTGGATTCTGGCGCGGTCGCCACAACTCGATGACGCCACGCTGGAGGCCTTGCTGACGCGGGCTGCAAAACTCGGCTTCGACCGCCAGGCGTTTGTGTACACGGCGCACACGAAACGCTCGCCTTGACCCACCGTCCACCCGCTTAAGCGTACGTTCCAATTTCTTCCCATGCCCACCCTACTGCACGCTGTTCACGCCGACCTCACCACCCTTGCAGTGGATGCCATCGTCAACGCCGCCAATTCGTCGCTGCTGGGCGGCGGCGGGGTCGACGGCGCGATCCATCGTGCCGCCGGACCGCAATTGCTGGACGCGTGCCGCCCGCTGGGCGGCTGCCATACCGGCGACGCCAAGATCACGCCGGGCTTCCGTCTGCCCGCCCGCTTTGTGATCCATACGGTCGGCCCGGTCTGGCACGGCGGCGATCGCGGCGAGCCGGAATTGCTGGCGTCGTGCTACCGCCGTTCGATCGAGGTCGCGGCGGAGAACGGCCTTCACTCGCTGGCGTTTCCCGGCATCAGCACCGGCGTGTACGGCTATCCCAAGGCGCCCGCCGCGCGGATCGCGGTGGCGACGGTGCGCGCGACGGTACCGGCGTTTCCCCTCATCCGCGAGGTGATCTTCTGCTGCCATTCGGCGGAGGACCTCGCCCGCTATCAGACGCTGCTCGCCAGCGCCTGAATCGCGCATGGACGTGGTCCTGATCCATGGCATGGGCCGCACGCCGGTTTCGATGCTGCGGCTGCGCCGGCACCTGCGGCGGGCCGGCCACCACCCGATGCTGTTCGGCTATTCGCCCACGTTCGAAACCCTGCAGGGCTCGACCGGCCGCCTGGTGGGGCTGATCGAGCGCCGCGCGGATACCGCACCGTACGCGCTGGTGGGGCATTCGCTCGGCTCGGTACTCATCCGCTCGGCGCTCGGCCAGCTGGAAAACCGGATGCCCGCGGCCTGCTTTTTCCTGTCGCCGCCGATGGTGGCCTGCAAGGCGGCGAAATTCTTTTCGCGGTTTTGGCTATACAAGGTGTTGACGGGCGAGATGGGCCAGTTGCTGGCAGACGACGCATTCATGCAGCGGCTGCCGATGCCGCCTGCTTTCACCCGGATTTATGTGGGCACCGGCGGCCCGCACACCCGCTGGTATCCCTTTGGCATGGAAGCCAACGACCTGATCCTGAGCGTCGCCGAAGCCACGGGCCGCTTCAAGGCACTGTCCGTCGAGATCCCCGTCCTGCACACCTTCATCATGCATTCGCCGCAGGTCTACGACGACATCATCCGATCGCTGGAAACGATCGAGCAAACGTGTCAGTCAGGTGGACAAACCTGAGGCTTTACCGGCATGCTTCCCATTGTTCAACTCCCGGAAATCAAACCTCGATGAAAGATTCCCTGCAGCCGGGCATCATCTACGAACACACCTTCGTGGTGCCGACTTCGAAGACGGTTCCGGCGCTGTATCCGGAATCGCCCGAATTCGTCGCGATGCCGGAGGTCTTTGCGACCGGCTTCCTGGTTGGCTTCCTCGAATGGGCCTGCATCAAGGCGATCAACCCGCATCTCGACTGGCCGCGCGAACAGACGGTGGGCACCCATATCGACGTCAGTCACGAAGCGGCGACCCCGCCGGGGCTGAAGGTGACGGCGCACGTCGAACTGCTCGAGGTCGATGGCAGGCGGCTGGTATTTGCGGTCGAGGCCCACGACGGGGTTGATCTTATTTCGCGCGGACGGCACGAGCGATTCATCATCGACAAGGCAAAATTCGATGCCAAGCTTGGCGCGAAGAAAGGCGTCAGCGCATGATCCGGCTACCCAACGCCCGCGATGCCTGGGGCACCCCCGAATTCGAAACCGTTCTGAAGCGTGAAATTGCGCAGTTCGATGCGACCAGCCTGCCGCTGCAGCAAGCGCTGTCGGTGAGCAGCCATGTGACGGAGGGGCCGATCCAGGCGATGATCCTCCGCACCGGCGAGGACGCCGGGCAGATCCGGGTGAAGGCGGGGATTTTCTACACCGGGATCATCGCAGGCTGCAGTTGCACGGACGATCCCACGCCCATGTCGGATCAGAACGAATACTGCGTGGTCGAGTTCGTGATCGATCCGGCGACCGCCAACACCACGGTAACGCTGCTGGCGGAATAGCAGGGGCCACCCGCGCACGCAAGGTGCGCTCAGGCGAACCGGGTCAGCTTGTGATCGGAGGGATTTCCAGTTCTTCCGCGTAGGGGCGGCTCGGATACTGGAAAGCAACCGGCCCATCCGGCCTGGCATGGACGAACTGGCTGACGAAGGGATCGGCAGAGTCCATCATCTCGGCGGCGTTGCCTTCGGCCACCACCACGCCGTCATGGATGAAGTAGACGTAATCGGCAATTTTCAGCGATTCCGACACGTCGTAGGTGACCACGACCGAGGTCAGCCCGAGCGCATCGTTGAGGCGGCGGATCAGGCTGGCGATGGTGTGGAGCGAGATCGGGTCGAGGCCGGCGAAGGGCTCGTCGTACATCATCAGCATGGGGTCGAGCGCGATCGCCCGGGCGAGCGCCACCCGGCGCTCCATGCCGCCCGAGAGCTCGGCGGTGCGCAGGTCGTGGGCGCCGCGCAGGCCGACGGCATGCAGCTTCATCAGCACCAGATCGTGGATGACGTCCTCCGGCAGGTCGGTGTGCTCGCGCATCGGATAGGCGATGTTCTCGAATACTGAAAGATCGCTGAACAGCCCGCTGACCTGGAACATCATGCCCATCTTGCGCCGCATGGCGTAGAGCTCGGTGTTGTTCAGCTTGTGGACCACCTGGCCATTGAATTTCACGCTGCCGCGCGACGGCCTGAGCTGGCCGCCGAAATGGCGCAGCAAGGTGGTCTTGCCGCAGCCGCTGACGCCCAGGATGCCGACAATCCTGCCGCGGGGAATGACCAGGTTGACGCCCTTGAGCACGGCATTGGCGTCGTACGAGAAATGCAGGTCGCTGACCTCGAGCAGATTGTCTGCTGGAGGCTTCGCTGCATTTTCCTGCAATGCCGGCATGCTCAGATCGGCTCCAGCAACGGTTCCGGCGCTTCCAGCGCGGCCTTTACCGCGACCAGGAACTGCACCGCGTCGCGGCCGTCGATCAGCCGGTGGTCGTAGGTCAGCGCCAGATACATCATCGGGCGGATCACCACCTGAGCGTTTTCGGCGACCGGGCGTTCCTGAATGGTATGCATGCCGAGGATGGCCGACTGCGGCGGGTTGAGGATAGGGGTGGACAGCAGCGAGCCGAACACGCCGCCGTTGGTGATGGAGAAGGTGCCGCCGGTGAGGTCTTCGAGGGTGAGTTTGTTGTCGCGCGCGCGGCGAGCGAAGTCGGCGATGGCTGATTCGATTCCGGCCGACGACAGTGTCTGGGCACGGCGCAGGATCGGCACCACCAGCCCGCGCGGGCTGGAGATGGCGATGCCGATGTCGACGTCGCCGTGCCACACGATGTCGCTGCCGTCGATGGCGGCGTTGACGACGGGAAACTGCTGCATCGCCTGGCACACCGCGCGCACGAAGAAGGACATGTAGCCGAGCTTGACGCCGTGCTTGACCTCGAACTCGGCCTTGAAGCGCTGGCGCAGCTCGTTCACCGGCTGCATGTTCACCTCGTTGAAGGTGGTGAGCATGGCGGCGGTGTGTTGCGCCGCGACCAGGCGTTCGGCGACCCGGCTGCGCAGGCGCGACATCGGCTCGCGGCGGCTTTCGCCGGGCGCGGCGACGGCAGCAGGCGCGGTCGGCAGCGGCACGGCAGGAGCCGGTGCCTCGGCTTGACGCGCGGGCTTCGCCGCTGGCGCGGCGGCGAGCGGCGGCTTCGTCTTGGTGACAGGGGCCGGTGCAGCGGCGCCCTCCCCGGTCTCGATCACCGCCACCACCTCGTCGGCCTTCACCACCGCGCCTTCCTGCTGGCGGATCTCGATCAGGGTGCCGGATGCCGGCGCAGGGATTTCCAGGATCACCTTGTCGGTTTCCAGGTCGACCAGGGTGTCGTCGCGCGCGATGGTCTCGCCCACCTGCTTGCGCCACGGCAGCAGGGTGCCGCTGGCAACCGAGTCGGACAGCATTGGCACACGCACTTCAAGCTTCATAGGGGGTCTCCAGCGCGTCGTTCAGCAAGGCATCCAGTTCCGCACGATGGCGCGACGCATAGCCCGACGCCGGCGCCGCGGCAGCCGGCCGGCCGGCGTAGTGGAAATGCTGCCGAGCGGGCGCGCAGTGATTAAGGTGGTGCAGGGTCTGGAACCACGCGCCTTGGTTCATCGGTTCTTCCTGTGCCCAGACGAAGGTGGCAGCATCGGGGTAGGCATTCAGCACGGCGCGGAAGGCCGCCTCGGGGAAGGGGTAAAGCTGCTCCACCCGCACTAGCGCGACGTCGTCCAACCCGCGCGCCGCACGCGTGGCTTCGAGATCGAACCACACGCGCCCGCTGCAGGCCACCACACGTTTCGCCTGACGCCGCGCACGCGGATCGTCGATGACCGGCTGGAAGGCACCCCGGCTCAGGTCATCCAGCGACGAGGTCGAAGCCGGATGGCGCAGCAGGCTCTTCGGGCTCAGGATCACCAGCGGCTTTCTCGCGGGGCGCACGATCTGCCGCCGCAGCAGGTGGAACATCTGCGCCGGCAGGGTCGGCACGCAGACCTGGATGTTGTCCTGCGCGCACAACTGGAGGTAACGCTCGAGTCGAGCGGAGGAGTGCTCCGGCCCCTGCCCCTCGAAGCCGTGCGGCAGCATCAGCGTAAGCCCGCACAGGCGCCCCCACTTCGCTTCGCCGCTGGCAATGAACTGGTCGATCACCACCTGCGCGCCGTTGGCGAAGTCGCCGAACTGCGCCTCCCACACCACCAGCGTGTCGGGGTCGGCAGTGGCGTAGCCGTATTCGAACGCCAGCACCGCTTCCTCGGACAGCAGCGAATCGATGATGGTGAAATTGCCCTGGCGCTGATGGATGTGTTCGAGCGGAACGTACACGCCGCTTTGGCGGCGCTCGCGCTTCTGGTCATGCCAGACCGCATGACGATGGAAAAAAGTGCCGCGCGCCGAATCCTGGCCTGACACCCGCACATTGTGGCCGGCGTCGAGCAGGCTGGCGTAGGCCAGGTTCTCGGCATATCCCCAGTCCACCGGAAGCTTGCCCGCGCGCATGCTGCGGCGGTCGTCCAGCACTTTCTGCACCCGCGAATGCAGTTCGATCTCATGCTCCAGCGTGGTGATGCGCTCGCCCAGAAAGTCCAGTCTCGCCGCCGGTACGGCCGTCGCCACCTCAGCGACCGGGCTGGCCTTGAAGCGCCCCCAATTCATGCCGAAGACTTCCTTGAAATCCGACAACGCGGGTGGGCTCAGCGATTCGCCGTGCTCCAGCCGTTCGCGGCAGCCATCGACCAGATCGTCGGCCTGCGACTGGGTCAGCACGCCCTCGTCGACCAGTCGCTGCGCATACAGCGTGCGCGTGCTGGGGTGCGCCTGGATCCGGCGGTACATCAGCGGCTGGGTGGCGAGCGGTTCGTCCTGCTCGTTATGCCCGTGGCGGCGGTAGCACACCAGGTCGATGAAGCAGTTCTTGTGGAAGGTGTAACGGTAGTCGACCGCCGTCTGCACCGCGAAGGCCACTGCCTCCGGGTCGTCGCCATTCACGTGCAGCACCGGCGCCTCGATCATTTTCGCCACGTCCGTGCAGTACAGCGTAGAGCGCACGTCGCGCGGGTCCGAGGTGGTGAAACCGATTTGGTTGTTGATCACGACATGGATCGCGCCATTGTTGCGGAAGCCACGCGTCTGCGACATGTTGAGGCTTTCCATCACCACGCCCTGCCCCGACAGCGCCGCATCGCCGTGCATGATCACCGGCACCACCTCGTAGCCAAGGACGTCGCCGCGCCGGTCCTGGCGCGCGCGCACCGAACCGCGCACCACCGGATGCACGATTTCGAGATGCGAGGGATTGAAGGCCAGCGCCAGATGAACCGGCCCATAAGGCGTGGAAAAATCGGTAGAAAATCCCTGGTGGTATTTGACATCGCCCGACAGCGGGGAATCGGGATAGCTGTTCAGCGGCTCCTCGAACAGGCTCTCGATCGTGCGCCCCATGATGTTGGCCAGCACGTTGATGCGGCCACGGTGCGCCATGCCCATCACGATTTCCTTTGCGCCGTGGCGGGCGCAGCGCGCGATCACCTGATCGAGCAGCGGTATCAGGCTCTCGGCGCCCTCGAGCGAGAAGCGCTTCTGTCCGACATGCTTGGTGTGGAGAAATTTCTCCAGCGTTTCTGCATCCGTCAGCCGCTTCAGCAGCTTCTTTTTCAGGTCGGTGGACACCCCGAAGCGTCCCTGCGCCGACTCGATCCGCTCCTGCAGCCAGCGTTTGCGCGCGACATCGGTGATGTGCATGTACTCGGCGCCTACGTGGCCGCAATACGCTGCGTTCAACCGCCGCAGGATGTCAGCCAGGGTGCTGCGCTCCACCCCGAACAGCGAGCCGGTCTCGAATTCGCGGCTCAGGTCCGCGTCGGTCAGGCCATAGTGCGCGGGGTCGAGTTCGGGTGTGGGGGGCGGCTCGAAGCGCTGCAGGGGGTCGAGTTCGGCCTTGCGCACCCCGAGGTAGCGGTAAGCGTTGATGAGCCTCAGCACCGCGACCTGTGCAGCATCCGATGCGGGTGCGGCGCCCGGCAGCGGCTGCGTCAGCCAGGGCGCCAGCGCATCGTCGCCGAACTGTTCCAGGTAAGCGGCGTTGCCGGCATACAGCGGGGAGGTCCGGGACCAGTCAGGCGCGCTCATGTCGGATGGCTTGTGCGTTCAGGCTCCGCGCTGGTCTATCGGCACGAACTCGCGGCGCGCCGAACCGGTATAGAGCTGACGTGGACGGCCGATCTTGTGCGCGGGGTCGGACAGCATTTCATGCCACTGTGCCACCCAGCCGGCGGTGCGCGCCATGGCGAACAGTGCGGTGAACATGCTGGGGGGAATGCCCAGTGCACGGAAGATGATGCCGGAATAGAAGTCGACGTTGGGATAGAGTTTCTTCTCGATGAAATACTCGTCCTCCAGCGCGATGCGCTCGAGCTCCAGCGCGATCTTGAACTGCGGGTCGTCGCGCAGGTCGAGTTCGTCCAGCACCTCGTAGCAGGTCTGCCGGATGATGGCGGCGCGCGGATCCATGTTCTTGTAGATGCGGTGGCCGAAGCCCATCAGGCGGAACGGGTCGGACTTGTCCTTGGCGCGCGTGATGAATCCGGGAATCTTGGAGACGTCGTCCATCTCCTCCAGCATCCGCAGCACCGCTTCGTTGGCGCCGCCATGCAGGGGCCCCCACAGCGAGGCCATGCCGCTTGCGATGCAGGCATAGGGGTTGGCGCCACTGGAGCCGGCCAGACGCACCGTCGAGGTCGAGGCGTTCTGCTCGTGGTCGGCGTGCAGGATGAAAATGCGGTCGAGCGCGCGGGCCAGCACCGGGTTCGGCTCGTAGGGCTCGCACGGGCTTGAAAACATCATGTGCATGAAGTTTTCGGCATAGGTCAGCCGGTTCTGCGGATAGACGAAGGGCTGGCCCTCGTTGAACTTGTAGGCCCACGCCGCGACCGTGGGGATCTTGGCGATCAGCCGGTGGGCGACGATCGCGCGATGCTGCGGATTGAAGTTGTCGAGCCCGCTGTGATAGAAGGCCGACATCGCGCCGGTCACGCCGATCATCACCGCCATCGGATGCGCGCTGCGGCGGAAGCCGCGGAACACGTTTTCCATCTGGTCGTGCAGCAGGGTGTGGTGGCGGATCGATGTCACGAACGCCTGCTTCTGCTCGGCCGTCGGCAGCTCGCCGTGGATCAGCAAGTAGCAGACTTCCATGTAGTCCGACTTGTAGGCCAGCTCCTCGATCGGATAGCCGCGGTAATACAGCAGGCCCTCGTCGCCGTCGATGTAGGTGATCGCGGAGTTGCAGCTGGACGTGGCGGTGAAGCCCGGATCATGGGTGAAATAGCCATGCGCGCCGAGCGCCCGGATGTCGATGACGGGCTTGCCGTAGGTGCCCTGCTCGATCGGCAGTTCGATCGGAGGGCTGCCGTCGCTGAATGTAAGGGTGACGGTTTTTTTCATTTTGATTCCAGAGATGTTGCTGCCCGAAAGAGTTGCAGGCGTTGAACAAGCGCTTCAAGCCCGGCGTCGCCCGCGGGCGACCGGCCTTGCAGCCTGTCGATGATGTCCATGTCCGACAGGCCCAGCAGCCGCTCCAGCGCGGCTGTCTCGCAAGGCTCAAGTGTAGCGCGGTGGGCCTGCAGAAAGCCACCCAGCCAGATATCCAGTTCCAGCAAGCCGCGCCGGCAACGCCAGGCCAGCCGATCAGACACGGCGCTTCACCAGCAGCGACTTGATGCGGCCGATTGCCGATGTCGGGTTCAGGCCCTTGGGGCAGGCGTCCACGCAGTTCATGATGCCGTGGCAGCGATACAGCCGATACGGGTCTTCTAGATTGTCGAGCCGGGCGGCCGTCGCCTCGTCGCGCGAATCGGCGATGAAGCGGTAGGCCTGCAGCAGGCCCGCCGGGCCGACGAACTTGTCCGGATTCCACCAGAAAGACGGGCACGAAGTGGTGCAACAGGCGCACAAGATGCATTCGTAGGCGCCGTCGAGCAGCGCGCGGTCTTCCGGGCTTTGCAGGCGTTCGACTTCGGGCTCAGGGTCGTCGTTGATCAGCCACGGTTTGATCGAGCGGTACTGCTTGTAGAACGGCTCCATGTCCACGATCAGGTCGCGGATCACCGGCAGTCCCGGCAGCGGCCGCACCTCGATCGGCTGCTTCAGCTCGGAGAGCGGCGTGATGCACGCCAGCCGGTTCTTGCCGTTGACATTCACCGCATCCGATCCACACACGCCCTCGCGGCAGGAGCGGCGCAAGGAGAGCGTCTCGTCCTGCGCCTTGATCGCCAAGAGCGCGTCGAGCAGCATCTTGCCGGCGGGTTCGATGTCGAGATCGACGTCCTGCATGTGGGGTTTTTCGCCGGATTCTGGGGAATAGCGGTAGAGGCGGAATTTCATGTGTGCTCGCAGTCTGCGGCTGATGCGGAAGCTTCGCTTTTCGCCTCTGGGCGAGCCACGTTCTTTTGCGTGGCCAAAAGAAAGTAACCAAAGAAAAAGCCACCCCTGGTGTGTCGGCCTTCGGCTCCCCTGCGATGCTCGCCACCCGAGGCGGGGCTGGAACTCGCCCTGGCAGGGCACACAAAACGTGCCCTGCTGCGGAGCTCAAACACCCCGCCCCTTTTCCCCTCGGCCGGCTGCGCTTCTCGGCGACACACAAGGGGCACCCTTGCGAACGCCTGTGCTTGGCGACGAACGAACAACACGCGATGGCTGCACCCGGGGTTGTTCCCCTTCAGCGCTGCCGATTTGGCGTGTGCGGGCGGGGAAAAAGCGGAACCGTGTTTGAGCTCCGCAGCACGGGGCGTTTTGTGCCCCGTGCCAGGGCGAGTTGGTGGAGCGCCCGCACGCGCGCGCCAAATCGGGAACCCGCAGGGCAGCGATGTGGGGTCGCCTTTTCTTTGGTTACTTTCTTTTGGCGAAGCAAAAGAAAGTAACTCGCCCAAAGGCGAAAAGCGAAGCCGCCGCATACCCAAAGCAAAGCCAATAGGCCGGGCTCCCATCAATACACCCTCTCCTTCGGCTTGATCGACTCCACCGTAAGCGGCTTCAGCCGCACCGGCTTCGCATCCACCTGATCCCCCTCGCGCGAATACAGCGTGTGCTTGAGCCAGTTGGCGTCGTCGCGTTCCGGAAAATCCTCCCGCGTGTGTGCGCCGCGGCTCTCGGTGCGATGGATCGCCGACACCAGCGTCGCACGCGCCACGCCGATCAGGTTCTCCAGTTCCAGCGCCTCGATGCGCGCGGTGTTGAAGACGCGGCTGGCGTCCTGCAAACCGGCGTTCGCCAGCCGTGCTTCAAGCACACTCAATTTTTCCAGCCCCTCGCGCAATACCGCGTCGGTGCGGAAAACGCCGGCATGGGACTGCATCATCCACCGCAGATCGTCGGTGATCGCCGCCACCCGTTCGCTGCCGGGGCGGTCCCATCTTGCGAGCCGTCCCTGACTGGCTTCGGCTGCATTCTCGGGCAACGGGCGCGGATAGGGATTGTCGCGCAGGTATTCCAGCATATGTTTGCCGGCGGCGCGGCCGAACACGATGAGATCCAGCAGCGAGTTGCCGCCGAGCCGGTTGGCGCCGTGCACCGATACGCAGGCACACTCGCCGACGGCGTACAGACCCGGCACGGGTTCCTCCGGCCCGAAGCGTGCCGGCGCGACGACCTGGCCATGCAGGCTGGTGGGAATGCCGCCCATCATGTAGTGCGCGGTGGGCGCGACCGGGATCGGCGCCTTGACCGGATCGACGCCGGCGAAGCGGATCGACAGATCACGAATGCCGGGCAGCTTTTCAGCAATGAGCTTTTCGCCCAGATGGTCGAGCTTGATGTCGACATAGTCGCCGCGCGGTCCGCAGCCGCGGCCCTCGGCGATCTCGATGGCGATGGCGCGCGCCACCACGTCGCGCCCGGCCAGATCCTTGGCATGCGGCGCGTAGCGTTCCATGAAGCGCTCGCCGTTCTTGTTCAGCAGATAACCACCCTCGCCGCGCACGCCTTCGGTGATGAGGCAGCCGACGCCGGCGATGCCGGTGGGATGGAATTGCCAGAACTCCATGTCCTGCAGCGGCAGCCCGGCGCGCAGCACCATGCCGAGGCCGTCGCCGGTGTTGATCATGGCGTTGCTGCTGTTGCCGAACACCCGCCCTGCCCCGCCGGTGGCGAGCAAGGTGGTGCGCGCCTCGATCAGCAATGGCTCGCCGGTCTCGATGGAGATGGCGCTGACGCCGAGGCAGTAGCCGTCGGCGTCGCGCAACAGGTCGAGCGCGAAGTATTCGTCGAAGAACTGGGTGCGGTGGGCGATGTTCTGCTGGTACAGCGTGTGCAGTAGCGCGTGGCCGGTGCGATCGGCAGCGGCGCAGGTGCGGGTGGCCTGCTCGCCGCCGAAGTTTTTCGACTGCCCACCGAAGGGACGCTGATAAATCTTGCCGTTGTCCAGCCGCGAGAATGGCAGCCCCATGTGCTCGAGTTCGTACACCGCCGTCGCGGCCTCGCGGCACATGAACTCGATCGCGTCCTGGTCGCCCAGCCAGTCGCCACCCTTGACCGTGTCGTACATGTGCCATTCCCAGCGGTCGTCGTCGACGTTGGCAAGGGCGGCGGTAATGCCACCCTGCGCCGACACCGTGTGCGAGCGTGTGGGGAAGACTTTCGACACCACCGCGACCTTGTAGTCGGAGCGCGCGAGTTGCAGCGCGGCGCGCAGGCCCGCGCCGCCGCCGCCGATGATGAGGGCATCGAAGCGGCGCGTGTTCACGCGACGCGCCCCAGTATGGCGGCAAGCCAGGCGACGCACCCCGCCAGAATGACGATCACGACCAGGTACAACGCCAACCGAAGCCCCGTGTGATGAACGTAGTCCATGAAGATGTCGCGCATGCCGACCCAGGCATGCAGCGCAATCGCCGCCGCCGTCAGCAGCATCAGAATCTGCAGCCACGTGGGCGCGAACACGGCCTGCCAGCCGGCAAAGTCGAGCGGAAGCGCAGTCAGAAAATAAATGGCCAAAACGGGCAAGGCCAGCGCCAGCAGCAGCGCCGAGGCGCGCTGCACCAGCCAGGTTCCGGTACCGGTATGCGAGCCGGTGGTCGACTTCATGCGAACAGCCTCCAGGCGGCGAGCAGCGTGACCAGCCCGCTCGCCAACATGACGGCAAAACTGCTTTGCCTTGTGCGTTTCAGATCCGTGCCCCAGTGCACATCCAGCGCCAGATGCCGCAGACCGGCAAGGAGATGATGCACAAACGCCCAGATCAAACCCAGCAGCATCAGCCGGGCCAGTGGATGCGAGAACCATTCGGCAGCCCGCTGAAAACCGGTTTCATCGGCAAGCGACATTGACAAGACCCACACCGCCGGCGGCAGCGCAATAAACAACAGCGCGCCCGACACCCGATGCAGGATCGACACCCAGCCCGGAAGCGGCAAATGGATCCGAATCAGATTGAGGTAAACGGGGCGCGCGGTCGGTTTCACGGCAGATTCGGTGGACGGGGGTTAGCGACCCTTTTTAGGTGCCGTGGCCTTCTTCGCAGTGGCTTTTTTTACGGTCGTCTTCCTGACTGGGGCCTTCGCCGCCTTGGCCACCGCCTGCGGCACCCGCTGCGCCAGGCGCGGATCGAAGGGCTTGGGCAGGATGTAATCCGGGCCGAATTTCAGCTTCTTCAGCTTGTAGGCCTTCAGCACCGAGGCCGGCACCGGCTCGCGCGCCAGTTCGGCCAGCGCATGCACCGCGGCGATCAGCATGGACTCGGTGATCTGCCTGGCACGGGCGTCGAGCGCACCGCGGAAGATGAACGGGAATCCCAGCACGTTGTTGACCTGGTTGGGGTAGTCGGAACGCCCGGTCGCCATGACGAGGTCGCTGCGCGCAGCCTTGGCCTTTTCCGGCGCGATTTCAGGATTGGGGTTGGCGAGCGCGAACACCACCGGCTTGTCGGCCATGCTCTTCACCATCGCCGGGCTCACCAGATTGGCGCCCGAGACGCCGATGAAGACGTCGGCGCCGGTCATCGCGTCTTCCAGCGTGCGCAGCTTCGTCGCGCGCGCGTAGGCTTTCTTGAAACTGTTGAGGTCGGTGCGCGCCTTGTGCACCACACCTTTCGAATCCACCAGCAGGATGTTGCGCTTCTGCGCGCCCATCGCAACCAGCAGATTCAGCGAGGCGATGCCCGCCGCACCGGCGCCGAGGCAGACGATCTTTGCGGTGTCGAGCGTCTTGCCCTGCACGTGAAGGGCGTTGATGAGGCCGGCGCAGATGATGGTGGCCGTACCGTGCTGGTCGTCATGGAAAACCGGGATGTCGAGGCTCTTCTTCAGCGCCGCTTCGATCTCGAAGCAGTGCGGCGCGGCGATGTCCTCGAGGTTGATGCCGCCGAAAGTCGGCGCAATGGCTTCCACCACCTTGATGAAGTCCTGCGGGGTCTTGGCGTTGACCTCGATGTCGTAGACGTCGATGCCGGCGAACTGCTTGAACAGCACGCCCTTGCCTTCCATCACCGGCTTGGATGCAAGCGGGCCGAGGTTGCCCAGGCCGAGAATCGCAGTGCCGTCGGTGATCACCGCGATCAGGTTGCCCTTGTTGGTGTACTCGTAGGCCTTCGCGGGGTTCCTGGCGATTTCCAGTACCGGTTGCGCCACCCCGGGTGTGTAGGCCAGAGACAAATCATCCTGCGTGGAACAGGGCTTGGACGATTCGACCGAAAGCTTGCCGGGCTTGGGCAGGCGGTGGTAATCGAGGGCTTTTTTCTTGAGGGCGGTTTGGCTCATGACGGCGATTCTTGCGGGATAGACAAGCCCTCATTATCGCGGATTTATCCGCGTTCCGCCCCCGAACGAGGGCCGCCGTCAGTTTTTCCAGATCTTGAGCTGGGCCCGAAGCCGGGCGACTGCCTGCGAATGCAGTTGGCACACGCGCGATTCGGATACGCCAAGCACCGCGCCGATTTCCTTCAGGTTCATGTCCTGCTCGTAGTACATGCCCATCATGCTGCGCTCGCGCTCGGGCAGGGAGTGAATCGCGGCGACCAGGCTGGCGCGGAAGCCTTCATCTTCCAGCACCGAGAGGGGATCGTTGCTGCCGTCGACCAGATAGCGCTCCAGGAAACTGGCGCTGTCCTCGTCCGAGAAATCCTCGTAATAAAGCAGCTGGGAACATCGCACATCGCCCAGCATGGACTGGTACTGATCGATCGGCATGCCCAGCTCGGCCGAGATTTCCTGCTCGGACGGCGGCTTGCCGTTGCGCTGTTCAAGCCGGTGGATGGCGGACTCGATCTGGCGGGATTTCTGCCGCACGTGGCGGGGCAGCCAGTCGGCCTCACGCAGCTCGTCGAGCATGGCGCCGCGGATGCGCTGGGTGGCATAGGATTCGAACTGGGCGCCCTGGGTGCCGTCGAAGCGACCGACCGCGTCCATCAACCCGATCAAGCCGACCTGGATGAGGTCGTCGACCTCGACGCTGGCCGGCAGGCGCGCCATCATGTGATAGGCAATGCGCTTGACCAGCGGCGCATATTTGACGATTTGTTCGTCTTGCGACGAGGCTTTACCGGCCATGTTTCAAGACCATGTTTTCAGTATTTCCTGTTATGCAACGCGGCGTCAGGCGCGTCTCCTCGCTCGCCATTCTAACGGCAAGCGCAGCAAATGCATCATCCTCGTGTGCGACGCTGTAGACCGCCTGGGCAAACGCCGGATCGAGATATTGCCCGCACGCCGCCTGCAGCCGGTCGCATGCGGCAGCGTCCCCCAGCAGGGCAATGCTGGCGCGGCTTTCCAGGTGTGCAAGGGTCTTGAGCAGAGCGTAAGCCTGCTGCATCGACGCCTGCCCGCTGTTCACTTCCAGGATGAGGATTTGCTCCATGTCCGGCAGCGGGTGCCAGTCGGGCGCATCCAGGCTCGCGTCCAACAGCAGGCAATCGTAACGCTGGGCAATCGTCTTCAACCCGGGCTCGCTGCCCTGCAGGCCAGGGGCATGCCAGCCGTCACCGTGGGGCATCGCCTGCGTGTGCAATTGCTGACGGGCCAGTTGCTGGCGCCAGTCGAACAGGCTCTGCATGGTGGAATCCGCCGGCATCCGCCCGCTCGCGTCGATCAGCAGCGAAGTCCAGCCACGCCGATGCAGCGCCTGGGCCAGCCGGATCGTGGCGTCGGGGGAATGAAAAAAACCATGGATGCAGCGCAACGGCTGCTGGTCGCTGCGCCGCCGCAGTCCGGCGGCCTGGTCAGCCGGCATGGCGCTCCGCGCGTTCGGCCTCGACCCCGGCAAACAGCGGCCAGTCCTCGGCCTCCAGCGCAAACGGGGTGTCCAGCTGACCGCCCTTCAATGCGCGATCGATCAGGTAGGCGGCGTTGGGTGCATGCAGGTCTTCCGGCACGCGCTGGCCGCCGCTGATATAGGCCAGCGGCAGGCGATGGCGGATCAGGCTGTCGAGTGCTGCGCCGGGCTGCGGCGTTTCGTCGAGCTTGGTCAGGATGCAGGCGACCGCGCCCTGGCCGAAGCGCGTCATCGCCTGCTCGATCGCCGCGCCCTGCTGGGCGGCGGAAATCACGGCGAGACGGTGCACGCCCAGCGCATCGAGCGCCTGCCCCTCGCGGGTGCGCGGATCATTCGGCGCAAAGCCGGCGGTGTCGATCAGCACCAGTTTTTTGTCAGCGAGGTGCGGCAGCAGCTGGGCGAGCTTTTCCAGGTCTTCGGCCACATGCAGCGATACGCCCAGCAGATCGGCATACACCGTCAATTGCGCCGCCGCGCCAATGCGGTAGGCATCGGCCGCCACCAGGGCCACCGCTCCGGCGCCGTGCGCATCCACCCCGCGCGCGGCAAGCTTGGCCAGCGTGGTGGTCTTGCCCGAACCGGTGGAACCGACCAGCGCGTAACGGCCGCCGCGCGCCAGCAGGTCGGCTTCGCGTCCGAGCAGCGGCAGGTTGCGGATCAGCACCTGGCGCAGCCAGCGCTGGGCTGCATCGGTGTCGAGCCCGCGCGGCAAACGCGCGGCCAGGGTGCGGGCGAGCGCGCTGCCGAAGCCGGCGGCAAACAGCGTTTGCATCAGCGCCACCCGCACCGGGTCGCGCCGCCGCCCGGCGCCCCAGGCAAAGCCGGCCAGCTGGTTTTGCAACATGCCGCGCAGGCGCGACAGTTCGTTCAGGATGCGCGAGCTGCCCGCGGTGTCGGGCGTGTCTGCGATGGCCGGCACCGCCAGTTCGCCGTAGGCGCTGGCCAGGAGTTCGACGCCCTGCGGGTGCGGCCGCGTGGACAGCACCACGGCGTCATCGCCCAGCTCGCGGCGAACCCGCGCCAGACCTTCCCGCGCATTCGCCGCGACGAATACCCGTACGCTCATTCACCCTCCCCTATGGTCAGTTCAGAAGTCACCTGCACCATTTTATCGGCAGGCACCTCGGCGTAGGCAATCACCGCAAGCTGCGGCTGGCTGCGCCGCAACAGCCGCGACAGCATGGCGCGCAGGCCAGGCGAGGTCAGCAGGACCGGCGGATGGCCTGCGGCTTCCTGCTCAGCCAGTGCGCGCTCAGCCGCATCGTTGAGCGCATCCAGGGTAGCGGGCGACAACAGGGCTTCGCCCTCATCCCCCATTTCATTCAGCAGGCGGGTTTCGGTTGATGCGGAAAGCCCGATCACATGCAGGGTGTCGCTGCCTTCGAACAGGCGGTCGACGATGCTGCGTCCCAGCGCGGCGCGCACGGTTTCAACCAGATCGTCGATCGCCTGGCTTTTGGGTGCGCGCGCGGCCAGCGTTTCGAACAGGGTACGGGTATCGCGAATCGAGACGTTTTCCGCGATCAGTTGCTGCAATATCGCCTGCACGCTGGTCAATGGCAGATGGCGCGGCGTCACGTCCTCGACCAACCCCGGATGACTGCGCGACAGGCTGTCGAGCAGTTGCTGCACCTCGGTGCGGCCGAGCATTTCCGGCGCGTGCTGGCGGAACACCGCCTCGACCTGGCGCGCAAGCAGCTCGACCGTCGTCAGCACGACAAAGCCGCGCAATTCGGCTTCCTCTTCCCGTCCGGCCTCGATCCAGATACCCGGCAGACCGGTCAGCGGATCCACCCCAGGCGGGCCGTCGAGGCGCCCCAGCACATCGCCCATGTCCACCGCCAGAACCTGGCCGCTGGGCAGTTCGCCGTGCGCCACGTCGACACCCTTGAGGGTGATGCGATAGTTGTTGGGCTTGAGTTCGAGGTTGTCACGCACGCGGACGAGCGGCACCACCAGACCCATATCAGTAGCGAAACGGCGCCGCGCCTCGGTGATTCTTGCAAGGGCGGCGCCGCCCTGGTTGCGGTCGACCAGCGGGATCAGCCGGTAGCCGACTTCCAGCGCCAGCACGTCCACCGGCGGAATGTCTTCCCAGGTGACATCGAGTTGCGAGGGTTCCTCCTCGATCCGTTCCAGCGGCTCGATTTCGAGCACGGCGCGCTGACGGCGCATCAGCCAGAATCCCAGTCCGCTCAGCACCACGGCAATGGTCAGAAAGGCCAGATGCGGCGTACCTGGAATAAGGCCCAGCGAACCCAGCACCGCTGCAGACACATACAGCGTCTGCGGCCGCCCGAAAACCTGAGTGGAGAACTCGCGCGACAAGTCCTGCTCGCTCGACGCGCGGCTGACCACGATGCCCGCCGCGGTCGAGATGATCAGCGCCGGAATCTGCGTCACCAGACCGTCGCCCACGGTCAGCAGCGCATAACGCCCGAGCGCCTCGGTCAGCCCGAGGTCGTGCTGGAACAGCCCGACCAGAATGCCGCCGATCAGATTGACCAGCAGGATGATGATGCCGGCGATGGCGTCACCGCGCACGAACTTGGAGGCACCGTCCATCGCGCCGTAGAAGTCGGCTTCGCGGCCGATCTCGTTGCGCCGCGCGCGCGCTTCGACTTCGTCGATGAAGCCGGCGTTGAGATCGGCATCCACCGCCAGCTGCTTGCCCGGCATCGAGTCCAGCGTGAAACGCGCCGCCACCTCGGCGATGCGCCCGGCGCCCTTGGTGATGACGACGAAGTTGATGATGACCAGGATCAGGAACACCACGAAGCCGACGACGTAGTTGCCGCCGACCAGGAAGTTGCCAAAGGACTCGATGACCTTGCCCGCCGCATCCGGCCCGGTGTGGCCCTGCATCAGAATGATGCGGGTGGAGGCCACGTTGAGCGCCAGGCGCATCAGCGTGGTGAGCAGCAGCACCGTGGGAAACACCGAGAAATCGAGCGGACGCCTGGAATTCAAGCTCACCAGCATCACGATCATCGCCAGCGCGATATTGAGCGTGAACAGCACGTCGAGCATGAAGGTGGGCAGCGGCAATATCATCATCGCCAGGATCAGCAGCACCAGCAACGGCACTGCCAGCCGGTTAACCGGCATGCCCATCACCATCACGCCCTGCGCACTCATCCGATCACCTCGTCAATCGTCTTGGGCCCAGCGTTTGCCCCGTCTCCCTTTTGGAGAGGCTTCGCCATGGGCTCAGCGTTCGCCCCCTGCCCCATCTGCTGCTGCCGACTCTGCAGCTGCGCCCGCACCTCGGGATGCACTTCGGCTTCGCGCGCCTCGGCCACCACTTCCTGCCAGGTCATCGCGTGGCGGCGCAGATAGCGCCACCAGCGCCAGCCCGCATCCAGCGCCGCGGCCAGCGCCAAGGCCGCCGCCAGGGCCAGCACGCCACCCCCGACCCAGCCGGCCGTCTCGCCCAGCGCATCGCTGCCGGTCAGATTGTGCAGCCCCGGCCATCCGCTATTGAGCGCCCAGCCCACCGCAACCGCGGCGAGCGTCAGCTTCAGCAGCGCCCGCGCGCCGTCGAACCAGGCATCGGCCGAAAACAGTCGGGTCAAGGGCTTGAATGGATTTGCACGCGTCAGGTCGGCCTGCGTCACCTGGGGCGCATACACCCAGCCCGAAAGCAGCATCGGCGCCACCAGCGCCGCGACAAAAATGGCGACCAGCACAGGCAGCACTGCCCACAGCGCAGACTGTGCCGCGTCGAGAAAAACCGGGGAAAGCGGCTGTGCCGCGTGAACGAACGCCGTTTGAGTCAGGGTCTGCAAGGCATTCAAAAGGCGCGGTGCCTGCCAGGCCAGCATGCCCAGCGCCGACAGCAACACCACCCACGCAGTGAGTTCGGCAGAACGCGGCACATCGCCCGCGCTGCGCGCCTCTTGCAGGCGCCGCGGACTTGCCGGTTCGGTACGGGAAAGATCAGACTCCTCGGCCATGCGCGTCTCGAATTTTGAGGGAGTCTAGCACGAGGCGGGAGCGGGTTTTATGCCGTTGAAACAGCAGGTGCCCGCGGGTTCAGGGCGGGCCTTTGAATGAGTCGGGCAGCGCGCGCCTGGCAGCGAGTTCGGATATTGCGAGATGTGGCGGTCGGCCATGAACGACCAGCACCCGAATCATCGTTCCCTCAAACTCTCGCTGGTCGCCTGCATCAGTGGACTCAGGAAATACTCGATCACCCGCCGCTTGCCGGTCTTGACCTCGACCGTCACGGCCATGCCGGGAGTGAGCCGCACTGTCTTGGTCTCCACCCGCAGTGTGTCCCTGGCGAGCTTCACCCGGGTCGAATAGATCAATCCCAGCTTCTCGTCCTGGATGGCGTCCGATGACACCTGGCTGATGGTTCCGCGGATCGTGCCGTACCTGGTGAACGGAAAGGTCTCCACTTTCACTTCGGCATCCTGCCCCGGATTGACGAAGCCAATGTCCTTGTTGGGCAGCATGGCTTCGACTTCGAGCACGTTGTCCTTGGGCACGATCACCATCAAAGGCTGGGCGGAGGTGACGACGCCGCCGACGGTAGTCACCGCCAGTTGCTGCACGGTGCCCGCCACCGGCGCAGTCATGCGCATCAGGCGGCCCCGCTGGTCGGCCTTGACCAGTTCCTGTTCCAGCGACGCAGTCTTTTGTGATGCCACATTGTGCTGATCCAGCAGTTGCCGCCGTGTTTCAGCGGCGAGGGTGGCTTGCTGCTGTTGCGCCTCGGCCAGGGCAGCCCAAATTTCAGCGGCTTTTGAGCGGCCGCTGGCCAGATCCTGTTCCTGCTCGATGCGGGCCTGTTCGCGTTCCAGATAACCGTGCTGGGAGATAAAGTTCTCCTTCACCAGCATTTGGTAGTCCTGCGCGCGCTGGCGGGCGATGGGCACGGTCTGTTCGAGCTTGACGACTTGATCCTGGGTGGCCTGGAGCTCCGCCCGGCGGCGTGCGATCTCGGCCTGCAATTGCAACTGGCGCGCCTGGTATTCCTGATATTGGCCGGTGGTCTGGCTTTGCTCGGCATGCAGGCGGGCAGCATCGGCACCTTCCAGCGGTTTCAGCCTGGGCGGCGTGCCGCTTGCCAATGCCTCCAGCAGGGCTTCGGCGCGCAGCGCCTCCAATCGCGCAGTCAGGGCTTCGTTGCGCAGCCGGTCGCCGTCGGCGGTGGCGGTAGTGGCGTCGAGCTCGATCAGCACCTGCCCCAGCGTGACTTCCTGGCCGTCGCGCACATGGATCGCCTTGACCACGGCCGTTTCCATCGGCTGGATGACCTTGGTGCGATCGCTGGGGATGATCTTGCCGACTGCAGTGGCGACCACATCGACGCGGCCGAAGATGGCCCACAGGACCGCAATCAGGGCGAAGGCAATGATCAGCCCCAGCGTGATGCGGGGTGCGGGGTGTACCGGCGTGTCGCGCAAGGCCAGCGCCGCCGGCAGGAACTGGGCTTCGTGGGAATGCAGTTCGGGGCTGTCCGTTTCGCGCCGCCGCGACCAGGCGTGGCGGAAGATTTTGGAGTAGCGCTTGGCCAGATCGGAAAAAGCGTGCAGCTTCAGCATGACGTCTACCATTTGCCTAATGATTTATTTGTACATACAATCCGCGCATGCGCGTCGAATTCGATACGGCCAAAAATGAACGGAACATCCGGGAGCGCGGCCTGTCGTTTGAAGAGTCGGCAGCGTTCGATTTCGAGACCGCCGCCTATTTGAAAGATGAGCGGAAGGAATATGGCGAAGAACGCATCATCGCCGTGGGTTACCTCAACAGACGGCTGCATGTCCTGTGCTTTGTCGTGATTGCAGACGGAATCCGGGTGATCAGTTTTCGCAAGGCAAATTTGAGAGAGGCAGACAAACATGGCAAAGCGCTCACCCTTGACCACTAAATCCGGCGAAGTCCGAGAGCTGACCGAAGAAGACTTCAAGCAGGCAGTCCCCTTCTCCGCGCTGCCAGAATCCCTGCGCAATACGCTGTCGCGCCGTCCGCGCGGCCCCCAGAAAGCGCCGGTCAAGGAACGCATCACTATCCGCCTCTCGCCCGAAGTGGTGGAACCGTTTCGCGCCACCGGCGACGGCTGGCAGACCCGGCTCGATGCCGCACTGAAGGACTGGCTTAAAACCCACACGCCCACCTGAGTACTCATCCCGCTTGCAGCCGATGCAGACGGGAGTAGTGCCCCGCTTCGTGCTGCAGCAATTCCGCGTGCGTCCCGGCCTCCACGATCTGCCCATGATCCATCACCAGGATGCGGTTGGCATTACGGACTGCTGACAACCGGTGGGCAATGATGATGACGGTGCGGCCCTGGCAAATGGCCTGCATGTTCTGCTGGATGATGCGCTCCGATTCGTAATCCAGCGCGCTGGTGGCTTCATCGAAGATCAGGATGCGCGGCTCGCTCATCAGCGCGCGGGCAATGGCAATGCGCTGGCGCTGGCCACCCGAAAGGGTTGAGCCGTGTTCGCCGACCATGGTGTCGTAGGCTTCGGGCAGTTCCAGGATGAATTCATGCGCGCCGGCCAGCTTGGCGGCCTGGATCACCTGCTCCAGCGGCGCACCGGGGTCGGCCAGCGCAATGTTCTCGCGCAAGGTCCGGTTGAAAAGCACGTTCTCCTGCAACACCACGCCGATCTGCCTCCTCAGGCTGGCGGCATCGATGAGCGTCAAATCCATCCCGTCGATCCGTACCCGGCCGCGCTCCGGCACGTACAGGCGCTGAATCAGCTTGGTCAGCGTGCTCTTGCCCGAACCGGAGCGGCCGACGATGCCGATGACTTCACCGGGCGCAATGTCCAGGCTGATGCCTTTGAGGACTTCGGGGGTGTCGGGGCGGTAGCGGAAGTTGACGTGATCGAAGGTGATCCTCCCGGCAATAGGCGGCAGGCTGCTCTTGGCGCCGGCAGCTTCGGTGGGGGCATTGAGAATGTCGCCCAGGCGCTGGACGGAAATGCCGGTCTGCTGGAAGTCGGTCCACAGCTGCGCCAGACGCATGATGGGCTGAGCGACGCGGCCAGCCAGCATGTTGAAGGCAATGAACTGGCCGACGGTAAGCTGGCCTTCGATCACCAGCTTGGCGCCCAGCCACAGGGTTCCCACAGTCACGAGCTTGCCCACCAGATTGGTGCTTTCGTGCGCCACGGTGGAGAGCGTCGCGGATTTGAACCCGGCAGACACATAGCTCGCCAGCTGTGTATCCCAGCGGCGCTGCATCTGCGGCTCTACCGCCATACTCTTTAAGGTATCGATGCCCGATACGGTTTCAACCAGAAAGGCCTGGTTCTCAGCACCGCGGTTGAACTTCTCGTGCAGCCGGGCGCGCAGCAGCGGCGTGACCAGCAGGGCGATCACGAAGTACAGCGGCAGGGACGCCAGCACCACCAGCGTCAGCCAGCCACTGTAGAACAGCATCACGCTAATGAACACGACCGAGAACAGCACGTCGAGCACCACGGTGATCGAATTGCCCGTGAGGAAAGCGCGGATGTTCTCCAGTTCCCGGACACGGGCGACCGAGTCACCCACCCGCCGTGCCTGGAAGTAGCCCAGCGGCAACGCGAGTAGATGCCGGAACAGCCGCGCCCCCAGTTCCACATCGATGCGGCTGGTGGTGTGGGAGAACACATAGCTGCGCAGCCCCGACAACACCACCTCGAAGATCGACACCACCAGAAGCCCTACGGCGATGACGTCGAGCGTGGTCAACCCCCGGTGCACCAGTACCTTGTCCATCACCACTTGAAAGAACAGCGGCGTGACGAGGGCGAACAGATTGAGCACAAACGACACCAGCAGCACTTCTCCGAGAAGCTTGTGGTATTTGACGACAGCGGGGATGAACCAGGAAAAATCGAACTTCGCCATTTCGCCGATCAGCGAGGCACGCGAGGTAAACAGGATGAGCTCGCCGTTCCAGCGGGCCAGCAGTTCATCGCGCGACACGATTTGAGGCCGTTCGGCCTTGGGGTCGTGGATCAGCGCCTTGTCAGCATCGAACCGAGCGAGAATGAAGTAGCCACCCGAACTGTCCACCGCCATGGCAGGCAGCGGGGTACGATCCAATCGGTCGATGCTGGTCTTGACCGGCTTGGCTTTCAGGCCCAAGCCTTTGGCGGCGAGCAGGATTTCGATTTCGCCGAATGCCTCGCCCGATACCTTGAACTGATGCGCAAGCTGATCTGGATCCGTGGCGATCTGGTGAAACCGCGCCAGCATCACCAGGCAGGTGAGGCCGGTGTCCGGTTCTAGTGCACGCGGGGGAGCTTCCTCTGTCATGCGCAACTCCACACAGAAGGAAACATCCCTTCGCCTTGAGCAACGGGGGAAGTAGAACGATGGGGGATCAACGACAGTCTGCTACTGCCAGTTGGCGGCGATCACGCCAGCCAGCGCATCCTGGTAATTCTGCGGCAAAGTGGTCTGCCCGGCCGCCGGGGGTGCGAAGCTGGCCATGGCGTTCACCAGGTTTTGCACATTGCTATCGAGCAGGGTCCTGGCATCGTCGGCGGTTTGGAACTGCTCGACTTGGTAAGCGCTGCCGCGATACCAGTCCCTGACCACCAACTTGTCGCTGGTACCAATGATGCTCACTTCGAGATTGTTGCTGGATTTCCGGAACCAGATCTGATCGACTGCGATGCCTGACAGGAACTGAGCAATGTCGGTATTGCCAGCGCTGGCATCGTTCTCGGCGACGGTGTCGGTTCCATAGCCACGCCCGATGAGGTAGGTATCGTTGCCGGTGCCACCGGTCAGGGTGTCGTTGCCGCCCATGCCCTCCAGGGTGTCGTTGCCCGCAGCACCGGTGAGACTGTTGGCTGCGCTGTTGCCCTTGAGCACATTGTTGAGAATGTTGCCGGTGCCGTTGGCGGCGCGGGTGCCGGTGAGAATGAGGTTCTCGACGTTGGCGGCCAGGGTGAGCGTCACGCTGGATTCGACAGTATCGGTGCCTTCATTTGCGTTCTCGGCGACGGTATCAGTGGCTACGTTGACGACGTAGGTGTCGTTGCCTGCGCCGCCGATCATCGTGTCGGCGCCGGTGCCGCCGGACAGGGTGTTGTTGGCGCTGTTGCCAGTGAGGACGTTGTTAAGCGTGTTGCCGGTGCCATTGATCGCCGACGTGCCGGTGAGGGTGAGATTCTCGACGTTGTTGGAGAGCTTCAGGGTGACACTGGATTCGACGGTGTCGATGCCTTCATTGGCGTACTCGGTGACGATGTCGCTGGACACATTGACGACGTAGGTATCGTCTCCAGTATCCCCCCGCATCGTATCGTTGCCGGCGCCGCCATTGATCCGGTCGTTTCCGGCGCCACCGGTCAGTATGTTATTGGCGCTGGTGCCGGTGAGTATGTTGTCCAGCGCATTACCGGTGCCGTTGATGGCGCTGGTGCCGGTAAGGGTGAGATTCTCGGCATTGGCTGCCAAGGTAAGCGTCACGCTGGATTCGACGGTGTCGATGCCTTCGTTGGCGTACTCGGTTACAACGTCGGTGGACACATTGACGACGTAAGTGTCGTTTCCGGTGCCGCCCACCATCGTGTCGCTGCCGGTGCCGCCATCGAGGCGATCGTTACCAGCATTGCCGTTGAGCGTGTCGTTTCCCGCCAGGCCGTTGAGGGTATCGTTGCCCGCGCCACCATCCAGCTCATTCAATCCGCTGTTGCCAGTCAATATGTTGTCCAGCTCGTTGCCATTGCCATTGTTGTCACCGGTCCCGGCCAAGGTAAGGTTTTCAACATTGTCCGGCAAGTTGAAATCTACAGAACTCAAGACAATATCAATGCCTTCCCCTGGATTCTCAATCACCTTATCGAGGTCGTCGTCAATTACAAAGGTGTCGTTTCCGAGCCCGCCTACCAGGTAATCGTATCCGGCACCACCGGTCAATGTGTCATCCCCCTCGGTTCCGATAATCGCATTAGCAACATTCAGCATGAAACTCTCAGACACGGATGCGCCCGAAGTATCCATAGCCGTCACACGCAGAGCCAGCTGGCCGCCCGAGACCGTCGGCGGAATACCACTCAATGTTTTGGAACTGGAGTCAAACGACAACCAAGCGGGAAGCCCCTCTCCAGAATCGAGGGCAACTGACCAGGTCAATGTATCTCCTGGATCAACATCAACAAACATGTATGAAGGAAATGCATAGGTAAAAAATAGGTTCTCTACAGCAAGCAGATCGCCATCGGACGCATATATGACAGGTGCATGGTGCAAAGCTTTGTACTCCAGTGTTGCTGCATCCCACACTGTCCCGTCCCCGAATTCCACGCGCTCGATGCCCGCCCCTGCGGCAACATCCCATCGAATGGAGATCTGATTCTCAGCGCTGAACCCAATCCCCAACTGCCCACCCCCGCTCCATGTGTATGTCTGGACCGGATCGACAAACAAATTGAGATATTGCCCATCCATGAGTGCCGTGACGTTATCCAGATTGATTGAATGGCTATCAAATACCAACGTATCGAGCCCCGCCGTGCCACCGTCAAAGTCCTCGATAACGTCCAAGCCATTTCCGAAACCAAAGTAGTAACGGTCACTACCCGTTCCACCTATCAACGTGTCGTTTCCAGTCTCACCGAAGATCACGTCATCTCCGGCCAATCCAATCAGAATGTCGTCCCCGTAACTTCCTGTAAGCCTATTAGTTAAGGCATTACCCGTACCCTTCAGATTGCCCTGTAACAGCGTGAGATTCTCAAGGTCGGACTGGAGTACGTAATCAATCGTGGTGTATACCGTATCGATTCCGGCATCTGCTGCCTCCACCACCTGATCGCCCGCTTCGTCCACGTAGTAACTGTCGTTGCCCAGCCCACCAACCAGAATATCCGCCCCCAGCCCGCCATCGAGCCGATTGGCACCGTCGTCTCCCTTGATGGTGTTGTTTCCCGCGTTTCCGATAATGTTGACACCCATTCCTATCGAATAAGCCTCCTCCACATTCGCAGCCATCACGTTTGCGGTTGGGTAGCCCTGATTGCTTGAAAACAGTATCTTGTCGAGGCCCTCCCCGGCGTTTTCGACAATGACATCGCTCGCTTCAGCGTAGTACCTGTCGTCCCCTGCCCCACCGATGAGCGTGTCTGCCTGGCTGAGGCGGCCGAACAAGACATCATTACCTTCCAGCCCCATGATTGGGTTGCCTTGATAGCTGCTGATAATAATCTGGTCGTAATCCCCCAAACTCGCCAGTTCTAAACTCGTTTCCGTACTAGCGAATTTGATTTCAAAGTATTCAATATTCTGCAAATCCGCTTTCGTGAAAGCCATGGATTGTGGTGCAGAGGCAACCACCTTGTCAGTGCCTTCACCAGCCAGTTCGACGGCCCGATCCCCGGCTCCAAGGTAATAGACATCATCACCCAGGCCTCCCGTTAACACATTGGCCGCGGAGTTGTCGGGTCCATACAAGACGTACCCATACAAGACGTTATTCAGATCGTTGCCATATCCTCCAATGGGCGCATCTCCCGTCAGGTAAAGCTGTTCCAGATGATCCCCAAGTGTGTAGGAAATACTGCTCACGACCGAGTCGATACCGCCAGCCGCCGAGGCAATAACCTTATCGCCGGGGTTGTCCACGTAGAAATAGGCATTGTCAAAGCCGGTAGTAATCATCGTGTCCGCACCAGCGCGACCATCGAGAACGTTGTAGCTACTCCCGTTACCGGGGCTGACCAATACATTGTCCAGATCGTTGCCTATGGCTGTTCCAGGCGAATAGGAAGCGTTGCTGTAGCTGATGCCGTTGTACCCTGGCGGCACCCAGGCTGGGCCATACTTCCCCATGTAGAGGTTCTCGACATTGTCCGGCAGCGTGCCACCCTGCGGGCTGTACCATGTGTCGATGCCCTCACCGGAATCTTCCACAATCTGCTCCACATTTGCGTACCAGTCGTCCCCCTGGCCGCCATAAGCGATATCCGTTCCAGCCTTGCCATCCAGCGTGTTATTGCTGGCATTGCCGATCAAAATATTGTCGAGCGCATTGCCTATTGCGCCGACATTGAGCGGCCCGGTCAGGGTGATGTTTTCGACATTCAGCGGCAGTGTGTACCTGGTCGAGGCGAGTACCGTATCCACCCCACCACCTGTGGCCTCGACAATCGTGTCACTGCTGTGATCGACTACGAACGTGTCGTTGCCCGCTGTTCCCGTCATGGCATTGGCCATCGTGGTAATCGTATTGGCCGCGATATCCGCCCCCAGCCAAACCGGCCCGACCCCGTTGTCAAACTCGATGCGCTCGATTCCGCCGAAACTGATTTGCGTGCTGCTTCCGTCAATGACCAAAATTGACGAGTCATAAATCGTCACATGCCCAGGCAGCACCCCCGCACCCAGTCGCAACACGTCGATCGTGCCATCTGTGCCACTGTCAATAGCGGCATCATGCCCATCTCCGCGACCAAACAAATACACATCCGCCCCGTTGCCGCCGTACATGAGATCGTTGCCGGCGCCGCCAGCTAGAACATCGTCTCCGGCATCGTTGGATGCAGCATAGGAATCATTCAGCCAAACTCCGTTCCCACGTAAACGGTCATTCCCTGCGCCCCCCGTCAGCGTGTCGTTGCCCAGACCGCCCTGTATATCGTCATCCCCGTCTCCGCCATGCAGAACGTCATTCCCCGTCTTGCCGTTGATCCAGTCGTCCCCGCCAAGGCCATCAATCAAGTCGTCTCCGGCAAACCCTCCAAGTTCGCTGTCGCTGCCCTCGGTCGGCTTGAGTACCACGGAGCGGACATATTCATCCGTCCACACGGTGCCATCGGCGAACTCGATCCTGTCCACCTTGTTCGTACTGTCCGCCAGCAGGAAATAGTTCTTGATATGCGCATAGCCGTTCACGGTGCCATTTTCGTTAAGCAGCTCTAATCGCAGGCTGTCCAGTTCGGTAGAAGACCACCAGCGCACCACTCTGAAGCGCTCGGGCAAGATTCCTTCGCCAAAGCGCAGCACGTCGTTATTGCCCCCGGTTTCGACAATCGTGTCCTGCCCATCCCACAGGTTGTATTCGTACACATCATTTCCTGCACCGCCTTGCAGGGTGTCATTGCCTTTTTGACCTGCCAGGGCATCGCTTCCCGTGCCGCCATAAAGCGTGTCCGCCCCCGCCCCGCCATACACCCGTCCCCCCGCATCATCCAACTGCAGCGTCAGATTCGCTGTCACGGCGCTGCTCGCCCACCCCTCCAGATCGACCTCCGTTCCGCTGCCATCCTGCACGCTGCCGCCGGTGCCGAAGAAGCCGTTCTGAAAGTTGAGCGCGCGGCCGTTCGTCAGGGCAATGTGGTAACCGGTCTGGTCGGGGTCCAGCGTCAGGGTGGCGCCTTCGAGGCTGTCGCCGGTGGCCAGCGCGAGGGTGTTGTAGCCCTGGTTGTCGTAGAGGTTGATGTCGCCCGCGCC
>JAABQU010000067.1 GCA_011391285.1 Thiobacillus sp.
CGCTCTCCGCCCCATTTTGCTTGATTGCGGCGGGGTCGATAGTCTTGTCGTCGCCGATGAACAGGTCGAGGTCTTCGGCCCGCGTCTGCCGCAGCATGAAACCTTTCAGCGGCGATGCTGCTTTCTCGGCCGCGTCATTGAAGCTCAGCGTCCCGGCAAGAAAAGGCTGATAAGCCTCGGCGTCAATGATCTTCAACGCTGGGGACATCACGAAAATACTCAACAGCACGGCCAGCCCCATCAGCACCAGATTCGGCGGAGCAGTGTGGCTGCCCAGTCCCTGCCGCAACAGGAACAGCACCACGGCGATGCGGGTAAAGGCGGTGAACGCCAGCAGCAAGGCCGGCAGGAACGGAAACAGCAGCAGCCAGGGCAGACTCGTGCCCGGCACGCCGATCACCTGCCCGCCCGCGCCGGGCGTCACGCTCAGCAGCGGCACGCTGATCTCCGCCCCCCAGGCCACCGTCGTCAGCAGCGACAAGCCACACACCAGCAGGTGTTTCATCATGGCTGATGCTCCGTCAGGGGCTTGGGCTGGGTATGCAGCAGCCGCACATTGCCGCCTCCCACCCCCAGCAGCAGCCAGGTGCCGTCGACCTCGACCACCACCACGCGCTCGCGTGTGCCGACCGGCGTCGTGCCGACCACCTTGACCACACCCTGTGCGCCCATGCCCGGCAAATAGCGGCGTGCGAACCACGCCACCGCAATAAATCCGCCCAGGATCAGCCCCAGGCTCAGCAGAACCGTCAGCATGCTGCTGGCGGTACCGGACGCGGCCAGCGCCGGAAACGAAACCAGCAGCAACATGCCTGCGGCGACAATATTAACCATGCCGGATGACCTCCCGCGCCCAGCGCGTCATTTCAGGTGGGTGATGAGGCAGCTGCACGACGAGCGAAGCCCGCGCGGAAGCGGCCGTGATGTGCCACGCCATGGCACGGGGCAGCGCGGCACCCGCCGCGCCGTCCAGCCAGCATTCCGCCAGTGCGGCATCCAGGGCCTCGATCAGGGAGGGCGGCACGAAGGCCGTTTCACCCATGACGTACTGCCCGCCGAGCCGGCGCGTCAGCCACAGGGTGGCCAACGCGGGATCAGGCTGCCAGCCGGGCATCGCCGGCGCGGTGACAGGCGTGTCGACAACTTGTGCAAGCATCTGCACGGGCTGGTGCAGCCGCGCGATCAGCATCGCTGCAAGCTTTCGGCTCAGCCGGGTCTGCAGGCAGTCGGGCACTGCGTGCGGCGGCGTCAGAAATGCGACTTCCGCAGGCGTGAGTTCAAGCAGTTGCATGGCCAGCCCTTAGCGCCCCGATCGCCCTGCATCCAGGTGATGCGTCAGCTCGACCAGTTCGTCGTGCTCGCGCTGTTCCATGCGTCTTTGCTGAACGGAAACCTGCGCCAGATAGCGCTGTTCCAGCAGGCGTAGCGCCTTCACCCGCTGTTCCACCTGCATCCAATCGGCAAGCCGTGCCTGCCACTCACGGTACGCGTCATCGATGGCCGCCTGGGCGGCCTGCATTTCGGCAACCTGTGCGTGATGCAGGCGGTTCATTTCCTGCAGCTGCGCCGCACTCACACCGTCGCGCAGTTCGCCAGCCAGTTGTGCGATGCGGGCATCGCGCAGCGTGGTCAGCTGCACCTGCCGCCCCCGTGCGCGCAGCCACACGCCGTGCGCAAGCTTGACCGTGCGCGCCAGCGTCTCGCTGCGCCGCTCGGCCAGTTGCAGCACGCGCGCCAGCGTAAACGCCTTCATCCGAACACCTCATCCAGTCCGGACCGCGCAGCAGCCAGCGGCGCACGCTCGCGCATGCCCTGCATCAGATAGCCCTGCATCCTGGGATACAGCCGCACGCCTTCGTCCAGCACCATGTCGGCGCCCGGCACATAGGCGCCGACAGCCAGCAGATCGCGGCTTCGCATGTAGCGCGAATAGAGATACTTGAAGCGGCGGGTGCGGTCCAGCTCGTCCTCGGTGAGCAGATCGGGCTGGACGCGGCTGATCGAGGCTTCGATGTCGATGGCCGGGTAATGCCCGGCATCGGCCAGGTCGCGGCTCAACACGATGTGGCCGTCGAGAATCGCCCGTGCCGCATCGGCGATCGGATCCTGCTGGTCGTCGCCTTCCATCAGCACGGTGAAAAACGCGGTGATCGAGCCGCTGCCGCTGCGGCCATTGCCTGCACGCTCCGCCAGTTGCGGCAGCTTGGCAAAAACCGACGGCGGGTAGCCCTTGGTCGCGGGCGGCTCGCCGATCGCCAGCGCCACCTCGCGCTGCGCCATCGCGTAGCGGGTGAGCGAATCCATGATCAGCAGCACGTGCTTGCCCTGGTCGCGGAAATATTCGGCGATCGACATCGCGTAGGCTGCACCGTTCAGCCGCATCAGCGGCGGATGGTCGGCGGGTGCGGCCACCACCACCGCGCGTTCCATGCCTTCGCTGCCGAGGATGCGGTCGATGAATTCCTTGACCTCGCGGCCGCGCTCGCCGATCAGCCCCACCACGACCACGTCGGCATCGGTGAAGCGCGCCATCATGCCGAGCAGGACACTCTTGCCGACGCCGCTGCCGGCAAACAGGCCGAGCCGCTGCCCGCGCCCCACGGTCAGCAGGCCGTTGATCGCGCGCACGCCGACATCCAGCGTGTGCTGGATCGGCGCCCGTTCGAGCGGATTGATCGGCCGGCTGTACAAGGGCACGCGGCGTTCCAGCGACAGCGAGCCCAGGCCATCCAGCGGCCGCCCCGCGCCGTCGAGTACCCGTCCCAGTAGACGCTCGCCGACCGGAACCTGGCGCACCCGGTCCTGCGCACGGCGGCGCGGCACGTAACGCATCCCCAGCCGCGGCGGCTGCGCCGCCATCGGATTGTCGGGAATCACCCGCGCACCCGGCATCACGCCGTAAATATCGGTGGCGGGCATGATGAACAATCTGTCACCGGAAAACCCCGCGACCTCGGCTTCGATGCTCTGTCCTCCCGGAATCTGGATGTGGCACTGGCTCCCCACCGGCAACCGCAGGCCCACCGCTTCCATCACCAGTCCGGACACCCGGGTCAGGCGCCCGCTGGTCGCAATCGGCGTCGCCCAGCTCACCGCGCGCCGGCAGTCTGCCAGGTACTCACGCAGGCGGACGATGCGGTCCATTTATCCTTGGAACCCCGGTTGGACGCGTTCGAGTGTGCGGCTGTCGAGGCAGCTGGCAAGGCGCAACGAGGCGGCATGGTCATTCCATGCAACGAGGCGCAACGCTGCCAGAGGGCTCGAGGGTCGTGCAATCGAACGCGTAGCGATTTCTGCTGGCAATGAAATGTCCCGCCGGTGATCACGAAAAAATGATGATAACGATTGCATGGCGCGAGCGGTCAACCGGGGATCCAAGGATTACTCTAGCCAACTCTGGTTGGAACCCAGCACCTGAACCACCTGGCGCCAGCGTGCAGGCAGGGTGGCGTCGAGATCGCCCTGCGAGGTTTCGATCAGGCAGCCGCCGCGCTCGATGCGTATGTCTTCCACGATGCGCAGCCGGTTTTTGTCCAGAACCTGCTCCAGATGCGGACGCACCAGCGCGGCGTCGTCCGGATTCAGCAGCAGGCGCGCTTCGCGGCTGGTTTCAGCCATCTGCTTCAATGCCAGGTTGACCACATCGAGAATGCGTTCCGGACGGGCTGCCAATTCGCCCGCCACCACCTGCCGCGCGACATCGAGCGCCAGTTCCAGCACCATGTCGGCGAGGCGGAAATCGAAGTTGTCGAGCGTGCTGCCGAAGCTTTCGACCAGCTGCTTCATCCGCCCGCAGGCCTGCTCTCCTTCAACCCGCCCGGTCGCCAGTCCTTCCGCGTAGCCCTCGGCGCGTGCGGCTTCGCGCAGCCTGGCCAGTTCAGCCTCGGCATCCACGGCGGGTGCCATACCCCCGCCTGCCGACGCGGCAAGTTCCACCACTTCCCATTGTTCAAACGCCGTGGCCTGATTGAGCGAGGTGTCTTCGGGTGTGCTCATGCCGCCTCCTCTTCCGGGAACACGATCGCCCCCTCTGCTGCCAGCCGCTTCAGGGTGGCGCCTGCCTCGTCCTGGGCGGTCTGGATCGCGGTCACCGGCACCGCGCCCAGGGTATCGAGATCATCGCGCATGCGCTTCGCAGCCGTCGGACTCATCACCGCAGTCAGCGCATCGAGCGCCCGGCCGTCACTGCCCTTCAATGCATGCAGCAGCGTGCGCGCGCCGATGTTGCGTAAAAAGGTCTTGCGGCTCGCCTCGGGCAACCGCGCGAGGTCCTCGAACACGATATTGCGAACGCGCAGGCGCGCGGCCAGGTCGGCGTCATTCTGGTCGAGCTGGCTCAGTGCGGCAGCAGCGCTGCCCGCGCTCATCTGCCCCAGCAGGCTGGCGACCGCCGCCTCGCCCTGCGGCGGCGCGGCCGGTTCCAGGCTGGCCAGCCAGTCGTCCAGATCGCGCAGCATGTCGGGGCCTGGCGCATCGCTGCGCGCCAGGCTCAGTAGGGTATCCGCGCGTACCTTGCCGGGCAGCACCTCGAGCACCGCGGCGGCGACATCGCGCGGCAGTTGCGATATCACCGCAGCAATCAGTTGCGGCGGCTGCGCCTCAAGCAGACCAGCGATCTCCGCCGGCTCGCGCCACGCCAGTTTTTCCAGCGCCTGCGAACCCGTTGCGCCCAGGCGCTGCAGCATCGCCTGCGCGCGTTCCGGGCTCAGCGCCATCTTCAACGTCTCATCCAGAAAGCGTCCGGTATCTGCGGCAAACCCGGTCTGTTCCGCGGCCTCGGCGACGTAATCGCGCAGGATGGTGTGCACGCGATCGCGCGGCAGCACCTCCAGTTCGCGCATGGCGCTGCCCAGGCGGCTCACCTCCAGCGGACTCAGGAAGCGAAACACGGCGGCGGTCGCCTCTTCGCCCAGGGCGAGCAGCAGCGCTGCGGATTTTTCGATTCCGGCCTGGCTCATGTGCGCATCCACAGCTTGATGACATCCGCAGCAACGCGCGGATCCGCCAGCACCTGGCCGCGCAGAGCTTCGAGCTCGGCATCCAGATCATCCGCCTGCCCCTCGACGACGGGCGGGCGGCGGGCACGCAGCCATCCGAATGCAACGAGCATGACCAGCACGGCCGCAACCGCGGCAAGTGACCATTGCGGCAAGGCAAAGGGGCGAACTGTGGCCGGAGACGGACTGACCGGATCGACCTTGGGAATCCTTGCGAGGGGCTGCGCCTCGGGCGCTGCCGCCTGAGCTTCGGGCTTTGCCACCGGAGCCGCGGACGGGCTGGGTGCTGCTGCAGGCAGCACATAGACGCTCAGCTGGTCACCCCGCTCCGGCTGCAGC
>JAABQU010000068.1 GCA_011391285.1 Thiobacillus sp.
CAAGCGGCCCCGGTTTCATTTGCGGCTCAGACTTTATTTCGCCTGGGTTTCAACCTGCACCAGTGGTTCGTGCGTTTCGATCGCCTGCGGACGGGTGCGTCGGCGGGTGGGGTGGGGTGCAGACGTCGCGGTCGTTTCGGCAAAGCCGGTGACCGGCTCCGTGGTTTCCACCTGCATCAGGCTGACCGGCTGCTCGGCTTCAGGCCGGGTTGCGGGACGGCGGCGGCGGCGCGGACGGCTCGCTTCGCCGGCTTCGGCTGCGATGGCTGCAGCACCCTGGGTTTCCACCTGTTGCAGATTCGCCGTGCTGATCGCCAGGTCCGCCAGGATGGTGGCGGGCGAAGCGGTAACCGGCGGCAGCGATGCACTGGGCGCGGCGGTCGTTTCAAGCTGCAGGCTTTGCTGCGCGGGAGCGGGCGCTGCTGCGGGGGCCGCCTTCGGCGCACCCGCGATTTCGATGATGGCGTGGAAGCCGGCGACTTCGATCACGGCGTGCGGTGCGGCTTCGCCCGCGCTGGCTGCGATTTCAGGACGCTCGCGGCGGCGGTTGCCGCGGCCACGGCGGCTGCGACCTTCGCGTTTTTCTTCGCTGCCGGGTTCGCGCGGCGCTTCAGTCGGCTCGGCTACGCGCGGTGCGGCTTCCGCTTCGGGACGCGGCTTGGGCTGACGCGGCGGACGCGGTTGCTTGGCCTGCTCGCCGCCCCGGGCTTCGGCACGACCTTCGCGCGGCTCCTGCTGGCGGCCTTCGCCGCTGCGGGGTTCGCCACGGCCTTCACCGCGACCGCGGCGCTGACCGGGCTTGCGATCACGGCCACCCGAGCGCTCGCTCGGACGTTCGCTGCGTGTCAGGGCGGGCGCCGGCTCGGCGGCGGGCTTGGCAGCTGCCGGTGCTTCCTCGCCGCGCTTTTTCAGCCAGCCAAAAATGCGCTCGAACAGGCCGCCCTGTGCCTGCGGCGCAGGCGGCACGACCGGGCGCGCGGCGGGCATCGGCTGCGGCGGCGCGATCGATTTGACGGCGGCCACCTGGCGTGCCGGAGCAGCCTCCTGCGCGGTCTGGTAGACGGCTTCAACTTCGGGCAGGGTGGCCATCTTGTAGCTCGGCTCGGCCGCGCCGCTCAGGTTGAGCTCGTCGTGGCGCAGCCGGGTGATGGTGTAGTGCGGGGTTTCCATGTGGATGTTGGGGATCAACACCACATTCACCTTGAGGCGCGATTCCACGGTGTGGATGTCGACGCGCTTCTCGTTCAGCAGGAAGGTGGCGACGTCGACCGGCAACTGCACGTGCAGCGCGCCGGTGTTTTCCTTCATCGCCTCTTCCTGCAGGATGCGCAGGATGTGCAGCGCCGACGATTCGGTGCCGCGGATGTGGCCGGTCCCGTGGCAGCGCGGGCAGGGGTTGTAGCTGGTCTCGCCGAGCGAGGGCTGCAGGCGCTGGCGCGACATTTCCAGCAGGCCGAAGCGCGAGATCTTGCCGGTCTGCACGCGGGCGCGGTCGTGATGCAGCGCATCGCGCAGGCGGTTTTCGACCTCGCGCTGATGCTTGGGATTTTCCATGTCGATGAAATCGATCACGATCAGGCCGCCGAGGTCACGCAGGCGCATCTGGCGGGCGATTTCGTCGGCCGCTTCGAGGTTGGTGTTGTAGGCGGTCTGCTCGACGTCGCTGCCCTTGGTGGCGCGCGCCGAGTTGACGTCGACCGACACCAGCGCTTCGGTGTGGTCGATCACGATGGCGCCGCCGGCAGGCAGGTTGACCTGGCGCGAATACGCCGACTCGATCTGGTGTTCGATCTGGAAGCGCGAGAACAGCGGCACGTCGTCGCGGTAGAGCTTCACCTTGTTGACGTTGTCCGGCATCACGTGCGCCATGAACTGCTGCGCCTGCTCGTAGATGTCCTCGGTATCGATCAGGATTTCGCCGACGTCCGCCGAGAAATAATCGCGGATGGCGCGGATCACCAAGCTGCCTTCCTGATAGATCAGGAAGGCGCCTTTTTGCGAACCCGATGCGCCGTCGATGGCTTTCCACAGGCTCAGCAGGTAGTTCAGATCCCACTGGAATTCCTCGACGGTGCGGCCGATGCCGGCGGTGCGGGCGATCAGGCTCATGCCTTCGGGAATCTCGAGCTGTGCCAGGGTGTCGCGCAGTTCGTTGCGTTCTTCGCCTTCGATGCGGCGCGAGACGCCGCCGCCGCGCGGGTTGGTCGGCATCAACACGACATAGCGGCCAGCCAGCGAGACGTAGGTGGTGAGGGCAGCGCCCTTGTTGCCGCGTTCGTCCTTTTCAACCTGGACCAGCAGTTCCTGGCCTTCCTTCAGGTTCTCCGGGACGCGGCCGCCGTTGGGCAGACAGGCACGGGAAATTTCCTTGAACGGCAAAAAGCCGTGGCGTTCGCAGCCGTAATCGACGAATGCGGCTTCCAGGCTGGGCTCGACACGGGTGATGACACCCTTGTAGACGTTGCCCTTGCGTTGTTCCTTGCTGGCGGACTCGATGTCAAGGTCGACGAGCTTCTGTCCGTCGACGATGGCAACCCGGAGTTCTTCCGCCTGGGTTGCGTTGAAAAGCATGCGCTTCATTGTTTACTCCCGCGCGCGTGCATACGGGACAGGGCAGACTGCCGCCTAGAGCGGGCGGCTCATGCGATCACGTGGTGAGTTAGGTGAAATGGCATGGAGTAAAAGGTGTCCTGTTCCTGGAGAGTGTCACCGGCTAAGCCGGGGCGGTCTTTCCGGTTCCCGTCGGAGGCTGGGCCCCGGCGTGAACTTATATTTCGTATGCTAGTTGTCGCGTCATTGATAACATCGCTGCTTTGCCGACTTGCCGGGCGGGTGGTTTCAACTGTTCGCGCAAGCCTGATGTGGGCTGGGCGGCAGGAATCCAGACGGGCCGGGCAGGCGGCGGCCGGTGAGCGTTGTAACCGGCGTGGTATCCATTTGGTCAGGCAAAACTCGGCCTGAACCGGCGGTAGTGTATATGAAAAAGAATGACTTAGAGAAAGATTCGGTCCGTCGGCTGAAGATCGACGACAGCGCCGATGGCCAGCGTTTGGACAACTTTTTGATGGCACGGCTCAAAGGCGTGCCGAAAAGCCGCATTTACAAGCTGGTGCGGGGGGGCGAGGTGCGCATCAACGGCGGCCGCGTCGAGGTGAGCTACCGTTTGAAGCTGGGTGACGAGGTGCGCATTCCGCCGGTGCGGGTGGCCGTGCCGGTCATCACCCCCGCCACCCATCTGCCGCAGGGCGGCATCCGCCTGCTGCCGCATATCCTGTACCGCGACGACGCCTTGATTGCGCTGAACAAGCCGGCCGGCATGGCGGTGCATGGCGGCAGCGGCATTTCGCGCGGGGTGATTGAGCAGATGCGGCTGGAACTGCCGGAATGCCGCTACATGGAGTTGGTGCACCGGCTCGACCGCGAAACCTCGGGCGTGCTGTTGATCGCGCTGAAGCGGCGCGCGCTGGTGGGGCTGCATGCGGCGATGCGCGACGGCAAGATCGAGAAGCGCTACCTGACGCTGGTGGCGGGGCGCTGGCCGAACCCGGTGCAGCACGTGAAGCTGCCTTTGCACAAGCGCGTCACCGACGAAGGCGAAAAGCGCGTCACCGTGCGCGACGAGGGCCAGACCGCCCACACCATCTTCCGCCGCCTGCAGAGCTTCGCCGATTTCACCCTGCTGGAGGCGGAACTGAAGACCGGGCGCACCCATCAGATTCGCGTCCACACCTCGCATCTCGGCTTTCCGATTGCGGGGGACGACAAATACGGCGATTTCGAGCTCAACAAGCGGCTGGCCAGGCAGGGGCTGAAGCGGATGTTCCTGCATGCGGCCCAGCTGAGCTTCGAGCATCCGATTTCGGGCGAGCGTCTGCTGATCGAAGCGCCGCTGCCCGCCGAACTGGCCACTTTTCTGGACACTTTGAATGCCCAAGCAATTTGATTTACTGATTTTCGACTGGGACGGCACCCTGATGGATTCCGCCGGGATAATCGTCGATTCGATCCAGCGCGCCTGCGAGGACATCGGCCTGCCGGCGCCGAGCGACCGCGCCTCGCGCCAGATCATCGGCCTGGGCCTCACGCAGGCGCTGCAGACCCTGTTGCCGGACTTGCCGGCCGACGACTATCCGCGCCTGGTCGAGCGCTATCGCCACCACTACCTCGGCCGCGACGCCCACATCCCGCTGTTTGAAGGCGTGGCAAGCGGGATCGGCCAATTGCGCGCCAGCGGCTTCCAGCTGGCGGTGGCCACCGGGAAAAGCCATCTTGGCCTGTCCCGCGCGCTCGAAGCCAGCGGCCTGGGCCCGTGGTTTTCCGCCACCCGCTGCGCCGACCAGACGCATTCCAAGCCGCATCCGGCGATGGTCCTGGAATTGATCGAGGAACTCGACGCCGACCCCGCCCGTACCCTGGTGATCGGCGATACCAGCCACGATCTCCTGATGGCGTCGAATGCCGGCGTCGCCAGCCTGGGCGTCACCTATGGCGCGCACGAGGCGGGCGACCTGCATCCGCACGCGCCGTTGGCCCTGATGGACAGTTTTGCCGAGGTGCATGCGTGGCTGAACGCGAACGCCTGATCTGCGCTTCATCCGATCTGGCCGATCTGGGCAAGGGCGTGCGTTTCGAAGTGATCCGCCATGGCACGCTGCAGCAGGCGTTCGTGGTGCGCTACGACGGTCAGCCCCATGCTTTCCTCAACCAGTGCGGCCACGTGCCGGTGGAACTCGACTGGCAGGAAGGAGAATTCTTCGACGACTCGCGGCTATACTTGATCTGCTCCACCCATGGCGCGCTTTACCACCCCGCGAGCGGGCAATGCGTGGGCGGACGTTGCGCCGGGCGTGGCCTGATTCCTTTGACGGTCGTCGAGCGTGACGGCCATGTGTACCTGATCGAAACAGCCTGATGGAAGAACAATGAGCGAACAACAAGAACCGAACTGGGAGCGTGCCGTACTGGAAAAACTCGCGCTGTCCGCAATCCAGGAGCAGCGCCGAAGCCGGCACTGGAGCATCCTCTTCAAGACGCTCGGCTTTCTGTACCTGTTCATCGTGCTGTTTCTGGCAGCCGGTTGGTTCGGTGGCGATGGCGTCGCCCTTCCCAAGGAACACACTGCGCTGATTGACCTGCAGGGCGTGATTGCCTCTGACGACGCCAGTGCCGACACGGTCATCGGCAGCCTGCAGGGCGCCTTCGAGGACAACAAAACCAAGGGCGTGATCCTGCGCATCAACAGCCCCGGCGGCAGCCCTGTGCAGGCGGGGCAGATCTACGACGAGATCAAGCGCCTGCGTGCCAAATACCCGAACACGCCGCT
>JAABQU010000069.1 GCA_011391285.1 Thiobacillus sp.
TCAGCCCTGCACTGATCAGGAAATTGAACCACATGCCGCCCAGATGCATGCCGTAGGCCGCGACCGGGTCCGACACCGCCAGTGGCTGGTAATGGAACAGCAACAGCGCGTAATACCCGCCCGCCACGGAGGCCAGCAGCCACACCCACAGCGGACGCAGGCTGATCGCCGCGATCACCAGCGGCACCAGCATCAATGAGACGAAAGGATTGGTGGCACCGCCGCTGAAAAACAGCAGCACCGCAAATGCGGTCAGGTCGGCCAGCAGGTGGGTGAGGAACTCCATCTGTGTGGCGGCCACGTCCAGCCGCAGCCGCCACGCGGTAGCCAGCGAGAACAGTCCCATCAATGCCAGTGCGGTGGCCATCGGCAGCAGCGGCATGTGGATGGCGAGGCCCCAGTGGAGCCAGGCGATTCCTGCGGCCCACCCGGCGATCAGCGAGATGCGCAAGGTCAGCAGGCGCCCCAGCAGGGCGCGGGCGGGCAGGGTGGAGAGCAGGGTGGAATCGGTCGCAGGCGACATGGCAGCATTGTAATGCGCACGCGGCCCACCATGTCCTGCGGCAATTTGTCCGGTTGTGCGTGGACGCAGCCTCACTTATATTGCAATGACGATATATTGCGCATCGCCCCGCCTGCCCGGCGGGATTTTTTTGCGGGCGGCGTGTGCCCGTGCACGGCAAGCTCGTCGAACGTGAAAATGAACAAGAGGAATTGAACACATGATTAAAGGAATGGAAATGAAACTCCCGTTTGCCGCCGCGTTTCTGATCGGTGCGGTCAGCCTGCCCGCCTGGGCTGCCAATATCAGCGTGACCGATGTCTGGGCGCGCGCCACCATGCCGGGGCAGAAGGTCAGCGCCGCCTACATGCAGATCCAGTCGGATGCCGATGCTCGGCTGGTCGGCGCCTCCAGCCCGGCGGTGCCGCGGGTGGAGATGCATGAAATGAAGATGGACGGCGACGTGATGCGCATGCGCGAGGTGAAGGCGATCGACCTGCCGAAAGGCAAGGCTGTCGCGCTCCAGCCCGGGGGCCTGCACATCATGCTGATGAACCTGCCGAAGCCGATCGCTGCCGGCGAGAGCATTCCGCTGATCCTCACGGTGGAGTCGGAGGGCAAACGGCAGACAATCGAGGTGAAAGCCGAGGCCCGCGCGCCCATGGGCAGCGGCGCCATGCAGCAGCACTAGGCATTTCGGGCAAGCGGGTGGCGGGATGCGCTGTCCTGCCGGCTACGCATTCGCGCCCGGCTTCATGTGCCGCTGCCCGTTGCTCGGGTGGTTCCAAGAATGGCGCCGCGTGCACGCAGGTCATCAAGCAGCGCCGCACCTGCCTGAATCACGACTGCCAGGTCGGGGTGGCGGCTCTCGGCGGCAATGTGCTGCAGTGCTGCGCGCCCGCTCAGAATGCCGGGTTCCAGCAGCGTCAGCAGCCGCGCGGTGAAGGCGTTGATCTCGCCGAACTGCACCTGATCGGCGGCGTCGCGAAACACCAGCAGCCAGGATTCCGTTGGGCGCACCTTGCGGCGCGGTGCGATGCGGTGCACCGGCCAGTCGTAACGCAGATTGGCCAGCACCGGATTCAGCAGCGGCACGCCGTCGAGCAGATCGCCTGTTGAATCGATCGCACGATCCAGGCTGCGATTCGACACCGACAACACCAGTTCGATCCATTCGTAGTGCGCCAGTGCCAGCAGGTAGGGTGGATAGCCCTCGGGCGGCGTCCATTCGCTTTGCAGGAACTGGATGAACGCGTCGGGAATCTGCCGAAAGTAGGGGGAGTGGCTGCGATGCGTGCTGAAAAACGCGCGCACCAGCCTGGCCCACCTGCGCGCGCCCAATACCTGCCGCAGCACCGGAAAGCACGCCAGCAGAAATCCCTCGATGTTGTTGAAAAGCAGGTCGTTGTAGATCTTCATCCGCCGCGCTTCCACACCGGCGGGACGCGGATGCGCTTTGGGGTCGCGGATGTGCGCGGCGAACGCGAGCTGGTAGCGCTGGAACTCAGGAAGCGCGGACGGCGTTTTCATGTCGATGATGCCGCGCCTGGATGCGTGCGATGCGTTCGACCTCGTGCACCAGTTCGGCCAGTGGCGGAATGTTGAAGTCGCGCTCCAGCAGCGTGGGCGCGACGCCGTGGATGCGGTAGGTTTCATCGAGCAGCGTCCACACCGGGTCGATCACGTCGGCGCCGTGGGTGTCGACGAGCAGGTCGTCGGCCTCGTTGTAATGTCCCGCCACGTGCAGATAGACGATGCGTTCACTCGGCAGCGCGCGGATGAATCCGAGCGGATCGTAGCGATGGTTCACGCTGTTGACGTAGACGTTGTTGACGTCCAGATGCAGGTCGCAGTCGGCCGCGTCCAGAACCGCACGGATGAAGACGGCTTCGTCCATGTCGGCGATCGGCGAGGGCGTGTAGTACGAGGCGTTCTCGATCGCGATGCGGCGTTCCAGGATGTCCTGCGCGCGGCGGATGCGCGCAGCAACGTATTTCACCGCCTCCTCCGTGAAGGGGATCGGCAGCAGGTCGTACAGATGCCCGTCATCCGAGCAGTACGCCAGGTGTTCGGTATAGAGATCGATGCCATGGACATCCATGAACTGGCGGATTTTATGCAGCAGCACCTCGTCAAGTGGCGACGGGCCGCCGAGCGAAAGCGACAGGCCGTGACACACAAACGGGTAGCGTTCGGTGAAGCCGCGCAGGTCGCGGCCGAACGCGCCGCCCAGGTCGATCCAGTTTTCCGGGGCGAGCTCGAAAAAATCGATGGCGTCGGGGACCCGGGTTTTCAGCGCGGGAATGAGTTCGCGCCGAAACCCCAGCCCCGCGCCGGCAAGGCGCAGGGGATTCATCAACCTGCCTTATTTCTTGGCGCCGCCACACTTGCCCTCGCCACACTTGCCTTCCGGCATTTTCTTGTCGGTGGCTTTCATCTCGGCTGCCTTGGGATCCTTTTCGGAACTGGTCGTGCCCGCTTCGGCCTTGGTTTCGTCGCCCTTGTTCGTGGTGGGCTTGGCGCCGTGATTGTCGGCTACCTGATAGCCCGAGGACAGGCCGGACAGGGCGAAGGGGTTTTCCGCAGCCGACGCAATCGGGGCAGAGGCCAGGCCGGCAACGAACGCGGAGCCGGCAGCGGCGGCGATCAGGGTTTTCTTGGACATCTTTTCTCTCCTAACAGGTTTAACGACGGTCAAAAATTGCCGGACGAATCCGGTCTCTTGCAAAAGGCTCATGAACCGAGCTTCTTCTGCAATTCGGTTGCGATGCGCGCACGGGCCTCTGGGGTGAGCCCCGCGGCGTCATCGCCCGCCGCCGTTTCCTCACGAAACAGGCGGCGCATGTGCTGCAGCTGCCGGTTGAACAGTACGCAATTCCTGCAGATGGCCAGGTGTATGCGCATCGCCACGCGATCTGCAAACGGCAGCCGTTCGTCCATTGAGCGCGAGGCAAGTTCCGTGGTTTCCCTGCAGGTCGTCATCCACTTCATGCGGCACCCGCCTTCGAAAAGCCGTTCAACTCCAGACATTGCCGCATGAACAGCCGTGCCCGATGCAGCAGTACCCAGCAGTTGGTCGGTGTGATGTTCAATTCCTTACAGATTTCGTCGGTTTCCAGGCCGGCCACTTCGCGCAGGCTGAAAACCTGCGCCATCACCGGCTTCAGGCGATCGGCACACTCATCCAGCGCGCGCCGCAGCTGAGCCAGTTCGGCTTCGGTCTGCGGGTTGCCCCAGGGGCGCAGCGGCTCGGCCCAGTGGCCGTCCTGCTGGAACAGGCTATCAACCGCTTCCTCGCCCTCCGGATCGCGCGGGATTTCAATCTCGCGCACGTTGCGCCGGATCAGGTCGACGATCTTGTGCTTGAGGATGCCGCTGAGCCAGGTACGCAGGCTGGCATCGCCGGCATAGCGCGCTTGTGCGGAAAGCGCGGCCAGCAGCGTTTCCTGCACCGCGTCCTCGGCCTCTTCGTCCGAATGGAGCTGGCGGCGCGCCACACGAAACAAATAGTCCCCGTGGTCGGCCAGCCAGGTGCGTGCATCGAGTGGGTTCATCGGCGATCCTTTGGGGTTCCCGTCCAGGTTGGCGCACTCTAGTGCCTGCCGCACAAGGCGGCAACTCACGCCCGCTGCGGGATGGCGCGCGGCACAGCCGGATCCCGTGTCAGGGAATGGCTTCGCGTCCCCTTTATTTATTGGCGTAAAATCCGCGCAATCTTATCCGGAGTCGCCATGACAGCCCCCCATACCGCCGCCGAGAAGGCCAATATCCTGTCCGAGGCGCTGCCCTACATCCAGCGTTTCTACGACAAGACCATCGTCATCAAGTACGGCGGCAATGCCATGACCGAGCGCCACCTGATGGAGGCGTTCGCCAAGGACGTGGTGCTCCTGAAGCTGGTGGGGATGAACCCGGTGGTGGTGCACGGCGGCGGTCCGCAGATCGCCGACCTGCTGAAACGCATCGGCAAGCAGAGCGAGTTCATCCAGGGCATGCGCGTCACCGACGAGGAAACGCTCGACGTGGTGGAGATGGTCCTCGGCGGCCTGGTCAACCAGGATATCGTCACCCTGATCAACAAGCACGGCGGCCGCGCGGTAGGTCTGACCGGCAAGGACGGCAATTTCATCCACGCCAAGAAAATGCTGGTGCAGAGCAAGGACAAGGCCGAAGAACTGCTCGACATCGGCCAGGTCGGCGAGATCACCAGCATCGATCCGGAGATCATCCAGGTTCTGGATGCGCGCGATTTCATCCCGGTGGTGGCACCGCTCGGCACGGACAAGGAAGGCAATGCCTACAACATCAACGCCGACGTCGCGGCCGGCAAGATCGCCGGCGTGCTGCAGGCGGAAAAGGTGATTTTCATGACCAACACGCCGGGCGTGCTCGACAAGGCCGGGCAACTGCTGACCGGCCTCACCCCGCGCGAGGTCGACGCGCTGATGGCCGACGGCACCATCTCCGGCGGCATGATTCCCAAGGTCGGCTATGCGGTCGATGCGGTGAACAGCGGCGTGAAGACCGCGCACATCATCGACGGTCGTGTCGAGCATGCGCTGCTGCTGGAAGTGCTGACCCCGGAAGGCGTCGGCACCCTGATCAAACGCGTCTGACCCCCCGTTCCTTACTCACGACTCTTCGCTGAAGCAATGCGCTACTGGCTGATGAAGTCCGAGCCGAGCGACGTCAGCATCGACGACCTCGCCGCCATGCCGAACCAAAGCGTCGCCTGGTACGGCGTGCGCAATTACCAGGCACGCAATTTCATGCGCGACCAGATGAAGCCGGGCGACAAGGTGCTGTTCTACCATTCGTC
>JAABQU010000070.1 GCA_011391285.1 Thiobacillus sp.
ATGCACGTCATCGCCGGCAAGGCGGTGGCGTTCAAGGAAGCATCCACCAAGGAATTCAAGCGCTACCAGGAACAGGTCATCGACAACGCACTGGTGATGTGCAAGGTGCTGGTCGAGCGTGGCCTGCGCATCATCTCCGGCCGCACCGAGAGCCACGTGTTCCTGGTCGACCTGCAGCCGAAGCAACTCACCGGCAAGGAAGCCGAAGCCCTGCTCGGCCGCGCCCACATCACAGTCAACAAGAACTCCATCCCCAACGACCCGCAAAAACCCTTCGTCACCAGCGGCATCCGCATCGGCACCCCGGCGATGACGACGCGCGGCTTCACCGAACTCGAAGCCGAACAGCTCGCCCACCTGATCGCCGACGTGCTCGACGCGCCGACCGACGAGTCGGTGATCGAGCGGGTGAAGGGCGACGTGGCGAAGCTGGTGGCGAAGTTTCCGGTTTACGGTTGAGCCGGCCGGATGAAACCCTCGGGAATCCATAACGGGAGCCGCATACGATGAAATGCCCGTTTTGCGGCTCCATGGATACCCAGGTCATCGACTCCCGCGTCAACGAGGCGGGCGACGCAATTCGCCGGCGCCGCCGCTGCGCGGCCTGCGACAAGCGCTTCACCACCTGGGAAACCGCCGAGCTGCGGCCGCCGCAGATCGTCAAGACCAACGGCACGCGCGAGGACTTCTCCGAAACCAAGCTGCGCGAAGGCTTCCGCCGCGCGCTGCACAAGCGGCCGGTTCCAACCGAGCTGGTCGACGCCGCGGTCGACCGCATCCGCCAGCGGCTGCTGACGCAGGGCGAGCGCGAAGTACCCGCACGCGAACTCGGCGAGCTGGTGATGAACGAACTGAAGAAACTCGACAAGGTCGCCTACATCCGCTTCGCATCGGTGTACCGCAGCTTCCAGGACGTCGAGGACTTCCGCGACGTCATCCGCGACATCGACGAGTAAATGTCCAGCATCGACCGTTTCAGCGCCGCCGACCATGCCCACATGGCGCGCGCGCTGCAACTCGCGGCACGCGGCCTCAACACCACCCCCCCCAATCCGCGCGTCGGCTGTGTCATCGTCAGCGACGGCCGCGTCGTCGGCGAAGGCTGGCACGAACGCGCCGGCATGCCGCACGCCGAAGTCAATGCGCTGAAAGCCTCAGGGAAATCCGCACGCGGCGCGACGGTGTACGTCACGCTGGAACCCTGCTCACATCACGGCCGCACCCCGCCGTGCGCCGAAGCACTGGTCAACGCGGGGGTGGGGCGCGTGGTGGCAGCGATGACGGACCCGAACCCGCTGGTTGCCGGCGGCGGCATTTCCATGCTGACGCTGGCCGGCATCCAGGCCGAAGTCGGCCTCATGGAGGCCGAGGCGCGCGCGCTCAATCCCGGATTCATCTCGCGCATGACACGGCAGCGCCCGTGGGTGCGGCTGAAGACCGCATCCACCCTGGACGGCAAGACCGCGCTCGCCAATGGCGCCTCGCAATGGATCACCGGCGAGGCGGCGCGCGCCGACGTGCAGAAGCTGCGTGCACGCGCCTGCGCCATCCTCACCGGCAGCGGTACGGTGCTTGCAGACAACCCGCGCATGAACGTACGCGGCATCGACATCGGCCGCCAGCCGCTGCGGGTCATCGTCGATTCCGCATTGCGCACGCCGGTCAGCGCGGCAATCCTGCCCGCGCTCGTCGCCTGCCACCACGCTGCTCCAGATGCTCGTGCCGCACTCGAAGCAGCGGGCGCAGAAGTGATCGCGTTACCCGGGACCGATGGCCGCGTCGATCTCGTCGCCTTGCTCACGTTGCTGGCACAGCGCGGCGTCAACGAACTGCACGTCGAAGCCGGCGCGCACCTGAACGGCGTGCTGCTCGCAGCCGGACTGGTCGACGAATGGGTGGCCTACGTGGCACCGATAGCGGTGGGCGACGATGCGCGCGGGCTGTTCGCACAGCCACCGCTGGCGACGCTGGCCGACGCAGCGCACTTCCGCCTCGCCGACGTGCGACAGATCGGCGGCGATCTGCGGCTGACGCTGTTGCCCGCCTGAGCGGCCTCGCCTCACGCACGGCAGCCCCTGCCACGCTGGATAAACGCTGAAATGAAGGAAACACGCATGCACATCATTCGCTTCTTGTTCGCCCTTGTTCTGCTCGGGCTGATCGCCCCGGTACACGCCCTCACGCTCAAGCCGCACCTTGTCGCGCCGGGGGTTTATGCCTTCGTCGGCGAGGTCGGCGGGCGAACCTACGCAAACGAAGCGATGAACGCCACCACCGGGTTCGTGGTCACGACGGCAGGCGTGGTGGTGATCGACAGCGGGGCGTCGTATCGGGTCGGCAAGCAGATTCACCAGGCGATTCGCCGGGTGACCCTGCAACCGGTCAAAGTCGTGATCAACACCGGCGGACAGGATCACCGCTGGCTGGGCAACAGCTATTTCGTCACGCTGGGCGTGCCCATCATCGGCCACCAGAACATGCGCGCCGACGCCGAGGAACGCGGCGCGCAACTGATCCAGTCACTGCAGGGCGAACTCAAGGAAAAGCTGGAAGGCACCCGGGTCGTGCTGCCGACGCAGACCTTCGAAACACACCATCACCTGCGGCTGGGCAAAACCGATTTCGAGCTGATTTTCTCCGCCCCCGCCCACACTCCGGGCGACATCATGGTCTGGCTACCGCAGAGCCGCGTCGTATTCAGCGGCGACATCGTGTTCACCGACCGCCTGCTGGGGGTGCTGCCGTTCAGCAGTGTGGCCGGAGGGATTGCATCATTCGATGCAATGGCCGCGCTCAAGCCCGCGCGAATCGTGCCGGGGCATGGCGCTGTCTGCGACCTTGCCAAGGCGCGCCGCCAAACACGGGATTATCTGGTGCTGCTGCACGACCACATGAAGCGTGCGGTCGATGCCGGCGAGGACTTGCAAACCGCACTCGACACGCTGGATCAAGGCGCCTATTCGAAGCTGCCCAACTTCGATCTGCTGAGCGGCAGCAACGCCAGCCGAGCCTACCTGGAAGCGGAGGCGGCGGCATTCTGAATCCGGTTGCATGGACTACGTTGCGCGCACTGAAAAATCCTCGAACAGCCCAGCAAGTCCCTCGCCCACGTCCCGCAGAGGCCGGCCGCGCGTCGCGTTCTGGCACAGGGCCTCGTCCGCACACCCCTGGCTGCGAAAGGCCTGGATGACGAAATGTTTCACCCCTTGCGTGGCCAGATCGTGTGCGAGGCTGACCACTTCGGCATCAGCCAGCAGCGCCGGATGCACGGTGGTGCGGACTTCATGGGCGACGCCAGACGCCACCACTTCCAGCAGCCCGGCATGCGCCCGCTCGCCGCTGCCGGCCACGCCGGTGACGCGCGCGTAATCAGCAAACGGCGCCTTCACGTCCAACCCCACCCAGTCGACCAGCGGCAGCACTGCCGCCAGCCGCTGCGGGTACATGCCGCCGGTGTGCAGGCCGATCTTGAATCCGAGCGCGCGCACCTCGCGCATGGCGTCAGGCAGGCCCGCCTGCAAAGTCGGCTCGCCGCCGGAAAACACCACGCCGTCGAGCAGCCCCTGGCGCCGACGCAAAAAGGACATTACGTCGGCCCAGAGAATTTCGCTGTCGCTGCGCGACGGAATCAGGCCGGGGTTGTGGCAATAGCCGCAATGCCACGGGCAGCCCTGGCAGAACACCACTGCGGCCAACTTGCCGGGCCAGTCCGAGGTAGAAAGCGGGGTTAGGCCGCCAACACGCAGCATGGGCAACAATCCGGGAAAAGGTTCAGTGAAACGGCCCCGCGTACAGCCGGGGCCGGGTAATCGCCGCGCTCGAGCGCGGGGCGGTGCAGAGACTCGACTCAGGCAGAGCAGCGGCCTTCGACGAAGAACTGCCGCTCGCGATGCTCGCCCTGCTTGCCCTTGTTGAAGCTCGTCACCGGGCGATGGTACCCCATCACGCGGGTCCACACTTCGCAGCGGGTGCGCTCCTCATCCTTCAAAGTCACGGCGAGCTGGGCTTGGGTCAAAACACTCATGTCGTTCATTTCAATCTCCTTCTTGGGTTCAGGGTTCAGGCTGCAACAGCTTGCTTGCGGGACAGGACTTCCTCGTCGCATTTCGGACAAAACTCGTGCTCGCCGGCGAGGTAGCCATGTTTGGGACAAATCGAGAAGGTCGGTGTCACGGTGATGTAGGGCAGGCGGAAACGTTCCAGCGAGCGGCGCACCAGGTTGCGGCATGCGTCTGCGGATGAGATGTTTTCCGACATGTAGAGGTGCAGCACGGTGCCGCCTGTGTACTTGCGCTGCAGGTCGTCCTGCCGCTCCAGCGCCTCGAAGGCATCGTCGGTGAAACCCACCGGCAGTTGCGACGAGTTGGTGTAGTACGGCATGTCTTCGGTGCCCGCCTGCAGGATGGCCGGATAACGCTTGCGATCCTCCTTGGCGAAACGGTAGGTGGTGCCCTCGGCTGGCGTGGCCTCCAGGTTGTACATGTGGCCCGTTTCTTCCTGGAACGCAGCGATGCGTCCACGGATGTGATCGAGCAGACGCACCGCGAAATCGTGGCCCCACTCGGAAGTGATGTCGTGCTCGTCGCCGGTGAAATTGCGGATCATCTCGTTGACGCCATTGATGCCGATGGTCGAGAAGTGATTGCGCAGGGTGCCGAGATAGCGCTTGGTGTAGGGGAACAGGCCGTTGTCCATCAGGCGCTGGATCTCCTTGCGCTTGATTTCCAGGCCGTTTCGCGACATGTCGAGCAGGGCGTCAAGGCGGCGCAGCAGACCTGCCTCGTCACCCTTGTACTCGTAGCCCAGGCGCGCGCAGTTGACCGTCACCACCCCGACCGAACCGGTCTGCTCGGCCGAGCCGAACAGGCCGTTGCCGCGCTTCAGGAGTTCGCGCAGGTCAAGCTGCAGGCGGCAGCACATCGAGCGGATGTGGTTCGGCTTCATCTCGGAATTGATGAAGTTCTGGAAGTAGGGCAGGCCGTACTTGGCTGTCATCTCGAACAGCAGCGTGGCGTTCTCGGATTCCCACGGGAAATCCGGCGTCATGTTGTAGGTCGGGATGGGGAAGGTGAACACGCGGCCCTTGGCGTCGCCCGTGGTCATCACCTCGATGTACGCACGGTTGATCATGTCCATCTCGGCCTGCAGCTCGCCGTAGGTGAACGGCATTTCCTTGCCGCCGACCACTGGCACCTGCTCGCGCAGGTCTTCCGGGCACACCCAGTCGAAGGTCAGGTTGGTGAACGGCGTCTGGGTGCCCCAGCGCGACGGCACGTTTAGGTTATAGATCAGTTC
>JAABQU010000071.1 GCA_011391285.1 Thiobacillus sp.
CCGCTTGCCTCGCGCTGGTATCCGCCGCAGCACCAGGGCACCGCGCTCGGCATCGCCGGCGCCGGCAACTCCGGGACGGTGCTGGCGGCGCTGTTTGCCCCCGGCCTGGCTGCGGCCTACGGCTGGGGCAACGTCTTCGGCATGGCGCTGATCCCGGTGGGCGCGGCCTTCCTGGTCTATAGCCTGTTCGCCAAGGACGCGCCGGACTGTCCGCCGCCCAAGTCGCTGCACCAGTACCTCAACGTGCTGAAGGACAAGGACGCCTGGTGGTTCATGTTCTTCTACTTCTGCACCTTCGGCGGCTTCGTCGGCCTGGCTTCCAGCCTCACCCTGTACTTCAACGACCAGTACGGCATGACGCCGATCGAGGCGGGTTACTTCACCGCTGCCTGCGTGTTCGCCGGCTCGCTGGTGCGGCCCATCGGCGGCGCGCTGGCCGACCGCATCGGCGGCATCCGTACCCTGTTGGTGATGTATGTGCTGGCTTCGGTCTTCATCGCCATCGTCAGCTTCGGCGCTGCCAGCCCCTGGGTGGCTTTGATCTGGTTCATCCTCGGCATGGGTAGCCTCGGCGTCGGCAACGGCGCGGTGTTTCAACTGGTGCCGCAGCGCTTCCGCAAGGAGATCGGCGTGATGACCGGCCTGGTCGGCATGGCCGGCGGCGTGGGCGGCTTCTACCTGGCGTCCAGCCTCGGCTACATCCGCGGCGCCACCGGTAGCTATCAGATCGGCCTGCTCATTTTCTCGGGCCTGTGCATCGTCGCCCTGATCGGCCTGGCGTCGGTGAAGACGCGCTGGCGCACCACCTGGGGCGCGGCGGCGATTTCCGGCGCGAAGGTTTAGTCAGGATTCAGGGATCAGGATTCAGGGAAGGAGCGGCGTGGCCGCGCCCTATAATCCCTGACCCCTGACCCCTGACCCCTGACCCCTGCAATGCCCCTTACCCTCCAATTCGGCTACGCCACCGCAACCGGGCCGCGCGAGCGTAACGAAGACTATGGCGGTTTCGTCGAGCCGGCCGACGCGCAGCTTGCCGCGACCAAGGGCATGCTCGCGGTGGTCGCCGATGGCGTCTCGGGCGGCGTGCATGGGCGCGAGGCGGCGGAAACGGCGGTGCGCAATCTGCTCGCCGACTATTACGCCACGCCCGACACCTGGGAAATCCCGCACGCGCTGGGCACCGTGCTGTCGGCGATCAACCGCTGGCTCACCGGCCAGACCGCGTCGCGCCACGAAGCCGGGGGCATGGCGACGACGCTCACCGCGCTGGTGCTGCGCGGTCGCCGCTTCCACTACGCGCACGTCGGCGACAGCCGCCTGTACCGCCTGCGTGGGGAAGCACTGGAGCAGCTGACCACCGACCACGTCTGGGAAATGCCTGGCATGTCGCATGTGCTGAAACGCGCGCTTGGCCTCGACACCCACGTGCTGCCCGATTTCGGTGACGGCGAACTGTTGGCGGGCGATGTGTTTCTGATCGTTTGCGACGGCGTGTGGGAGCCGCTCGGCCAGCTCGAACTGCATCGTCTTCTGGTGCTGCACGACAGCCCGCAGCGCGCCGCCGCGGCACTGGTCGAAGCTGCGCACGCCCGCGGCGGCCAGGACAACGCGACCGCCCTGGTGGTGCGCGTGGTCGCCTCAGGCGAGGCCGAGGCGCCGCTGATCGAGGCGCACGAACTGCCCCTGCCGGGCAAGCTGCAGCCGGGCGCGCGGCTCGACGACTTCATCATCGAAGGTGAGTTGCACAGCGGGCGCGACACCCTGATCTATCGCGCGCGCCACGATAAGACCGGCCAGCGCTGGGCGCTGAAGACGCTGCAGCCGGTGCTGGCGGGCGATGCCGACGCGGCGTGCCGGCTGCTCGCCGAGGAATGGTTCCTCAAGCGCGTCCACTCGCACTACTTTCCCGATGTGCTGACCTTGCCCGGGCGCAATTTTCTCTACTTCGCGGTGCGCCATTTCGAGGGTGCGACGTTGCAGGACAAGCTCGATGCCGGCCAGCATTTCTCCCCGGTCGAGACCGTCACGCTGGCCATTCGTGTACTGAAGGGGCTGGCCGCGCTGCACCGGCTCGACATCGTCCACCGCGACCTCAAGCCCGCCAACCTGCACGTCGACGGCGATGGCAAACTGCGCATTCTCGATCTCGGGGTGGCGCGCTGTCCCACGCTCGACGTGCGCGAGGACTACGCCCAGCCCGGCACCCCCAGCTTCATGGCACCCGAGTTGTTCAGCGGCGCTGAGGCCAACGTGCAGACTGATCTTTACGCTGTCGGTGCGACCCTGTATCACCTGCTTACCCGCCGCTATCCCTACGGCGAGATCGAGCCTTTCCAGCATCCCCGTTTCGGCGAGCCGGTTCCGCCGGTCCGCTACCGTCCCGACATGCCGCCCTGGCTTGAGAATGTTCTGCTCAAGGCGGTCGCCCGCGACCCCGCGCAGCGCTTCGAAACCGCCGAAGAGATGCTGCTCGCGCTGGAGCGCGGCGAAGCCAATCCGCTGCTGCGCCGCCGCACGCCGCTGATCGAGCGCTCGCCCGCGGGTGCCTGGCCGCTGGTTTCGTTCCTCTCGATCGTCCTGAACCTGCTGTTGTTGTTTCTGCTGCTGGCGAGTTGACTGCACCAAACGGGGGCGGTCGTCCAAAAGCCGCCTGATTTTGGCGCGTCCGGCATCGGATCACGCCGCATCAATATCCGCAACCAGTTGATTCACATTGATATTGTTGCGCTGGCATAGAGGCTGCTCATTCCAAGACAGGTGTGCCCAAACTTACCAATAAAAGCGTGGCACGCGCCGTTCGGAGACTGGAAGATGAAGATCGATTGCGGAAGCTATCCGCTGATGGGCGGGTTTGACGAGTTGCTCGAAGCACCGGGCAAGCCGCGCAAGGGGGCCGAAGGCCTGTGCGACTACTTTGCCGAGATGGCGGGCGACGAACTGGAGGCGCGGCATCGCGCGGTGGACGCCGCGATCATGGCGGCGGGGATTACCTTCACCGTGTACTCCGAGGCCGGCAACATCGACCGCGCCTGGCCGTTCGACGTGGTGCCCCGCATCATCGAAAAAGACGAATGGGATTGCATCGAGGCCGGGCTGAAACAGCGCCTGAAGGCACTCAACCGGTTCATCGACGATATCTACCACGAGCAGAAAATAATCCGGGACGGCGTGTTTCCCGCCGAGGTGCTGGCCGATTCGAAGAATTTCCGCGCGGCCTGCGTCGGGGCCAATCCGCCCTATGGCGTATGGGCGCACATCTGCGGAACCGACCTGGTGCGCGACGGCGACGGCACGGTCTACGTGCTGGAAGACAACTTGCGCGTGCCGTCAGGCGTGTCCTACATGCTTGAAAACCGCCAGCTGATGAAGCGGCTGTTTCCCGAGCTGTTCGCGCGCTACGACGTGCTGCCGGTCGACAGTTACACCGCACAGCTGTATGACATGCTGGCTGCGCTGTCGCCGCGAACGGACGATCGCCCGGAAATTGCCGTGCTCACCCCCGGCGTCTACAACTCTGCGTATTTCGAGCATTCCTACCTCGCGCAGCAGATGGGCGCGCATCTGGTCGAGGGCTCCGACCTGGTGGTGCTCGACGACGACTGCGTCTACATGAAAACGATCGAGGGCCTGACGCGGCTCGACGTCATCTACCGCCGCGTCGACGACGACTTCATCGACCCCGAAGTGTTCCGCGCCGATTCCACGCTCGGCGTGCCCGGCCTGATGCGCGCCTGGAAAGCCGGCAAGGTCGGCATCGCCAACGCACCCGGATCGGGGGTGGCCGACGACAAGGTGGTGTATGCCTATGTGCCCGACATGATTCGCTACTACCTCGGCGAGGAGGCGATCCTGCCCAACGTGCCGAGCTACCTCTGCATGAACGAGGCCGACCGCGAATACGTTCTGGCGAATCTGGATAAATTGGTGGTCAAGCCGGCCAACGAATCCGGCGGCTACGGCATGCTGGTGGGACCGAAATCGACGCCGGAGGAACAGGCGACATTCGCCGAACTCATCACGGATAACCCGCGCAACTACATGGCGCAGCCGACGTTGGCCCTGTCGACCGTGCCCACGCTATGCGATGGGGTGATCGAACCGCGGCATGTCGACTTGCGGCCGTTCATCCTGCAATCGAAAGACCTGTATGTCACCCGCGGCGGTCTTACGCGCGTCGCCCTGCGGCGCGGCTCGCTGGTGGTGAACTCGTCGCAGGGTGGCGGCAGCAAGGATACTTGGGTTGTGCAGGGGGTGATCTGATGCTGGCTCGTGTTGCTGAAAATCTGTACTGGATGGCGCGCTATCTCGAACGTGCCGAGGACACCGCGCGCCTGATCAACGCCACCACCATGCTGTTGATGGACATGCCGCGCGGCGCCAGCTTCGGCTGGGAAGACCTGCTGAAAGTGGTGGGTCTCGACGAGGCCTTCCACCAGCACTACGACGAGGCGAGCGAAAACGCCGTGATGAGCTTTCTCATCCAGGACGAGCGCAACCCGTCGTCGATCTTCGCCTGCGTGCGCCTTGCGCGCGAGAATACCCGCACCTTCCGCGAGGTGCTGCCGCGCGAATCGTGGGAATGGGTCAACGAGTTGTATCTCTACACCAGCACCCATCTCAACCACGCCCTCGACCGCCGCAAGCGCCTCGAGGTGCTGACCGAAATCATCCGCCGCCGCCAGGCCGTGGTCGGCCTGCTTTCCGGCACCATGAGCCGCGACGAGGGCTTCCAGTTCATGCGGCTGGGGCGCAACGTCGAGCGCGCCGACATGACGACGCGCGTGCTCGACGTCAGCTACGCCATCAACCTGCCGTACCAGAACAGCCAGTATTACGACCTGATCTGGATGAGCGTGCTGCACGCGCTGTCGGCGCACCAGATGTACCGGCGCCATGTCGGCGTGCACGCGCGCGGCCACAAGGTGCTGGGTTTCCTGCTCAACGATCTGCAGTTCCCGCGCAGCGTCCGCCACTGCCTGCATGAAATCCAGTTCGCCCTCGACGAGTTGCCGGGTGCCGAACCGATGCGCCGTCTGCAGGGCATGCTCAATCTGGTGGACCGGGCCGATTATCACGCGCTGGCAGAGAACGGCCTGCACGAATTCTGCGACGACATCCAGGCGCGGCTGGCCGACCTCAACGCCGTCATCGCCCAGACCTATTTCCGCGCGGCCCATCCGCAAAAGATGACCCAATCCCTGTTCAGCCTGGTTTGATCCCATGACCGCATCGCTCAGTTTTCCCCGCTTCGGCGACAAGCAGA
>JAABQU010000072.1 GCA_011391285.1 Thiobacillus sp.
AGGTCGGGCAGGCGCGCCATGGTGCCGTCGTCCTTGAGGATTTCGCAGATGACCGAGGCGGGCTCGAGTCCGGCGAGTCCGGCCAGGTCGCAGCCGGCTTCGGTGTGCCCCGCGCGCACCAGCACGCCGCCGGGCTGGGCGCGCAGCGGGAAGATGTGGCCGGGCTGGATGATGTCGGTGGCCCTGGCGTCGTGCTTTACCGCGGCCTGGATGGTCACCGCGCGGTCGGCGGCGGAGATCCCGGTCGTCACGCCCTCGGCGGCCTCGATCGAGATGGTGAACGCAGTGCCGTGCGGCGTCTGGTTGTCGGAGACCATCTGCTTCAAGCCGAGTTGGCGGCAGCGGTCGTCGGTCAGCGTCAGGCAGATCAGGCCGCGCCCATACTTGGCCATGAAGTTGATCGCATCGGGGGTGACATGCTCGGCGGCCATCACCAGGTCGCCCTCATTTTCGCGGTCTTCCTCGTCGACCAGCACCACCATGCGGCCGGCCTTGAGTTCTTCGATAATTTCCAGGGTGGAGGCGAGGCTCATGGGTTCTTGTTCCTTAGTCTTTGTCTGTGGCGTTCGTGAATTGCATCATGCGCTCGACGTAGCGCGCGATCATGTCGACTTCCAGGTTGACACGGCTGCCGGCCTGCAGGTGCTTGAGCGTCGTCATCTCCAGCGTGTGCGGGATGAGGTTCAGCGCAAAGCGCGTGCCGGAGACCGCATTGACCGTCAGCGAGACGCCGTTCACCGTGATCGAGCCCTTGCGGATGATGTAGCGCGCGAGCTCGGCTGGCGCGTCGATTTCCAGCAGGTGCGATTCGCCCACCGGCACGAAGTGGTGCACCGTGCCGACGCCGTCGACGTGCCCCGAGACCAGATGGCCGCCGAGACGGTCGGCCAGGCGCAAGGCCTTTTCCAGGTTGACCTCGGCGCCCGGGACGAAGCCCGCGGTGACGCGCAGGGTTTCGGCGGAGACGTCGACGGTGAAACGGTCGGGCGCCAGCGCCACCGCGGTGAGGCAGACGCCGTCGACCGCGATGCTGTCGCCGGTGGCTACGTCGGAAAAGTCCAGCCCGCCGCCGGTGATGACCATGCGAGCATCGGTGCCGCGGGCTTCAAATTCGTGGATGCGGCCGATGGATTGAATGATGCCGGTGAACATGCGGTAAATAGGCCAGCGAGTAAGACCCGGCATTGTAGGCGTTTAGGCGGAGTGGGTGAACACCCGCGATGGGTAGGCCATGGTTGCAGGACGCTAAAAATGCTAACGATTCCGTTCTGCACCACACCAAAGTGCGCATGGCGCCGTATGCGTCAACAGCCATGCACCCCGCCGCAACGCAGACGTGAATGCATGGCGGCAAGCCTGTTCATGGCGGGTACGGGCGGGCGCTATCAAAGGATAAGCATGTCGCAAAATGGCTATAATTTGCCTTTCGCTTGATTGAAGGCCTGGCATGACGATGCCCACAACACTCGCCGCCGCTGACACGTTGCCGCCCTGCGGACGGCGCGACGGCGGCCCTGGCATCGCCATGATGAAGTCCGGGGCGGGAATGGGGCGTCTGCCATGCTGATTACACGCAGGCTGGAATTTGACGCCGGTCACCGCATCCCCAACCACGCCAGCCAGTGCCGGCATCTGCACGGTCACCGCTATGCAATCGAAATCACCCTGTCGGGCGAGATCATTGGTATCGAGGGCGTGGCGGAGCAGGGCATGGTGATGGACTTTTCCGACGTGAAACACATTGCCAATGCCGCCCTTGTCGACCACTGGGATCATGCCTTCCTGGTGTATCAGGGAGATCGTGCCGTGGTGGAATTCCTGGCGTCGCTTCCCGGACACAAGACGGTCGTGCTGCCGGTCGTGCCGACCTCGGAAAATCTGGCGGCGGAGGCGTTCCGCATCCTGGATGCGGCCTATCTCGATATCTACGGCAACCAGCTTCGGCTGCAACGGGTGCGCCTGTATGAAACCCCCAACAACTGGGCTGACGCGGAGCGGTAAAGGCGGGTTCCGTGCCGCTCAGGGCGGCAGGGCGATTTTCTGGTCGATGCTGAACTGGTAGTCGTGGAACACCTGCTCCGCGCTGAGAACCTGGTAGCTGCCATCCGCCAGGCGCCGGGTGGTGTCCTTGAGGCGCCAGGTGGTCTGGCCGCAGGTCCAGATATCAAAGTTGCGCATGTGGGTGCACAGACAGGTCTTGTCCCTGACTGAAATCTTCCTTGCCCCCGGATGCAGTTCCACTTCGCGGTTGTAGGCGTCGATGTAGGCGCAGCGGCCGTTGGCGTCGAGCAGGTAGCCGTAGGCCTCGCAGTTGGGGCGGATGCCGGAGCCGATCCCCGGGCTGCCTTTCAGCATGCGCATCGGGTAGCCGGTCGGCGAGATGGTGTTGACCTCGATGTCTTCCTCGCTGGCCTTGAAATATTCCTGCTTGACCTTGTCCGGCAGCCCGCATTCCTGGGTCACGGTGAAGCGGGTCGCCACCTGCACGGCAGCCGCGCCCTGTTCGAGGAAGGCCGTGGCATCGCTGCCGGTGAAAATGCCGCCAGCGGCAATCACCGGAATCTCGAGGTGTTCGGCAGTGAGGAAAGCCCGCACCTCGTTGACAATGGTGAGCAGATCGTATTTCGCCCAGTCCAGGCCGAAGCCGAGGTGGCCGCCGGCGAGCGGTCCCTCCACCACCACGAAGTCAGGCAGGCGCTGCAGCCGGGCATTCTTGCGAAGGAACATGCCCAGCGCACGCGCCGACGACACGATGATGCCGAGCTTGGCATCGCGAAAGCGTGGATGGTCCTCGATCAGCGCGAACGAGCCGAGGTGCAGGCCGGCGGACAGGGTGATGCCGTCGATGCCGGCGTCGAGCGCGGCGGTCAGGCGCATGCGCAGCGTCTCGCGCGGCGCGTTCATGGTGAGCTTCTCCATGCAGTTGATGAAGATCATGCCATCGCCCTGCTTGGCTTCCATGGTCCTGCCGACATGGTTGCGCGTCGCCTCTTCGAGCACCTCAAGGTTGAAATGCACGTCGGACTTGTCGCTGCTGGCCACGTTGGCCTTGTATTTCTTCAGCTTCTGGCTGACAAATTTGGTGCCGAAGCGCCGGTCGGACACGGATTGCACCAGGGCGTCGGATATATGGCCGATACCACCGAGGCGCGCCGCCTCGAGTGCCAGCTCGGCGGTCGAGATGTCCACGCCCATGCCGCCGATGATGATCGGAACCAGTTCCTGCTTGCCGAAGCGCAGGCGAAAATCATCGACGCGTTGCATTTTGATCCTTGGAATTTTGTTGACAGGTTTTGCCGGGGCGGCCTTGCGAAGTTTTACCCCGGTGCCAATTGTCGCCGCAGGCAGGCCAGTGAATCAAGTGAAACGCCCGCCATGGCGGCCAAATCGACGCGTGGCGGACACCAGGTTGAGCCACAGCACCAGTGTCGACAGCGCCAGCACACCGCCTGCCGCGACGATCAGGGGCGGCCACAGTACGGTAGCGACAAGCAGCGCACAAGCGGCAAGGTGAAGACGGAACTGCCCGCGCATCCAGCGCGCCGCGATCATCTCCTTCATGGTGGGGATGCTGCCGGCGCGCGCCTGGAGTTGCGCCTGCAGATGAAACCAGGCGAGAAAGGGTACGATCTTGTAGAGCATACCGTTGACCACGCTCACCGCGAAGCCGCCGATGAACAGCACACCCAGCAGCAGCGGATAGGCGTCGCTGCCGGCCCAGGCCGGACTGAACCGGGCGGCGAGCCAGGCGGCCACGCAGGCGATCAGGCTGGCCATGCCGAGGCGCCAGAAACCTAGGGTGACATCCGGCAGCTTTCTGCGCCGGTGTGCCTGCAGGCGCAGGGTGGTCAGGGCAAATAGCAGGATGGCGCCGGCGAGTCCGGCATCGACCAGCGGGTCGATGCCGGCGGGCAACAGCGGCGCAGCGGCGCGGAGCAGCAGCAGCGTGAACAGCATACCTGCCAGCCAGCGGCTCAGGCGCGGCGGGTAGGGCGGGGTGATCTGGAACATCGGCACCACCTGGTAGGCAACGCCGATCACCAGCAGCAGCACCCAGCCGAGCAGGCCGAAGGTGAGGTGCGCGGCGATCATGTCATCGATCGCGGGCAGGGTTCCGCCGCCCGCGCGGGCCAGGGCCAGCGCCAATCCGAGCACGAGGGTAATGCCCAGGCAGGCCAGCGCGAGCCGCATGCCGTTGACCGTGATGCCGGCCACAGCCCGCGATAGACCAATCGCCGCAGCGGTGAGGAAGGCCGCGAAACCGCCGCCGAGCAGGACGATGCCGATGCCGAAAGCCGCCGGCGCGGCAGCCAGAAAGCCCGTCATCAAGGCAATGGTCCCCAGCGTGAGGGAAAGGTGGCTGGTCCATGCCACCAGCCGTGGCGCGGGCAGGGACACGCCGGCAACCACCGGCAGCATCTGCATCAACGCCCCCAGCATCGCCATGGCGAGGAAGCCCAGGGTGAGCGCATGGGTCAGGGCGAGTGCCTGCGGCGTCCAGCGCGTGGTCAGGGATTCCGGCGTCAGCACCATGAGTGCTGCGGCTGCCAGCAGAAACAGCGGGGCGGTGAGAAAAAACCGCAACGGCAGCGAGAAGGGCGGCGCCTGTTCGAAGGAGAGGCCGGCTTGAGGGTTCATTGGGGCGCGCCTGACGCGTGCCCGTCGGGCTGGCGGATCAGGATGACGTAGCTGCCGTCGGCTTCCATCCGGGTGGCGTGGCGATAGCCGCGTTCGGCGAGCAGCGGATACAGCGGGAACGGTTCGCGATGCAGCAACAGCCGGATCGACTGGCCGGGGCGCAGCCGAGGCAGCGTCTGCATGACCTTTTCCAGCGGCTCAGGGGGCTCCAGCCCGCGCGCGTCGATGAGGATGTCGTCAAGCGGTTGGGGCATTGCGGTGTCTGGCGGGCTTTGGCCCGAACAAAGTCGGTGCCCCCTTGCCGGAAATGACGCCGTGCGGGCAAGGGAGCCCTGTCACTTGGCAACAGCCTCCATGGAACGAATCAGGTCGTCGCGCTCGCCGCCCAGCACCTGGTCCGTCATCGGATAGAGCACATTCTCTTCCTTCAGATTGTGCTGCTGCATCAATATGTTGAGGGTTTCCGACAGGCCGAGATAGCTGTCCTGATCGGATTCGGCCACGGCGCGCCCCATGTCCGCAATCAGATCCCTCATCTGCACGTGCTCCGAGCGCATGACCTGGGTTGGCCCCATGCTCATGCCGGTGCGGGCTTCGAACGCGGGGAACAGCACCTCTT
>JAABQU010000073.1 GCA_011391285.1 Thiobacillus sp.
ATCCACCGCGAAGCCATGGTTCTGGCTGGTGATCGCCACCCGCCCGCTGTCGAGATCCTTCACCGGATGGTTGGCGCCATGGTGACCGAACTTCATCTTGACGGTCTTGGCACCGGAGGCGAGCGCCAGCAACTGGTGGCCGAGGCAGATGCCGAAGGTCGGGATTTTCGCCGCCACCAGTTCGCTGATCGCCTGGATCGCGTAGTCGCACGGTTCCGGGTCGCCGGGGCCGTTGGAGAGGAAAATGCCGTCCGGTTTCAGCGCCATCGCCTCCGCCGCGGTTGCGGTGGCCGGCAGTACGGTGAGACGGCAGCCGCGCTCGGCCAGCATACGCAGGATGTTGCGCTTGACGCCGTAATCGAAGGCCACCACGTGGAAGCGCGGCTCGGTCTGCTGGCCATAGCCGCGCCCCAGCTTCCATTCGGATTCGTTCCACTCGTAGGATGCCGACGCCGTCACGACCTTGGCCAGATCCATGCCCGCCAGACCGGGGAAGGCATGCGCGGCCTCGAGCGCCTTCTTCTCATCCACGGCACCGGCCATGATGCAGCCTGCCTGCGCGCCCTTCTCTCGCAGGATGCGCGTCAGTCGCCGGGTGTCGATATCGGCGATCGCCACGATATTCTGGCCCTTGAGGTAATCGGACAGCGACTGGTCGGCGCGGAAATTGGAATGCAGGCGCGGTACGTCGCGTACCACCAGGCCGGCCGCGTGAATGCGATCCGACTCGACGTCCTCGGCATTGATGCCGGTGTTGCCGATGTGGGGATAGGTCAGCGTCACGATCTGACGCGAATACGAGGGATCGGTGAGGATTTCCTGATAACCGGTCAGCGCGGTATTGAATACCACCTCACCGGTCGTGATGCCGTCGGCGCCGATGGACAGGCCGCGAAAAACCGAACCGTCAGCTAAAACAAGGATGGCAGGCTGGGCACGTGACAAGGAATACTCCGCAAGACGAATGAGCGTGGCGCAGGTGACAAAATTCAGGCGAGCCGCTTGCGCGAACCCGCCTGAACTTGAATTGCCGAATTGTAGCCGAACTGGCGCCTGTCTTCAATGACTCAACGACGCTTGGGCAGGCTTTTCCCCGCCCGGATCAGGGCTGGAGGTGGTCCAGCCCGCCGTCCATGTCGAGCTCAGTCAGCTCGGTAAAGCCGCCGACGCATTTCCCGTCGACGACGATCTGCGGCACGGTGCGCGCGCCGTTGGTAACGACCGCAAATTCCTTCATCGCTTCGCGGTCGAGATCGATTCGGACTTCGTCGTAGCCGATGCCCCGTTTGTCCAGAAAGGCCTTGGCCTTGACGCAGATGGGGCAGGTGCCGGTGCTGTAGACCTTGACGGCGTTCATGGTGTGTTCCCGATTTTTGCGGTGAATTCAGATTGCTATTTGAGACCCAGCACGTCGCGCATGTCGTACAGGCCCGGCGCGCGGCCCTGCAGCCACTTGGCGGCACGCAGCGCGCCTTGGGCGAAGGTGGCGCGGCTGCTGGCCTTGTGGGTGAGTTCAACGCGTTCGCCGATGCCGGCGAACAGCAGCGTGTGGTCGCCGACGATGTCGCCGCCGCGCACTGTGGCAAAGCCAATGGTCTTGGGGTCGCGCTCGCCGGTGACGCCCTCGCGTCCGTACACGGCGCAGCTGGCAAGATCACGATTGATGGCGCGGGCCACGGCCTGCCCCAAGCCCAGCGCGGTGCCGGACGGCGCATCGACCTTGTGGCGATGGTGCGCCTCGATGATCTCGATGTCGTAGCCGTCCTCCAGCACCTGGGCTGCGAGTTCGGCCAGTTTCATCAGGAGGTTCACCCCCACGCTCATGTTGGGCGCGAACACGACCGGAATCTGCTGCGCCGCAGCCGCAATGCGCGCTCGGCCGGCTTCGTCGAAGCCCGTGGTGCCGATCACCAGCGGCACGCCGGCCGCGGCACAGGCATCCAGATAGCCGAAGGTGGCTTCGGGACGGGTGAAGTCGATCAGCGCCTGTGCGCCGTGCAATGCGGCGGCCGGCTGATCCGTCACAGCCACCCCACTGGCCGCGCCCCAGGCCGCACCGGCATCCTGTCCGACCAGCGGGCTGCCAGGCCGGTCAATCGCGCCACACAGCACGCAGCCGGCATCGGCCGCCACCGCTTCCAGCAGCGCACGCCCCATGCGGCCGGACACGCCGGCAATCGCGGTCTGCACGGTCATGGCTGAACGTCCTGCACGGCCGGTTCGGACGTCGGCTGGTCCGGGCTTGCAGGCGCTGGCAGATCACCTTCTATGCGCGCCAGCGTATCGCCATCGAAGAACAGCGAGATGCGCTTCTGCTCGGTCAGCTTGCCGGCCGTGTAGTACATGTACACGTAATCCCAGCGATCGGTCCGGAACGGATCGACCACCAGCGGCGTGCCCAGCAGGAAGCGGACCTGCGAGCGGCTGAGGCCGGGCTTCAGACGAGCGACGTTCTCCTGATCGAGCGCATTGCCTTGTTGCACATCGATGCGATGGGATGCGATATAGCCGCCGGAGCACCCGGCAACCAGGCTCAGAAGCAGGGCGGAAATCAGGAAATGACGCATGGTCAGGAAACCGGAAGGGTTGGGGCGGGTGGAAAAAAACGTATCATAACGTATTCGTGTTCCCATTCTGGAGACCCCCATTGAGCAATCCATCCGACCTCAAGAGCATCGGTCTCAAAGCCACCCTGCCGCGCCTTAAAATCCTCGATCTGTTCGAGCAGAGCGACAAGCGGCACATGACGGCAGAAGAGGTTTACCGGCTTCTCTCGGATGAAGGACAGGACATTGGCCTCGCCACGGTCTACCGCGTACTCACCCAGTTCGAGCAGGCCGGGCTGTTGATGCGCCACCATTTCGACAGCGACAAGGCGGTATTCGAACTCAACCAGGGCGACCACCACGACCATCTGGTCTGCCTGCAGTGCGGCAAGGTCGAGGAGTTCTTCGACGCCGAAATCGAAAAGCGCCAAAACCGCATCGCCAAAGAGCGCGGCTTTGCCATCCACGACCATTCGCTGCAGATCTACGCCGACTGCATCAAGGAAGACTGTCCCAACCGCAAGTCCAGCGGCGCGCGTCACCGCGCATAAGCCGCCACCGCCGCGCACAGCCCGGCCACGCCCTCGATCAGTCGCGGCGTGAGCCGATGCAGCAGGTCCGCATCCACCTGTACAAACGCATCATTTTTCACCGCCGGCAGGCTGGCAAACTGCTGCCACGAACGCCGCAGGTCCGGCGCATCGCTGCCCGCCACGATCAGTTCGGGTGCCCGGCTGAGCACCGCCTCGCGCGACACCACCGGTGAAAGTCCGCGCAGATCGGCAAACACATTGCGCGCACCGCACAGCACCAGCGCATCGCTGATCCAGTGGCCACCGCCCACCGTCATCAGCGGACGATCCCAGACTTGATAGAACACACTCACCGGCGGCTTCTGCACGTCACGCACCTGCAACGCGGCCAATCGCGTGGAATACGCTTGCGCCGCCGTCTCTCCCGCCACTGCATGGCCGCTCGCCTGTCCGATGAGGCGCAGCAGGCGTGCCACGTCGTCGAGCCGGGTCGCCTGGGTGTGCAGTACGGGCACGCCCATTTTCCTCAGGCCGTGAATATCCGCCGCACGGTTGCCGCCAACCCAGACAAGGACCAGGTCCGGCTTCAGCGCCAGGATGCGTTCGAAGTTGATGCGGCTGTAGTCGCCTACGCGCGGCAAGGTTTTCGCCGCTGCGGGGTAGTCGCTGGCGCTGTCGACCCCCACCAACTGCGACCCGGCGCCGACGGCGAACAGGAGCTCGGTGAGATGCGGCGTGAGGGAAATGATGCGCTGCGGCGGCCGGGTGAATTCGAGCGTCTGCCCGATATCGTCGACCAGGCGGATGGCGGCGGCCTGTACGGGGCAGCTCAGCAGCAGGCACAGCCAGAAAACGACGCAGCGAATCACCGATCGACGCGCGGGCTGCCGTGGAAAATCAGGCTCGCGCGACCGGCATCGAAGCGCAGGCGCGTCAGCGAAGCAGTCGCCACTTCGATGCGGTAGGCGTGTCCCAGCGGAATCTGCAGCGCCCACGCCAACGCCATGCGCATCACTCCGGCGTGCCCCACCAGCAGCACATGCTGGCCGGCGTGTTGCACGAGCATATCGTCCAGCGCAGCGGCCACACGCGCATGGAAGTCCTCAAGCGGTTCTGCACCCTGTGGACGCGCACGGATCGGATCGGCCTTGAAGCGCGCCAGCGTACCGGGGGCGTCCTGCTCGATCTCGGCGGCCGACTTGCCCTCCCATGCGCCGAAGCCGACTTCCTTCAGACGCTCGTCCAATGCCAGCGGCAGGGCGTGGCGGTCGGCCAGCGCTTCGGCGAACGCACGGCAGCGCAGCAAAGGCGACGACACGATGCGCGTCCACGGCACCGACGCGCCCACCGCCGCATGCATCTGCGCCCACCCCTTTTCAGACAGCGGGTCGTCGATCTGGCCGCGATACCTGCGCCCGCCGACGGGCTCGCCGTGGCGCATCAAGTCAACAGTCGTGCTCACGCCAGCAACACCAGGTTGTCTCGGTGAATCAGTTCCGGCTCGTCCATGTAGCCGAGCTCGGCCTCGATCGCGCTGCTCGGCTTGCCGGCGATGCGGCGCGCTTCGCTCGCGCTGTAGTTGACGAGGCCACGTGCGATTTCACAGCCTTCGGCATCGGCCACACCCACCACTTCGCCACGCTCGAATTCGCCGGTGATGCCCTTGACGCCAACCGGCAAAAGGCTCTTGCCATCCTCGCGCAGCGCGCGCACGGCGCCATCGTCCAGGATCACGCCGCCGCGCAATTGCAGATGGTCGGCCAGCCATTGCCGCCGCGCGGCGAGCGGCGCCTGGCGCGCCACCAACTGGCTGCCGATGGCCTCGCCCGCCGCCAACCGCAGCAGAACGTTCTCCTCGCGGCCGCTGCAGATCACCGTATGCGCACCGCTCCTGGCCGCACGCTTGGCGGAGAGGATCTTGGTCAGCATGCCGCCGGTGCCGACGCTGCTGCCCGCTCCGCCCGCCATGCGTTCGAGTTCAGGGTCGCCTGCGTGGGCTTCCATCACCAGCGTCGCCTGCGGGTCCTTGCGCGGGTCTGCCGTGTACAGACCGGGCTGGTCGGTGAGGATGATCAGGCAATCCGCTTCAATCAGATTGGTCACCAGCGCGCCCAGGGTGTCGTTGTCGCCGAGACGGATCTCGTCGGTGGCGACCGTGTCGTTCTCGTTG
>JAABQU010000074.1 GCA_011391285.1 Thiobacillus sp.
GAGCCGAACACCAGCACCTGCGCCACGCCGGAAACGCTCGACAGTTTTTGCGCGACGCGCGAATCGGCAATGGCGTCGAGTGCGGTCAGCGGCAGGCGTTCGGCCGACAGCGCCAGGTAAAGAATCGGCGAATCCGCCGGGTTGATCTTCCTTAATTGAGGCGGATCCATCCCGGCAGGCAGCGTGCGTGCAGCCTGCGCGATCGCCGTCTGCACGTCCTGCGCGGCGGCGTCGATGTCTCGGGCAAGCTCGAATTGCAGGGTGATGCTGGTCGAGCCCTGGCTCGACTGCGAACTCATGGATTCGATTCCTGCCACCGTCGCCAGCTGCCGTTCCAGCGGCGTTGCCACAGTGTTGGCCATGGTCTCCGGGTTGGCGCCGGGCTGCGAGGCGGTGATCCGCAAGGTGGGGAAGTCCACCTGCGGCAGGTCGTTCACCGGCAGCTGGTGGTAGGCGAGCGCGCCGAACAGCGCCATCGCCAGCACCAGCATCAGGGTGGCGACCGGGCGTTCGATGAACAGGCGCGAGAGATTCATGGGCGGAAAGGCGGTTTATCCGCGAAGGCGGCTAACAGGGTCTGAAAATCTCATGGCCGCGTTTCGGGCTTGACCTTGCTGCCCGCCTTCAGCCGCTGCGGGATCTCGACCAGCACCGGCTCGCCCGCGCGCAGTTCGCCTTCGACCACGTATTCGCCATCCAGGCTGCGGGTCGGTTTCACCGGCTGCACCACCGCGCGGCCGTCGCGCACGACATAGACATAGGGGCCCTCCTGGGCATGCTGCAGCGCCGCTTCCGGCACCACCCTGGCACCCGGCTCGATGCCCAGCAACAGGCGCACCCGCACGCCCTGCCCCGACAGCAGCGCAGGCGGCGAGGCGGCCAGCCGCACCTTGAGCTGAACCGTGCCGGTGGCGGCATCGATCTGCGAATCGACGAACACCAGTTCGCCCTGCGCCCGCAGCGAACGATCGGCTTCATGAAAAACTTCGGCCGTAACCTTGCCCTGCGCCCGTGCGGCCACGAGCTCGGCAAGTTCCTGCTGCGCCACGCTGGCGCGCACGTCGAGCGCCCCAGGGGCAAGGATCGTGGTGAGCGGCGCGCCGCCAGCCTGCACCAGGCTGCCCGGCTGCACCGCGATGCGACCAACGCGGCCGGCGATCGGTGCGCGGATCTGCGCGTACTGGACGTCGAGCCGGGCCGCGTCGAGTTCGGCGCGGGCGCTGCCGGCACGCGCCCGCGCGGCTTCCAGCGCCAGCAGCGCGTCATCGTATTCCTGGCGGCTGATGTAGCCCGACTGCATCAGCGGGTTCAGCCGCTCCAGCTTCTTTTCCGCCTCGGCGGTCTCGGCACGGGCGCCGCTGAGTGTCGCCTGGCTCTGGGCGATGCGTGCCTGCGCCGGCCGTGCATCGAGGCTGAACAGCACCTGCCCGGCACGCACCGAGTCACCCTCCTCCACCTGTTGGCGCAGCAGCGTGCCGCCCACCTGGGCAACGATGATGACCTGCTGTGCCGCCTCCAGCGTGCCGGGCAGGTCGATCACCCGCGGAAAGTCGCGCACCGCCACCGGCACAGTCTTGACGCTGAGCGTGCGGTCTCCGCCGCCGCGTGTCTTGTCGCCATCCGTTTCCTGGTACTGGATGCGATACGTCACGCCGGCGATCAGGGCCAGCACGACCAGGGCGATCAGGAAGCGAAGTTTCATGGTTGGCTCGGGAGAAAGGCGGCGGGCAGGCGGCCCAGCGCGTGGTTCAAACGGGAAAATGCCGCCAGCCAGTCGGAATCGGCCTGCGCGGCAGTTTGCTGCGCACGCGCCAGAGCGGCCTGCGCAGTCAACAACTCGAGCAGGCTGCCCATGCCCGCGGTGTAGCGCGCCTCGGCGGCGCGCGCCGATTCACTGGCGCTGTCGAACTGCACCACCACGCCATCGCGTTGCGCCTGGGCATGCAGCACATCGTGATACGCATCGGTCACCGATCGCGTCACCTGGCTGCGCTGCATCTCCACCTCGGCCTGCAGGCGCTCGGCATCCCGCTCGGCAGCCCGCGCCTCGGCCGCCAGCCGGCCACCGTCGAACAGTGGCATCGCCAGGAACGTGCCGACGCTGTAGCTGGTAGACGGCACCCGGTCATCCTCGATAAAAAAGCTGCGGCCGGTGTTGGCAGCCAGCGACAGGCTGGGCCAGCGCGCCGCGCGCGCGCGCTCGGCTTCGGCGCGCGCGCTCGCAGCGGCTGCCTGCAGGGCAAGCAGGTCGGGGCGCTGGCGCTGCGCCTCGGCCAGCAGTTCCGCCAGCAGATTCGCGGTCTCCAGCGCATCGGGCAGCGTGGTTGTCCAGTCGAGCAGCAGCGGGCGCGTCTGTTCGATGCCGGCAGCCTGCCTGAGCGCGGCTTCAGCCTTGGCCTGGTCGCGCTCGGCAGACTGGCGCGCGAGCTGTGTCTCGGCCAGCGCCGCACGCGCGCGCAACTGGTCGGCGCGCGAAACCAGACCGCCCTGCAGCCTGGCTTCGGCCGCGTCGAGGCTGGCGCGCAAGGCCTTTTCGAGTTGCATCAAGGCCTCGACCTGCGCCCGCACGTCCAGCAGCGCATAGAAGGCCGCCTCGACTTCGGCGACCACGCCCAGCAGCACACGGTTGTTGTTGAACAGGCTGACGACAAGCTGATAACGCTGCGCATCGATGCTGGCGGCGCGTGCGCCGAAGTCATAGAGCACATAGGCAAGACTGAGGCTGGGGCCATAGCGGTGCAGCGTGGGTGCAGGGGTGCCGGAACTCGACAGCGAGCGGCTCTGGACGAAGCTGAGCTGCCCGGTCAGCGTCGGAAAGTTGGCGGCCGACGCTGCGTCCAGCCGGGCCGCCTCGGCCTGGATGCCGAGCCAGGCGGCGCGCGATTCAGGGCGCTCGCGCAGGGCGTGCTCGGTCAGCGCGGCCAGACTGTCGAAACGCGCGGGGTCGGTTCGCGCAACGGGTGTGTCAACCCGCACTGTCAGGGTGGCGGGCTGCGGCCAGAGGGCCCCCGGTCGCCCGGGCAGGTCGAGCGTGTCCGCCCGGACAAAGCCTGAGCACGTAGCAAGAAAGAGAAAAAACAGATTGGGCTTCACGGTGATTGGATTCTAAACGAGTCTTAACCCGACTCCGGGCTGGGTACGCGTATTCCACCCGGCTATCATTGCGCCATGAAATCCCGTCCCGTTTTTCGCCTGTTCCTCGACGCCGACATCGCGCCCGGCCCCGTCATGGTGCAGTTGCTCGAAGCGATCCGCGAAGCCGGCTCCATCGCTGGCACCGGCCGCAACACGCTCAAACGACTGGCCCGCACCCTGTCCACGTTCGCCCTCGCCGCCCTCGCCTGCACCGCGAATGCCGACAGGATCGCCGTCGCCGCCGCATCCGATCTGAAATTCGCGCTCACCGACATCCGCAATGCCTTCATCCAGAAGAACACCGGGGAAACGGTCGATCTGATCTTCGGCTCGTCCGGCAACTTCGCCACCCAGATCAGGAACGGCGCGCCCTACGACGTGTTCTTTTCCGCCGACATCGCCTTCCCGAAACAGCTCGAAGCCGAAGGATTCGCCGCCTCGAGGGTCGTGCCCTACGCGGTGGGCCGCATCGTCGTCTGGCAGGCCAGGCCGGGCAAGGCGCCGACGCTCGCCGACCTGGCGTCCCCGGCGTTCAGGCGCGTGGCCATCGCCAACCCCAACCATGCGCCCTACGGCATGCGCGCAGTGGAAGCACTGAAAAGCGCCAAGGTCTGGGACAAGGTGGAGCCCAAGCTGGCGCTCGGCGAAAACATTGCACAGACCGCCCAGTTCGTGGAAAGCGGCGCGGCGGACGCCGGCATCGTGGCGCTGTCGCTGGTGACCAGCCCCGCGCTTGCCGGCAAGGGGGCGTACACCCTGATCGACGCCACCCTGCATGCGCCTTTGCAGCAGGCCCTCATCGTCACCCGGCACGGCAAGGACAACGCGCTTGCCCGCGCCTTCACCGAATTTTCGCGAAGCCCGGAAGCCGTCGCCATTCTCAGGCGCTACGGCTTCACGCTGCCCGCGCCCTGAAACCATGAACTGGCTCACCCCCGACGATCTCACCGCACTCGCGGTCACATTCAAGCTTGCCACCGTGACGGTGGCGCTGCTGATCGTGCTCGGCACACCGCTGGCCTGGTGGCTGGCACGCACGCAGTGGCGCGGCAAACCCGTCATCGAAGCCCTGGTGGCGCTGCCGCTGGTGCTGCCGCCTACCGTGCTGGGCTTTTACATGCTGGTGCTTCTGGGGCCGAACGGTACGGTGGGCAAAACGCTCGAAAGTCTGGGCTATCCGCATCTGGCATTCAGCTTCACCGGACTGGTGATCGGCTCGCTGCTGTTTTCCCTGCCCTTCGCCATCCAGCCGCTGCAGAATGCGTTCGCCAGCATCGGCGATCGCGCACTGGAAGCCGCGTCGACCTTGCGTGCCAACGCCTGGGACCGCTTCGTCAGCGTGGCCCTGCCGCTGTCGCGGCGCGGCTATCTCACCGCGATCACGCTGTCATTCGCCCACACCCTGGGCGAATTCGGCGTGGTGCTGATGATCGGCGGCAACATTCCGGGCGCAACGCGGGTGGTGTCGATCGCCATCTACGACCATACGCAGGCGTTCGACTACGCCGCCGCGCACCGCCTGTCGGCGCTGCTGCTGGGCATTTCGTTTCTGATGCTGTTCGTCGTGTATGGCGTCAACCGGCGCATGGCGCAGGCGCGCCTCCTGTGAAGCCGGCGGCATGATAGAAGCACGTTTTCAAAGTCGCCTCGGCGCCTTCACCCTCGACGTCGACGTCAGCATGCCGTCGCGTGGCGTCACCGCGCTGTTCGGCGCCTCGGGATCGGGCAAGACCACCCTGCTGCGGCTGATCGCGGGCCTCGACCGCGCGCCCGGCAGCCTCAGCGTGGCGGGTGAGGTGTGGCAGGATGCCCGGCATTTTCTGCCCACTCACCGGCGTGCGCTCGGCTACGTGTTCCAGGAAGCCAGCCTGTTTCCGCACCTGTCGGTGCGGGGCAACCTTGAATACGGGTGGAAGCGCGTGCCCGCCACCGAACGGCGGATCGGCTTCGACGCCGTGGTCGACTGGCTGGGTCTGGTGCCGCTGCTCGGGCGTCGCTCGCACCAGCTTTCAGGAGGCCAGCGGCAGCGCGTGGCGATCGGCCGGGCGCTGCTGACCAGCCCGCGCCT
>JAABQU010000075.1 GCA_011391285.1 Thiobacillus sp.
GGTGCTGGCGTCCTTCCTGTTCATCAAGCACATGAGCGAGAACACACCGCAGGAAGTCGACCTCGCCGGCGACAGCAAGTATGCCGGCCTGGTGAACAAGAGTGGCGTCTGCCCGCAGCTCATGATCAAGGAAGCCTACGGCCCGCTGTTCTTTGGCATCGCCAAGGCGTTCGAGCGCACCATCTGCAACGACATGGTGTGCAGCAAGCCTTCGGTCGTCATCCTGCGCATGTCCAAGGTCTCGATGATGGACACCACCGGCCAGCGCGCGTTGGAGGGCGTGTTGCACCACGCCAAACGAGAACATCAGCACGTGATCTTCACCCGCGCCAACCCGCAGGTGGCGAGCATGCTGGGCGACCTGCGCTCGGACGGCCTGCTCGCCGACGACGGCATCCTTCCCAACAGCAACCAGGCCATCCATACCGCGATGCAGTACATGGACCCCGCCGTGTGCGGGAACTGCACCAGCCGCATTTTCCATGAGTGCACCCTTCAGGCGGGCGGGGCGGATTATCAGGAGAGCGCGGCGACGTCGTCGCATCCGTCCGGGCAGGTGCCGCCGATGGCGGGAGGCTTGCCCGGCTTGGTGACGGCATCCGTCAGCAACACCGCGGCATGAAGCACACAGGACGCGAATACGGCAAACGTCCTGCTCCGGCTTTGAAAAGGCGGCATGATGTAACAGTATTCTGTTTATTGGACCGCATAAGCAGTGCGTGCGGGAACCCGGGCACGATAGGCTTGAAAACGACATGATGGAAATCTTTTCCCTGCTTCCCCCCGAACCGGTCCAATGGGCCTGGGGTGTTGTGCTGTTCTGGCTGACACTGGGATTTGGGGCGCTGCTGCTGCAAGGTTCGCCACGCCTGCTGGGCAGCCTGGTATTTCCGCTGGGCGCACTCGGCGCGCTTGGCGTTGCAGGCGTGGGCCTTGCCGGCCTGGTCATGCCCGCTTCCACTATCGTCCTGCCCATCGGCCTGCCCGACCTGCCTTTCCATCTGCGGCTGGACGCCCTGTCCGCCTTCTTCATGCTGCTGCTGGGCGGCGCGGCGTTCGGCGTCACGGTGTATGCGTCCGGATATTTCAGGAGCATGGCCGCGGGCCCGCTGGCGCTGCTGGCGCTGTGGTACCACCTGTTCCTGGCGGGCATGGTCACGGTGCTGCTGGCCGACGATGCCTACGCCTTCATGGTGGCCTGGGAGGTGATGGCGCTGTCGTCCTACTTCCTCGTCACCACTGACCACAAGGTTCCCGAGATCCGCCGCGCCGGTTTTCTTTACCTGCTGATCGCACACGTCGGCGCGGTGGCGCTGCTGCTCAGCTTCGGCGTGTTGCAGGGCGGCCAGGGCGACTACACCTTCGACACCATGCGGCTGGCCGAAATGACGCCGTTCTGGGCCTCGGTCGTCTACCTGCTGGCGCTGTTCGGGTTCGGCGCCAAGGCGGGCCTGGTGCCGATGCACGTATGGCTGCCGGAAGCGCACCCGGCTGCGCCCTCGCCGGTGTCCGCGCTGATGTCGGGCGTGATGCTGAAGACCGCCATCTACGGGTTGCTGCGGGTGACCTTCGACCTGCTCGGCTTCCAGATCGCCTGGTGGGGCACGCTGGCGCTGGCGCTCGGCCTGATCACCGCACTGTACGGGGTGATCTTCGCCGCGGTGCAGTCCGACATGAAGCGTCTGCTGGCCTGGTCGTCGATCGAGAACATCGGCGTGATCATCGCCGCCTTCGGCCTGACGCTGATCTTCACCACCGACGGCAAGGATGCGCTGGCCGCGCTGACGCTCACCGCCCTGCTGTATCACGCGCTCAACCACGCCTTCTTCAAGGGCCTGCTGTTCGTCGGCACCGGCTCGGTGCTGCACGCCACCGGGGTGCGCCACATGGGCCACCTGGGCGGGCTGATGCGCTTCATGCCGTGGACCGCCTGGCTGACCCTGATCGGCGCGCTGGCCATCGCCGGCCTGCCGCCGTTGAACGGCTTCGTCTCGGAATGGCTGCTGCTGCAGGCCTTCCTGCTTACCCCCGGCCTGACCCAGCCCTACCTCAACATGATCATTCCGGTGGCCGCCGCCACCGTGGCCCTGGCGGCGGCGCTCGCCGCCTATGTGATGGTCAAGTTCTTCGGCGTCGTCTTCCTCGGCCAGCCGCGCGATCCGGCCCTGCATGAAGCGCACGAGGCCGGCTGGCCGGAACGCCTGGGCATGCTGTGGCTGGCCGCGGGCTGCGTGCTGCTGGGCCTGTTTCCCGCCCATGTCATCGAATGGCTCGCCCCCGTGGTGCACCAGCTGGTCGGCCAGACCATGGTGAATGACGGCAACTGGTTGATGCTGGCGCCCGTCTCATCGGAGCGCGCAAGTTACGCCCCGCTGATCTTCTTCGCGGTCGTGGGGGCGGTGCTGCTGCTCACCTTCCTGTGGGTGCGCCGCGTCTACCACGGCCGGGTTCGCCGTAGCGACCCGTGGGATTGCGGCTTTCCGGAACACAACGCGCGCATGCAGGACAGCGCCGAAGGCTTCGGCCAGCCGATCCGGCAGATTTTCGAGGCATTCATGCAGGTCGAACGGGAAACCCCCGATCCCTTCGACCGCAAGCCGAGCTATCGCGGCGCCTCGCTGGACAAGCTGTGGTTCATTCTTTATTTACCGATCGCGCGCGTGGTGGGCTGGCTGTCGAACCAGGCCGGACGGCTGCAGCACGGCCGCATCCAGTGGTACCTGATCTACAGCTTCGCCACCCTGATCTTCCTCCTGGTCTTTACAACACGATGAGTACCGGCATCCTTCTGCAATTTGCCCAGACCCTGCTGGCGATCCTGCTGGCACCCCTGCTGATGGGCTGGGTCAACCAGTGCCGCGCCTGGATGCAGGGCCGCAGCGCCCCCCCGATCACCCAGCCCTACCGCACACTGCGCAAGCTGTTCCAAAAAGATGCGGTGATCGCCCACAACGCCTCGCCGCTGTTCCGCTTCGCGCCCTACATGATCTTCGCCTGCATGGCGCTGGCGGCGGGCATCGTGCCGACCATCGTCAACGACCTGCCGTTCTCGCCGGCCGCCGATGTCATCGCCCTGGTCGGCATCTTCGCGCTGGCGCGGGTATTCCTGGCACTGGCGGCGATGGATATCGGCACCGACTTCGGCAGCCTCGGCGCACGTCGCGAAATGCTGGTGTCCTTCCTCGCCGAGCCGGCGCTGCTGATGGTGTTCTTCACCGCCAGCCTGATCTCGCAGTCGACCGAACTGCCGATGATCGTCGAGACCCTGGCGCACCGCGAGTTCGCCATCTACCCCAGCCTGGCGTTCGCGGCGGTGGCATTCTGGATGATCTCGGTGGCGGAAAATGCGCGCATCCCCGTGGACAACCCCACCACCCACCTTGAACTGACGATGATCCATGAGGCCATGATTCTCGAATATTCGGCACGCCACCTGGCGCTGATCGAGTGGGCAGTGGCGTTGAAACTGTTCACCTATTCCGCGCTCGGCATCGCGCTGTTCCTGCCCTGGGGCATCGCGATTCAGGGCGATCTCGCGTCGCTGCCGCTGGCACTGCTGGCCATGGTCGCGAAACTGCTGCTCGGCGGCGCCGTGCTGGCGTTCATCGAGTCCATTTCAGCCAAGGTACGGCTGTTCCGCGCGCCCGAGTTTCTCGGCACCGCTTTCCTGCTGGCGGTGCTGGGCATGCTGATTCATTTCCTACTGGAGGTCTGACATGTCACTGACCTACCACATCCAGATCGTCAATCTGCTGGCCGCCCTGCTGCTGCTGATTTCCTTCGCCATGCTGTCGCAGCGCCGCATCGTCGGGCTGATCACGCTGTTTGCCTGGCAGGGCGCGGCGTTGACGGCTTCCACCGCGCTGGTCGCCTGGTCCACCCACCAGCACCACCTGTATTACTCGGCGGCGATCACCCTGGTGCTCAAGGTGATCGCCATGCCCTGGTACTTCTTCCATATCGTCAAGAAACTCGACGTCGACCGTGATGTCGAGCCGATGATCAATATCCCGACCACCATGCTGATCGGCATCGCGCTGGTGATCTTCGCCTTCAATCTGGCGCTGCCCATCTCGGAACTGTCCGGCACGGTGACGCGCTCGACCCTGGGCATCGCGCTGGCCTGCGTGCTGCTCGCCTTCCTCATGATGATCACCCGCAAAAAGGCGATCCCCCAGGTAATCGGCTTCCTGGCGATGGAAAACGGCCTGTTCTTCGCCGCCACCAGCGCCACCTACGGCATGCCGCTGGTGGTGGAACTGGGCGTGGCGCTCGACGTGATGGTGGGCGTGTTCGTGCTCTCGATCTTCTTCTTCCAGATACGCGAGACCTTTGATTCGCTGGATCTGAAGCACATGGAAAAGCTGAAGGAAAAATAAGTCGTGGAAATTTACTGGCTACTCGGCATTCCGCTCACGGGCGGCACATTCCTGGCGCTTTGGGGCTGCCGGAAACACGCACCGGAAATCAATGCATTGTTCAGCTTCCTGACGTTGCTGGCGGCTGCGTTTCTGACCCACCGAATCACCGACCAGGGTCCGATGACGGTGGGCGACGGCTGGTTCTTCATCGATTCGTTCAATGTATTCCTGGTCGCGCTGACTGCCTTCGTCGCCTTCACCACCGCCCTGTTCTCGCGCCCCTACATGCGCATCGAGGAGGAACACGGCAAGCTCAACGCCCAGCGACTGCGCCTCTACCACAGCAGCTACCAGATCTTCATCGGCGCCATGCTGCTGGCACTGACCACCAACAACATGGGTATTCTGTGGGTGTCGATGGAAGCGGCGACGCTCGCCACCGTGCTGCTGGTGTCGCTCTACCGTACCCCGGCCTCGCTGGAAGCGGCGTGGAAGTATTTCATCCTGTGCGGCGTCGGCATCGCGCTGGCGCTGTTCGGCACCATCCTGCTCTACTTCGCCGCGGAAAAAATCCTCGGCTCGGGCGGCACGGCGCTCTTGTGGACGCACCTGAACGGCGTCAAGACTGAGCTGGAACCGACGGTGCTGTCGCTGGCCTTTGTCTTCCTGCTGGTCGGTTACGGCACCAAGGTCGGTCTGGCGCCCCTGCACAGCTGGCTGCCGGACGCCCACGCCGAAGGCCCGACGCCGGTGTCCGCCGTGCTGTCCGGCCTGCTGCTCAACGTCGCGCTGTATGCGGTGATGCGCTCCAAGGTGCTGGTCGACGGCGCCCTCGG
>JAABQU010000076.1 GCA_011391285.1 Thiobacillus sp.
CACCTTCCTGGCCGTTCTGGAACTCACCAAAGAAACCCTGCTCGACGTGAGCCAGTCCGAGCCATTTGCACCCATTTACGTCAAGCTTCATACCAACATCCATGAACCTGCAACCGAGTGATCACCCAGACGATTTGAAGCGCGTGCTGGAAGCCGCACTGCTGGTGGCGGTGGAGCCGCTGTCGCTGAATGAGCTGAAGCGCATGTTCGAACACGACGCGTCCAGCCCGGGCTTGTCCAACGACATGTTGCGCCGCGCGCTCGACGAGTTGCGCGTGGATTGGCAGGGTCGGGGGGTGGAACTGGTGCAGGTGGCGGAAGGCTGGCGCTTTCAGACCCGCGCTGAAATGCAGCCCTGGCTCACCCGTCTGAAAAACGAGAAGCCGCCGCGCTATTCGCGTGCGGTGCTGGAAACGCTGGCCATCATCGCGTATCGCCAGCCGGTGACGCGCGGCGATATCGAAGATATCCGGGGCGTTGCGGTCAACCCCCACATCATCAAGACGCTGGAAGAACGCGGCTGGATCGAGGCCATCGGCCACCGCGACGTGCCGGGGCGTCCCGCGCTGTTTGGCACCACCGGGCATTTCCTCAGCGATCTGAGTTTGCTCAGCTTGTCCGAATTGCCGCCGCTGGATGAGCTTGGCACGCTGGTCACGCCGGATGAAACTGCATTGATTCCGGAATTACGGGCGGAATTGCTGGACAATGACACCCCCCAGACGTTTGGCGCAGTCATTGAAATCGCCTGCGCCGCACTTAGTAGTACAGCCACCGAGACACTTTGAATATGGCCCGCCCCTTATCACCCATCCGCCGTTCGCCTACAGCCCCCATGGGGCGGGCGGCGAGCCGCCTGCAGCAGGCCATCGCCCCCGAAGCTGCCAGCGAGCGCCTGCAAAAAGCCCTGGCTTCCGCCGGCGTCGGCTCACGCCGTGAAATGGAGGAGTGGATTGCCGAGGGTCGCGTGCAGGTCAACGGCGAAACCGCCACCATCGGCAGCAAGGTCGGACCGCGCGACGTGGTCAAGGTCAGCGGCCGCCGCGTCTATCTGCGGTTTGACGAGAAACGCACCCGTATCCTGATTTATCACAAGTCGGATGGCGAAATCGTCACCCGCGACGACCCCAAAGGCCGCGCCACCGTGTTCGATTCCCTGCCCAAGCTGCGCGGCGCCAAGTGGATCGCCATCGGCCGGCTGGATTACAACACCGACGGCCTGATGATTTTTACCACCAATGGCGAACTGGCCAACAACCTGATGCACCCGCGCTTTGAAGTCGAACGCGAATACGCGGTGCGGGTATTGGGCGAACTGACCGAAGACATGATTGCGCAGCTGATCGCCGGGGTGGAACTCGACGACGGCCCGGCACACGTGCAAAGCTGTTTTGCCGGCGGCGGCGAAGGCGTCAACAAGTGGTATCGCGTCATCATCAAGGAGGGCCGCAAGCGCGAAGTGCGGCGCCTGTTCGAGCATTTCGGCTTGACTGTGTCGCGGCTGACCCGCGTCCGCTTCGGTCCGATTGCGCTGCCGCCGCAATTGCGGCGCGGCCAAAAGATGGAACTCGAAGACGATCTGGTCGCGCGCGTGCTCGAATGGGCCGAAATGGCACCGAGCCCACGCCGCCAGCTTCGCGGGGTGCCCGACAAGCACACGCGCAAGCCGCGCATGCGCTGACAGGCGCGTGCGGGAATCCGCTGTGGCGGGTTGGGCTGTTAATTGCATGAGGCTTCGCCTGGATTGCATGGCCGGCACATCGACCTGCATCGACCCCCTCCAATCAGCAACGCTGCGCCCGCCACCGATCAATCTGGCTGACTCAGTGACCTCATCCAGCAATCAATATCAACGACCGCAGCGTGGCGGCTCCCGCGGTCTGCTGCAATCGGACGCTCAGCCGGGTCGCCGTTGGAAAATGATCCCGGTGCTCGGTGGATTCGGCTAAACGGCCTATATTTACAAACTCGTCCCGGCCAGCCTCTCCTTGGAGGGACCTGTTCGGGGCCAGTCCGTGAAGACAGTTGCGCGAGGCTGCTGTGCAGTCGAGCTATCTTTGCGGTGCAAGTGGGGTGAGTCGAACCAAGGCGGCGCATGGCGTGGGTGGGTCCTGCCGAATGCGCAGAACAGGGCAATCATGCAAATAGGAAACTGGACATGGCTGACCAGCTGCCTGGTCGGTACCGTGATCGGCAAGCCGAAGTACTTGGCCAGCCATCTATCGCTCGGCATCTGCCGGTTTAAATGGATCAGCGCGGCGGCCATTCCGCTGTGGCTGATCGCCTGGCGATACCAGCAGGAACTCGCGCTTAATGATTATGCCGCGATGGGCGCCGTGATGTACCCCCAGGATCCGGTGGCAGGGGCAAAAGTGCTGGTCGGCGCGACATTCGCGCTCGGGATCGTGTCCTGCCTGTATCTGATTCTGACCCCAACCAGGCAGATTTCCATCGCGCGAGCCCGGCAGATACTGGTGCGCTCTTCCACTGGCATACTGCTGTGCGAGGGCTTGCAGGTGGGCCTGACCTTTGGCCAGCACCAGGTTCATTACACCAGCTACAGCCTGGCGCTGCTGATGACTCTGTCCCTGGTGCCGCTGTCGCTGCGCGCCCTGATGGCCTTGCTCGCGGCCGCCATGCTGATCCCCATGCTCGTTGCCTTCAACTTCTACCCACAGGCTGGCCCGGCGTTCTACACGTCCTATGTTGCTCATTCGACCACCCCGCTCGCGTTCGGTGTGTTCGGCATCCTGATCAATCAGTGGCATTGGCGGGACTTCAAGGCCAAGCGGCTGGTTGATCTGCGTCTTGCACACCGCACCCGCCAGCTCGAACAGCAGAAACGGATCATCGAGGCCCAGCAGGCCGAATCCGTGCGGCAGAAGCTCGAAGCGGAACGCCGCGGCCAGCAGTTGCTGAATGCCCTGTCCAGCGCGCTGACCCGTCCGGTCGCCGAGGAGTATCAGCAGTTCGGGCGGTTCACCCCGACAATGCGAACCGTGTGCGTCATCGCCTGCGATGCGGTCGGCTTTTCGGAAACCTGCACGAAACTGCAGCCGGGGCGGATCGTCGACGAGTTGCGCAAGTTTTTCACCCGTTTTGATGCGGCGTGCCTCAAGGTCCAGGTCGAGCCACTGCGCGCGCAGGGAGACTCGCGCATCGCGCTCGCCGGGCTGTGGAACGACGATCCTGGCCTGATACATCAGTCGGTGATCAATGCGGTGCTGGCCATGGTCGATTTCCGGCAGGCCTTGCCATGCCTGGGCGAGGTGCCACAAGAACCGTATGCGGGCGTATCCAAGGTGCTGTGGCCGGCCCGGATCGGAATTACCCTGGGATCCGCCTTCATCGGGGTCATCAACACGACGGCAGAAGAGGCGGGCGCAGCGAACCCTGCGGGGGAGGGACAGGCGACAGCCCACGAAGGAAGGCTCTGGTTCGACGTCTGGGGCGACGCCGTCAATGTCGCGGCACGCCTCGAGCAGAATGCCCCGCCCAACGGCATTCTGGTTCGCGAGTCAGTGCTGTGGGAAACACGCGGGCTGTTCGATCATGGCCCGATCCATGCCATCCAGGTGAAGAACACGACCATCCCCGACAGCGCGGAGATCTACGGCATCAGCGCGCCCTACCGGGACGCGCAGGGCAAGCCGAACGACGCGTTCTGGCGGGTGTACCATGCGCGCGACCTCTCGCCTGCCAGGCCAAACCCGCGAGGGACGCTGAGCACGGCGGAGGACTCAGGCGGAGCGGCCCGTCACAGCGCCCACGCCACGGATGCGCTGAACAGCTGAAAGCGGCCGAGTTCCGGCTTCATTTCCGGCGCGGCGTTGTACTGGTATCCGAATTCGATCATGCTGCCCTGGATGCCGGTGTAGCTCACGCCCGCCCCCCAAGACCATTCCTGGATGGTGTCCGTCGTGAAGCCGCCCCGGACAATCCATTCGGGTCTGACCATCTGCTCCACGCCGATCGACAGGCGGGCCAGTTCGACCGAGCCCAGATAGTCCGTTCCCAGATGGATGTAGTGCACATCGGCGTAGGCGCCGCCCCCTTGCCAGCTTTTGCCCACGCCCAGACGGACGAGGGTCGTCAGGATGTCCTCGTCGCTTGACCCCAGGGGTGTTCCGGGCGGCAGCAGAAAGGGGGGCACCGGAAGCGGTATCGGGGTGAGGTTGGACAGGTCGCTGTCCGCGTCCAGCAAGCCCAGACCCGCGACGGCCCCCCACGTCCAGCCGGATCCGAGGTCGCCAAGCAGTCCGAATTCGACATCCGCGCCTTTCAGCGCCGTCTCTACCCTGCCGGGGAGTCCGCCGAGCTCGGCGATCGCGCTTTCCCGCATCAGGTCGGCATCCAGCAGGCGGACCTGCATGCCCCAGGCGAGCCTGTCCGACAATCGCCTGCTGTATCCCACGAAAAACTCGTTCGACTCGACCTCATTGTTGAATCCCTGCAAGGCGGTGGAATCCAGCGTGTCCGTTCGGGCAAACGCCAGCGACCAGGTGCCTGGCATGGCTTGCGGCTGGAAGCTCACCGCGCCGATGACTGCCTGCACCAGGGCGCCCGATTCGGAAGGTGACTCGATCAGCGCGGCCGAGCCGGTGCTCGGGGAGGGCTGCTTGTGCCAGTCATCCGACGCCGGGTTCTTCGAGGCGCCGCCCGGAAAAGCCACCGAGGCGTGCCGCCCCAGCGTGGAGGGGTAGTTGCTCTGCCTGTCCATGGAGATCGCCAGGCGCAATTCCCAGGCTTCGTCGAACAAATCGGATGCGCAAGCAGCCCCTGGAATCAACAGGGTCAGACCCGAGAGGGCGCCGGCCAGATGGTGGCGTTTCAATGCAAGACCGTTCAGCCTGGTGCGGGGTTCGATGTCGGGATCGTGCAGATAGTCGAATACTTGGGGCGAAATGAGCGGTTCTTTGTTCATATGAGTCTCCCTGTAGTGAATCCTGGCCGTTATGCCCTGCTTCAAGGTTGCTTTTGAAAAGGAGCCGGCCAACCGGTTCGGCTTACTTATCGGTCATCCGCTTGATTACGCCCGCCGCCCACTCGCGGCCGCCCAGACCGAACGCCAGCGCGAACGCCAGGCCGATCGCACCGAAGCCGATCTGGAAAGCGGCAGTGAGCAGGGCGGTGCCGATCGCCAGTTGCTCCAGC
>JAABQU010000077.1 GCA_011391285.1 Thiobacillus sp.
GATCTCGATATCGTTGAAGCCGCGCTTGTCGAGGTGGGCGCGCAGCTTGGCCACCACCTCGCCCGCGCGCATGTCGGGCACCAGCCGGAAATCGATCTTCGCCTCGGCGCGGCTGGGCATGGAGGTCTTGCCACCCGGACCGGTGTAACCGCTGACCAGGCCCTGGATGTTGACGGTCGGCTGGGACGCCAGCCGTGCCAGGCTGGTGCGGAAGTCTTCGCCCCCGATCCAGCCCTGGACCTTCAGGTTTTTCTTGATGCCTTCCTCGGCCTCCGGCCGCAGGCCCGCGTCGATCAGCGCGAGCTGCCCGGCCGAAAGCGGCCGCACCTCGTCCATCCAGCCATCAATAGTGGGCGTGACCCCGTCGTCGGCCACCAGGGTGTCCAGCGCCTTGACCAGGCGCCAGGCTGGGTTCTCCACGCGCGCCGCGTTCATCGAATGGATTTCCATGCCCGGGCCACGACCCGAGCGGGCGCCGTCGGCCACCAGCTGGATCTCGGCCACGCCTTTTGCGCCCAGGTGGATTTCGACGCTGCCGTTATCGCCCTGCCAGGCCACCGGCAGGATGACGCCGACCGAATCGGCCAAGGCCTTGGCGACTTCCGGATCGCCCGTGATCTGGCCGAAGTGCTCGGACCCTGTTTCCTCCTCGCCTTCGGCCACGAGCACGATGTTGACGGGCAGCGGCGTCCCGGTCGCCTTGAAGGCCCGGATCGCCGTAAGCAAAGTGGATTCCGGGCCCTTCTGGTTGATCGCGCCGCGCGCTATGAGCACGCTTTTTCCATCGTCGCGTTCGACGATCTTCCCTTCGAGCGGCGGCTGGCTCCACTCCGCCGCGTCGAACTGCTTCACGTCATACATGAAGTAGACGGCGAGGGTCGTCGGTGCACCGGCGTCAAGGCGGGCGAAGACGCCGGGGGCGCCGTCGGTGGGGATGATCCGCGCCGAGTCGAAGCCGGCGTCGAGCAGCATCCGCCGCATCAGCTCGGCGCCTTCCTGGCGGTTGAGTTTTTCGGCGTTGATCGAGGGCAGCGCGATCCATTCGCGGAGGCGGCGGATGGCTTCGTCGTGGTCGGCATCGATCGCTTTGCTAAGCGTTGCGCGCGTTTCGGCCGGTATCGTCGGTGCGGGCGTTTGGGCCGTGGCGGCGCTGGCAATGACACAGGCGAGGCTCGCAGCCAGGAAGAGGCGGGATCTGCGCAGCATGGTCGATGCACCTTCAGGAGGGAGTCGAGGGCTGAGTATGCCGGACGAGGAATGGCCCTTACGAGCCCGGGGCTGGCTGGTTCACTGCCGCGGAGTGCGGTGTCCTGCTGCCGAACCTGCGGCGCTGGCAGACCGGCATTGGCGGACCCGGCATACGGCCGCCGACGGCCAGGAGCGGACACCATGCCATGCCGGGTAACTTGGAAGTCACCGGCGCTGCGTGGCTCTTTCGCGCAGCTTCCGTGTGGACTGCCGGGTTGTGTTTCGCCATGTCTATTGAATTCGCAATTCGTCAGGCGCTTGCACACTGGGATTTGCACGCACTACCCAGCTCAAAAACGGTTTTAGCTCGCTGGATCTAAAGTAGCGGAGATCCATCCTTCCCTTCATGTGATGAAGCATCCAGTCGCGATCCGCGTAGGTAAGTTTCGTTATCTCGCATGGCTCAAGAGTTATCGTCCGAACCGGGCTCCGTAGAGTGATGTTGCCGCTATGGGTCACATCGATCCCCGTTGGCATCCTCAGGAACACATAAGCCATCCAGAACACAGCCACGGTCCAGATCACAGAAAATGCCAGAAATGGTGCGCGGTCTTGCGGGGGGTCGAACGGAACGAGTTCAAAAGCGGCGACGATTGTAAAGACCGCTCCAAGCGCACACATGGGCAGCGACACGACGTATGCGGACCATGGACCAAAGGGTTTGGCTTTGATGTGCATTTCACTCTTCACGGCCGTCTCCTCGAACATAACGCCTTACGTCTTGATTGTTGAGCAGGCTAGCGGTCGAGAGCCCGGTGTACAGGTCAGCCAAAGGGGCCACTGCGCCACTTGGCCTTGAGGATAGCCGGGAATATTACCGGCCGCGTTACCGACAGCGGTAAGTTGGTGCTGAGATGGCGGCGCCGCCGAAATGGTGCCGACCCGTGCCGACACCTCCGCTCGCGACATCCCGAACAAGGTCGCGCAGCTCGATGATTCCGAGAAAATTAAGGTCGAGCTTGTCCGATACACAAACCGATGCAAACCCGGACACTTGCCTCCCCTCAAAGGCGCACATGTAGCGGCCAGCTGCGAGGTCCCGACGACGATTCTTTGTGGGATCAGACTTCCGCTTTGGGTGAAAGCGCTCGTCCAAGAATCAATGGACAACTCTTGTTTGCACGATCCGGCAGCCGCATGGTCAGAACGTCTTGCGCTCTCTGGCCGAACCCAACTTCCGCGTAATCGTATTCCGCCCCAACCCCAGCTTCTCGGCCGCCTGCTGCCGATGCCCCTCGGTATGGTCCAACGCGGTCTCCAGCAAAACCTGGTCAAAGCGTTCGCGCATCGTGGCGTGCAGGGCGGTGTCGCCGCGGGCCAGCGCTTCGCGCACGGCCTGGGCGAGCGGCCGGGTCCAGTCGCCGGGATCTTGCGTGGAGGCGCTGCTGCGCAGGGCGTTGCCCAAATCGCGCGGGGTGATGGCTTCGCCGGGGGCCAGTGCGGCCAGGCGCCAGCAGAGGTTTTCGAGTTCGCGCACGTTGCCGGGCCAGTCGTGCGGCTGCAGCCGCTTCAACGCCTCGGGGTGGAATCGTTTCGCGGGGGCGCCGAGTTTTTTCGCGGCCTGGGCCAGGAAGCGCGCGGCCAGAGCCGGCACGTCGCCCTTGCGTTCGCGCAGGGGCGGCAGCTGCAGGCGGACCACGTCCAGGCGGTGCAGCAGGTCGGCGCGGAAGCTGCCGTCGCGCACCTTGGCTTCCAGGTCCTGGTGGGTGGCGGCGATCACGCGCACGTCCACCTTGATGAGTTCGCGGCCGCCGACGCGGAAGAATTCGCCTTCGGCCAGCACGCGCAGCAGGCGCGTTTGCAGTGCTGCGGGCATGTCGCCGATTTCGTCGAGGAACAGGGTGCCGCCGTCGGCCTGTTCGAAGCGGCCGATGTGGCGCTTCTGCGCGCCGGTGAAGGCGCCGGCTTCGTGGCCGAACAGTTCGCTTTCCAGCAGCTCGGCCGGGATGGCCGCGGTGTTGAGCGCGACGAAGGGCTTGCGCGCGCGCGGTGATTCGCGGTGCAGGGCGCGCGCCACCAGCTCCTTGCCGGTGCCGGTTTCGCCGGTGATGAGCACCGACAGCGGCGCCTGCGCCAGGCGGCCGATGGCGCGGAACAGTTCGCGCATGGCGGGGCTGTCGCCCAGCAGTTCGTCGCTGATTTCCGGCAGCGACACCGGCGCGGGCACGTCGCGCTGCGGCAGGGCACGCGCGGCCAGGCCCACGGCTTCGTCCAGGTCGAAGGGCTTGGACAGGAACTCGTGCGCGCCGCCGCGGAAGGCGCCGGCGGTGCTGGCGATGTCGGTGTAGGCCGACATCACCACCACGGGCAGGTCGGGGCGGCGCGCCTTCAGCGCGTCCAGGAAGGCCAGGCCGTCCATGCCGGGCATGCGCACGTCGGTGAACACGAGGTCGGGCGCGGGCTCGTCGTCGAGCGCCTGCAGCGCGCCCATGAAATCGACATCTGGGTGATGCGGAGCGTGTTCGAGTGGATTGCCGCCAACCCGTCGGCTTTTGCGACTGCGGGAGGCTTCGCCATCAACCTGTCGGCGACGTCGCTCAGCAGTCCGGAGGTCATGAACTATCTGCAGAAGGTGCTGCCTGACCGTAGTTTTCCCACCAGCAAGATCACGTTCGAGATCACCGAAACCGCAGCGATCGGCAGCTATGGTGCGGCGCAGGACTTCATCCGGGAAATCCGCCGCTATGGCTGCAAGTTCGCGCTGGACGATTTCGGCAGCGGTTTCACCTCCTATGCCCACCTGAAGAACCTGCGCACCGATTCCCTCAAGATCGACGGCAGTTTCGTCAAGGACATGCTGAAGAATCCCGGCGACCATGCCATGGTCAAATCGATGAACGACATCGGCCACTCGCTTGGCCTGCGTACCGTGGCCGAATATGTGGAATCCCCCCAGATCCTCGAGGCGCTGCGGGAAATCGGCGTCGACTATGCCCAGGGCTACGCCATCCACAAACCCTGTCGTCTCGACGAGTTCGCGAGCATATAGAGGCTCGGAATGGGCGAAGGACAGCCAGAAAAAACGCCGCTTTTCAGCGGCGTTTTTTTACAACTGGTGCCGCTGGCCGGAATCGAACTGGCGACCTTCGCATTACGAATGCGCTGCTCTACCAACTGAGCTACAGCGGCGAAAAACAGCGCGCATTATAGCGGATTCGTTCGCGACTGTGGCGGCCTAAAGCGCGGCTTTCAGACGGCTCACCACCTTGTCGCGGCCGATCAGTTCCAGCGTGGCGTCGATTGCAGGAGTCTGGGCCTCGCCGGTCACCAGGACGCGTACCGGCATCGCCAGCTTCGGCATCTTGAGGCCGTGCGCGGCGAGAGTTTCCTTGAATGCGGCACTGATGGCGCTGCGCTCCCAGGTCAGGGGTTCGAGGCGGGCGGCGAGGTCGGCCAAAGCCGGCAGCACCTCGGGCGTGACGTGCTGCGCCAGCAGTTCGGGCGTGGGGTGCAGGGTACGGTAGAACAGGGTGGTGGCGTCGGCCAGTTCCTCGATCGTCGCGGCGCGCTCCTTCACCAGCGCGCACACCGCCGCGAGATCTGGGCCATCGTCCGGGTTGGCGCCGTTGCGCACGAGGAAGGGGCGTACGAGACCGGCCAGCCGCGCATCGTCGGCCGCCTTGATGTACTGCTGGTTCAGCCAGCGCAGCTTTTCGGTGTTGAACTGCGCGGCCGAGGGCGTGATGTGGTCGAGGTCGAACCACTGCACGAACTGCTCGCGGCTGAAGAGTTCGGCGTCGCCGTGCGACCAGCCGAGCCGGGCCAAATAGTTGATCACGGCTTCCGGCAGGTAACCTTCCTCGAAATACTGCATCACTGATACGGCGCCGTGGCGTTTCGACAGCTTGGTACCGTCATCACCGAGGATCATCGACAGGTGCGCGTACTGCGGCACCGTCGCACCCAGCGCCTTGAGGATGTTGATCTGGCGCGGGGTGTTGTTGACGTGGTCGTCGCCGCGGATGACGTGGCTGATCTGCATGTCCCAGTCGTCGACCACGACGCAGAAGTTGTAGGTGGGCGTGCCGTCGCCGCGCGCGATGATGAGATCGTCGAGTTCGGCATTGGAAAACTCGATGGTGCCCTTGACCAGGTCCTTCCACGCCACCGTGCCCTCGGTCGGATTGCGGAAGCGCACCACCGGCTGCACGCCGGACGGCGCCACCGGCAGCGTCTTGCCGGGCTCCGGGCGCCAGCGGCCGTCGTAGCGCGGCTTCTCGCCGCGCGCACGCTGTGCCTCGCGCATTTCGTCGAGTTCTTCGGTGCTGCAATAGCAGAGATAGGCTTGGCCGTCGGCCAGCATCTGCTCGATCACTTCCTTGTAGCGATACAGGCGCTTGGTCTGGTAGAAGGGGCCCTCGTCGTGGTTCAGCTCCAGCCAGGCCATGCCGTCGAGAATCGCCTGCACCGCCTCGGGGGTGGAGCGCGCGATGTCGGTGTCTTCGATGCGCAGGATGAACTGGCCGCCGTGATGACGCGCAAACGCCCACGAGAACAGCGCGGTGCGCGCACCGCCGATGTGCAGGAATCCGGTGGGGGAGGGGGCGAAGCGGGTGCGGATCATGGCAGGGCCGTGCGGAAAAAAGGGGCCATTTTACCGGATAGGGGCCCCCGAAATTGACCTCGTCGGGTCGGATGTGGTTTAATTCGCGCCGCTTCGGGGCAGTTAGCTCAGCGGTAGAGCATCGCCTTCACACGGCGGGGGTCACAGGTTCAAACCCTGTACTGCCCACCAGCCCGAACACTGCATCATGCAAACAAAAAGCCCCGGTTTCCGGGGCTTTTTGCTTTTGGACTGTTCGGCTTCAGTGCGCGGCGGATGCCGTTCCAGCCGTCTTGTCGTTGGCAGCGGCGCGCCGGCGCATCAGCCAGTAGGCCGCCGGGACGACGAACAGCGACAGCAGCGGCGCGCTGACCATGCCGCCGATCATCGGGGCGGCGATGCGGCTCATCACCTCGCTGCCGGTGCCGCTGCCGATCATGATCGGCAGCAGGCCGGCGACGATCACCGCCACGGTCATGGCTTTTGGCCGCACCCGTTGCACCGCGCCCTCGCGGATGGCGTCTTGCAGGCCCGCCTCGCCGGCCTGTCCGGCGGCCTGCTGTGCGGTCCAGGCGTTTTTCAGATAGAGCAGCATGATGACGCCGAACTCGGCGGCGACGCCCGCCAGCGCGATGAAGCCGACGCCGGTCGCGATCGACAGGTTGTAGCCCATCGCGTAGAGGAACCAGACGCCGCCGGTCAGCGCGAACGGCAGCGTCGCCATGATCAGCAGTGCCTCGTCGATGCGGCGGAACGTGAGATAGAGCAGCACGAAAATGATCGCAAGGGTGGCCGGCACTACGGCTTTCAGCCGCGCGTTGGCGCGCTGCATGAATTCGAACTGGCCGGAATAGGCGATGCTCATGCCGGGTTCGAGCTGGACGCCTGCGGCCACGGCCTGCTGCAGGTCGGCCACGGTGGACGCGAGATCGCGCCCGCGCACGTCGACATAGACCCAGCCCGACAGTCGCGCATTCTCGCTTCTGAGCATCGGCGGGCCTTCGCTGAGGCTGACGGCTGCCACCATGCCGAGGGTGATCTGGCTGCCGGCCGGGGTGAGGATGGGCAGCGCGGCGAGCTTTTCGGGCGTGTCGCGCCATTCGCGCGGGTAGCGCACGTTGATCGGATAACGCGCCAGCCCCTCGACGGTTTCACCGATGTTTTCGCCGCCGATGAGGCTCGCCACCACCGACTGCACGTCGGTGACGTTGAGACCGTAGCGCGCGGCGGCGGCACGATCGATGTCGACGTCGACATAGCGTCCGCCGGTGAGCCGTTCGGCGAGCGCGGACGACACCCCCGGCACGGTGCCGGCGATGCGCTCGACCTGCTGTGCGACGCGGTCGATGTCGGCCAGGTTGGCGCTGGCGATCTTCACCCCGATCGGGCTCTTGATGCCGGTGGCGAGCATGTCGATGCGGTTGCGGATGGGCGGCACCCAGATATTGGCCAGCCCCGGCACCTGGACCGCGCGATCGAGTTCCTCGACCAGCTTTTCCGGCGTCATCCCCGGCCGCCACTGCTCGCGCGGCTTGAACTGGATGATGCTTTCGAACATTTCCAGCGGAGCCGGATCGGTGGCGGTCTCGGCGCGCCCGGCCTTGCCGTAGACGCTCGCCACCTCGGGCACACTGCGTATCTGGCGGTTGGTCTGCTGCAGCAGTTCGGATGCCTTCTGCGCCGACAACCCCGGCAGCGCGCTCGGCATGTAGAGCAGGTCGCCTTCGTCGAGTGGCGGCAGGAACTCTCCGCCAAGGCGGTTGATCGGCCAGGCCGCGCTGAGAAACACCAGGACGGCGACGGCCAGGGTGGTTTTGGGGTGCGCGAGCACCGCCTCGAGCAGCGGCCGGTAGGCGCGAATCAGCCAGCGGTTGAGCGGGTTCTTTGTTTCGTTGGGGATGCGGCCGCGGATCCAGTAGCCCATCAGCACCGGCACCAGCGTCACCGACAGCGCGGCGGCCGCGGCCATCGCATAGGTCTTGGTGAAGGCCAGCGGCCCGAACAAACGGCCCTCCTGCGCTTCCAGCGTGAACACCGGAATGAACGACAGGGTGATGATGAGCAGCGAGAAAAACAGCGCCGGGCCGACCTCGCAGGCGGCCTCGACGATCACCCGCCAGTGCGCCTCGCCCTGCAGGGTTTTCCCGGGGTGCTCGCGCTGCCAGGCTTCGATGTGCTTGTGCGCGTTCTCGATCATCACCACGGCGGCATCGACCATCGCGCCGACGGCAATCGCGATGCCGCCGAGCGACATGATGTTGGCGTTGATGCCCTGCTGGCGCATGACGATGAAGGCGATCAGCACGCCCAGCGGCAGCGAGATGATCGCCACCAGCGAGGAGCGCAGGTGCCACAGGAACAGCGCGCACACCAGCGCCACCACGATGAATTCCTCGACCAGCTTCTGGCTGAGGTTGTCGATGGCGCGGTCGATGAGCGCGCTGCGGTCGTAGGTGGTGACGATTTCGACGCCCGGCGGCAGGCCGGTCTTCAGCGTTTCGAGCTTTTCCCTGACTGCCGCGATGGTGGCGCGCGCGTTCTGGTCGGAGCGCAGGATCACCACGCCGCCGACGGCCTCGCCCTCGCCGTCGAGTTCGCCGATGCCGCGGCGCATTTCGGGGCCGGTGCGGATCGTCGCGACGTCGCCCAGCGTCACCGGCGTGGTGCCCGCGAGCTTCAGCGGAATGGCGCGGAAGTCGGCCAGGGTTTCGAGATAGCCGCTGGCGCGCACCATGTATTCGGTTTCGGCGAGCTCCAGCACCGCCCCGCCGCTCTCCTGGTTGGCGCCACGAATGGCGGCGATGGCAATCTGGTGCGGGATGCCGTAGGCGGCCAGCTTCACCGGGTCGAGCACCACCTGGTACTGCCTGACCATGCCGCCGATGGTCGCGACCTCGGCCACGTTCGGCAGCGTCTTCAGCTCGTATTTGAGAAACCAGTCCTGGATCGAGCGCAGCTGCGCCAGGTCGTGGCGGCCGGTTCGATCCACCAGCGCATACTGATAGATCCAGCCGACGCCGGTCGCATCCGGTCCGAGGGCGGGCTTGGCGCCGGCGGGCAGCCGGCCCTGCACCTGGCTGAGATATTCCAGCACGCGCGAGCGCGCCCAGTACAGGTCGGTGCCGTCCTCGAAAATCACGTACACGAAGCTGTCTCCAAAGAACGAGTAAGCGCGCACCGTCTTCGCGCCCGGCACCGAAAGCATGGTGGTGGCGAGCGGATAGGTGACCTGGTTCTCGACGATCTGCGGCGCCTGTCCGGCATAGGGCGTGCGGATGATGACCTGCACGTCGGACAGGTCGGGCAGCGCATCGATGGGCGTGGCTTTCACCGCCCACACCCCCCAGGCCACGACGAAGAGCGTCGCCAGCAGCACCAGAAACCGGTTGACCACCGACCAGCGGATCAGGGCCGCGATCATTTCGCGCCCCCGGTCTTGTAGAGCTTCTCGACCAGCAGCCCGTCATCGGTCTGGCGCACGCCGACGCGTACCCGGTCGCCGGCCTTCAGCCCCTGAGCAAGTTCGGGTCGCGCCAGCGGAAAGACCATGGTCATGCCCGGCATCGACAGCGATTCGAACGGGCCATGCGCGAGCGTCGCTTCCTCGCCGTCGATATCCTCAATCACCGCGTCGGCTTCATGCAGGGGCGCAGCGGGCGCGCCGCTGCCGGGTGCGGATGCGAGGCGGTCGAGCACGCCCTGCAGGCTGGCCTCGGAATCGATCAGGAACTGCCCGCTGGCGACCACCTGCTGGCCTTCGGCAAGCCCTGTCAGCACTTCGGTGCGGTCGTTCGCCTGACGGCCGAGGGTGACCTCGACCGGGCGGTAGCGCCCGCTGTCCTCCGCCACGATTACCAGCGCGCGGCGGCTGCTGCGGATCACCGCCTCGCTCGGCACGGTGAGCGCCTGTGCGGCCGCGCCAGCGATCTGCACCTCGGCGCTAAGGCCGGGGCGAATGTGGCCGTCGCGGTTGGGCAGTTCGATGCGCACGGTGAGCGCGCGCGCCACGGGGTCGACGCCCGGCAGGATGGCGATGACCCGCCCGGCGACCGTCTCGCCGGGAAACGCGGCGAAGCGCGCCTCGGCGGCATGCCCGGTGCGCACCTGGCCCGCCTGCGCCTGCGGCACCGCCACATCGAGCCATACGCTCGCGATGCCGTTGATACGGGCCAGCGTCTGCCCGGCGGAAAGCGTCATGCCAGGCCGTACGTCGAGCGACTGCAACTCGCCGCCGATGGGCGCGGTGATCGCGATGCGGTCCTTCACCTGGCCGCTTGCCCTGATCTCGCTGATCAGCCGCTCAGGCATGCCGGCGAGCCGCATTCGCGCCTCGGCGGCGGTGGTCAGTCCGGCGTCGCCGGTGGCCTTCAGTGCCAGGTATTCCTGTTGCGCCGCCGCCCACTGCGGCACCAGCAGCTCGGCGATGAAGGCGCCCGCGCCCACTACGTCGCCCGGCGCCAGCCGCGCCACTCGCTCGACGTAGCCGCCGCTGCGCGCTTGCACGATGGCGATGTCGCGTTCGTTGTAACGCACCAGACCGGTGGCGTGCAGCGTGTCCGAAATATCGGTGCGGGTGACAGCAGCGAGCCGCATCCCCAGGTTCTGCGTGACGCTGGGGTCGATGCTCACGCTGGCGGCGTCGCCCCCCTCGTCCGCGTACTTGGGCACCAGCTCCATGTCCATGAAGGGCGACTTGCCGGGCTTGTCGAATCGTTGCGCCGGCACCATCGGGTCGTACCAGTACAGCACACGGCGTTCGTCGGCGGACGGCGGCATGCTATCCGGCGTAGCGACTGGCGGGTGTTGGGTCCGGGTCCACAGCGTGGCGCCGACTGCGCCCAGCGCGATCAGCACGATGGCGGCGACGAGGCGGCCGACAAGGGGTTTGAGAGCGGGGGTCTTCATGGCTGGACTCCGGGTTCGTCAGGCTGGGCATAGGTGAAGTGGAGGCGGGCGGCCATCTCGTCGCGCGCCCCAGCAAGTTCGATGGCCTTGAGTTCGGCGTCGATGCGGGCGCGGCGCGCGCCGATCAGTTCGGCCAGGCTGCCCTGGCCGCCGCGCCAGGCGGCCTGCACCAGCGTCACTTTCTCCTGCGCCAGCGGCAGCAGTACGTTGTGCTGGCGGGCCAGCGCCCGGTCGAGCCGGTGGTACTCGGCCAGATCGGCGTCGAGCTCGGCGGTGTGGGCGCGCAATTGCGCTTGGTAGTCGGCGTCGAGCGCAGCACGTTTGGCCACGCGCTCGGCAATCATCGGGTCCTGGCGGGTCGACGCAAATACGGGCAGATCGAACCCGAGTTCGATACTGGCCATGTCGCCGAATTGTGAGCCGCGCTGCTGGTACACCACGCCCAGGCGCCAGTCGGGCCGGGTCGCCGCTTGTGCAAGGCCGATTTCGGCGTCGAGTACGCGCGCTTCATGGCCGTACAAGGCCAGTTCGGGGTGTTGTTCGAGGCGATGCGCAAGGCTGGCGTGATCGATCGGCCACTTCGGCGGCGCGCCCGCGAGCGGCCAGTCGGCGGCGTCGCCGATCCAGCGCCGCAGCACAGCGATGGCCTGCATGCGGCGCGCGTTGAACTGGTCTTCGCGCTCGGCAATCAGCGCGGCTTCCTCGCGCGGCAGTACGACGTCGCTCGCCATGCCCCCGCCGCCCGCCAGGCGCGCGCGCACCGCGGCTTCGAACAGGCGGTTTTCGTCGTAGAGGGCGGCAATGTGCTGCAACTGCGCCTCGGCCGAATAGCGTCGGATCCACGCCTGTGCGGTCTGCTGCAGCACGGTCTGGCGCACCACCCGCATCTCGGCCTCGGCCAGTCCGACCCGCCCCCGCGCCGCGCCGGCACGCGCCCCGCGCTTGGCCGCGTTGGGGAACGCCTGCATCACGCCGATCATGCGCATGGTCATGGGGTCGCTGTCGAGGCTGAAGCGGTCGTCGCCTTCGATCGGCACGTTGGCCAGCCCCAGCGTGAGTTCCGGGTCGGGCAGGGCGTCCGCCGGAATCGCGCTCTGGCGTGCCGCGGCGATCCGGCTCGCGCTGGCCGACAGTGCCGGCGTTTCCTGCAGCGCCCGCGTCAGCGCATCGTCAAAGCCGAGCGGTGCGGCGTCCGCGCCCGCTATCCATGCCGCCCACAGCGGGACGGCAAGCCAATAAGGCAATTTGAGAAACATGGTCCTGCTCCATTACCGTTCGACGCAACGCGTCGTTTCCCGCGCCAGGGGCGCAGGGCTCAGATCAGGGCGGTGCGGAGAGCAGGCGGACGCCAGTGCGTGTCCGGCGGCGCCGGATGCGGCGGGGCGGAGAAGACGGCGAGGGTGCGCGCGCGTTCGTGCGTGGCCGTCAGGAAGACGTGGAGGGGCAGCGCAAGATGGGCGCCACACGGACAGCATGAACCCGCGTCACAGGACATGCCGGCACCATCGGCATCGCTCTCGTGGCAGCAATCATGCCGGGTCGACTGGGGCTCCAGCGCAGCCTCTGCCTCCGCGGACATCGGACAGCAGTCAACGGCCATGCGCACATCAGCCAGCGCCTGTGCCGGGAGGGCAAGGGCGATCACGAGCGCGAGCAGTATGCGCAGGGAAGTCATAAGCCCAGATTGGTTGAGCCAGCTGTGCTTGTCAAGGCCGGATAAGCGGCCGCGGCGACAGGGCTGCCAGAAAGCCGGACAGAAAAAAGCATTGCTGCGCAAAACCATCGCCGGTATAGTGCGCCCTCCCGCACCCAGCCAATCGGTGCGCGGCTCTCTTACCCCGATCTCACGATCCCCTATCCGTCTGCCTCGATTGGTGTTGCCACAAGCGCAACAGGCCGTCGCAGGAAAAATTACATGACTACCGAAACAACCCTTGCCACCCCGGGCTTTAACGAGCTCGGCCTGGCCGAACCTATTTTGCGTGCGATTGCCGATGCCGGCTACACCACGCCCACCCCGATCCAGGCGCAGGCGATTCCGCAGGTGCTGGCGGGCGGCGACCTGCTCGCCGCCGCGCAGACTGGCACCGGCAAGACCGCCGGCTTTACACTGCCGATCCTGCATCACCTGTCGACCCAGGCTGCGCAAAGCAAGCCCGGCCGTCCGCGCTGCCTGATCCTGGTGCCGACGCGCGAACTCGCTGCGCAGGTCGAGGAGTCGGTCAAGACCTACGGCAAGTACCTGTCGCTGACCTCCATGGTGATGTTCGGCGGCGTCAACATCAATCCGCAATTCAAGGCGCTGAAGTCGCGCGTCGACATCCTGGTGGCGACACCTGGGCGTCTGCTCGACCACATGGGGCAGAAGACGGTGGATCTCTCCGGCGTCGAAATCCTGGTCCTGGACGAAGCCGACCGCATGCTCGACATGGGCTTCATCCGCGACATCAAGAAAGTGCTCGCCGTGCTACCGAAGCAGCGCCAGAACCTCTTGTTCTCGGCGACCTTCTCCGACGAGATCCGCACCCTGGCCAACGGCCTCTTGCACAACCCGAAAAGCGTCGAAGTCGCGCGCCGCAACACCACGGTGGAAGTGATCGAGCAGTCGATGCACCGGGTGCCGCAGGCACACAAGCGCGACCTCTTGGCGCACCTGATCAAGCACCACAACTGGCAGCAGGTGCTGGTGTTCACCCGCACCAAGCACGGCGCCAACAAGCTGGCCGAGAAACTGATCAAGGACGGCATCGGCGCCGCCGCGATCCACGGCAACAAGAGCCAGTCGGCGCGCACCAAGGCGCTGTCCAGCTTCAAGGATGGCAGCGTGCGCGTGCTGGTGGCGACCGATATCGCGGCGCGCGGCATCGACATCGATCAACTGCCGCAGGTGGTGAATTTCGAACTGCCCAACGTGCCGGAAGACTACGTGCACCGCATCGGCCGCACGGGCCGCGCCGGCACTACCGGCTCGGCGCTGTCGCTGGTGGATGACGAGGAATTGAGTTATCTGCGTGATATCGAGAAGCTGATCAAGCGCTCGATCGTGCGGGTCGAAATCGAACCCGGCTTCGTGCCTCCGGCCAAGGCCGATCTGATGTCGGACGAGCGCCCGCCGCGTCCGCCGCAAGGCCGTGGCGGCCAGCGCCAGGGGCAGGGCGCCCGCCAGGGACAGCCCGGCGGCCGCAGTGGCTCCGGCCGTGCGTCGCAGGCCAAACCCGCAAGCGCTGGCGCCAAGCCGGCAGGTGGCCGCAGTGGCGCACCGGGTCAGCCGACCCAGGCGCGCAAGCCGCGTCCGCAGGCGGCCCTGTTCTCGTCCAAGCCGGGCACGCGCGGGCACTGAGGCGCAGGGACGGATATGGCGCTTCGGCGCCATATCCGTCTTTGGGGAGGCGCCATGCGCCGAAGCAGTCCAGTCTTTGGCCTTGCGTGGACTACGATCGAGTAGTGAGCGCTTTCGCTGGCTACTGACCGTTGGCCGGGGGTAGCCCGGCGGCTAGTTACTTTCTTTTGCTTCGCCAAATGAAAGTAACCCAAGAAAAGGCGACCCCACTCATTCCCGAAACCCCGGAAATCGAGCCTGACGGACGGGCGGCAAAGAACTCGCCCCGCTTTATTTGGTTTTCAGAAGGTGAGCGGGGCTCAGACACCTTTGCCGCTGATCCGCCCGATGCGCTTGATCTTCGGGAATTCGGGACTGTTGGGGTCGCCTTCTTTTGGTTACTTTTCTTGGCGAGACAAGAAAAGCAACTAGCCGCCGGGCTACCCCCGGCCAGCGGTCAGCAGCTCCGCGAAGGCACTAACTACTCAGTGGCGCTCCGCGCCAAATAAAAGACTGGTGCGCCAGCGCTACGCGCCTCCCAATGACAGGCGGTGAGCGGCGCTACAATCGCCGCCATGGATACCCTCGCCAGCTACGACGAACTCCCCTACGACAGCCTGCCGTTGCCGGAAACCCAGCCAGACTTTCTGGCGGCAATGGCGAAGTTGCATGGCTTCGATGCGGCCGACCCGTCCCGCGCGCGCATCCTCGAACTGGGCTGCGCGCAGGGCGGCAATCTGATTCCGCTGGCGTGGCGCTGGCCCGGCTCCGACTGCGTGGGGGTGGAGCTGTCGCGCGTGCAGGCCGATGCAGGCGCGGCATTCGTCCAGTCGCTGGGGCTGTCCAACGTCCGCATCCTGCACGGCGACCTCGCCGCGCTGCCGGACGACCTCGGCGAATTCGACTTCATCATCGCGCACGGCGTGTTTTCCTGGGTACCGCCGGTGGTGCAGCAGGCGCTGCTCGAGGTCTGCCGCCGCCACCTGTCGCCGCATGGCATTGCCTACATCAGCTTTAACGTCGCGTCAGGCTGGCGTGCCCTGCAACCGCTGCGCACGGCGCTGATCGAGCGGACGTCGGCCGAGTTGCCTGCACCCCAACGGCATCAGCAGGCGCTGCGCGTGCTGGACGAACTGCAATCTGAATGGAGCGATCCGCTTCTGCTGAAGGAAATCGCCTACCTCAGAATGGCGGCGCCTTCCTACCTGTTCCACGAGTACCTCGCCGAGTTCAACGCGCCGATACCCTTCACCGAATTCGCCGCGCAACTGGAGAAGCACGGCCTGCGCTATGTCGGCGAGGCCGGCCCGCGCCGCGCCGTGGTCGAACTCGAGGACGCCTGGGGCCTGATTCCGGAAAGCATGGCCGGTCGCTGGCTGGACGCCGAGGCGGCACTCGACGACGCGCTCGCCATCCGTTTTCGCCGCGCCCTGATTGCGCGCGCCGACGCCCCCTGCGCCCGGCCGCCGCAGGCCGAAGCGCTGCGCGATCTGGCGTTGTATGCCGACTTGCGCAGCGACGAGGAAATCGACCTCGACGCGCCGGTCGAGCAGCGCTTCCTCAATCCGGCAGGCAACAGTTTCCCGGTCACCCTGCCTGCAATGAAGGCCGCGGCGATGGTGCTGTCGGCCGCCTATCCGGGTGCGCTCGACTATGTGGCTCTGCAGTCAGCCGCGGCGCAGGTGCTGACCCAATACGACGCCAGCCCGCCATGGGACGAAGCCGAATTCCGCACCGCGCTGCTTCAAATGGTGATGCTGCAGGGTGTGATGCCGACCGTTGCGGCCAGCGCGGTGGCCGTCGAACCGGGCGAGCGCCCCTGCGCCGATGCCCTGGCGCGGCAGCAGGCGAATTCCCCCGGCTGGGTGGTGAACGGCACGCGCCATGTGGCGATCGACCTGGACCTGCCCGGTCGCATATTGCTGGGCCTGCTGGATGGCAGCCGAACGGTCGATGAGCTTACGGCGCAGATGCAGGCGACGCTGGCGCAATCGGGGGTGGAGATGCCTCTGGAGCGCTTGAACGAACTGACCTGGCAGCAACTGTGGCTGTTCGCACGCCAGGGGCTCTTGGTGGCGTAAACCCAGGTTGCGAGACCGGCGTTGAGGCGGTCCCGCTAGGGCGGCTGGTTATTTCAAATGTTCCGTCAGGTGTTTTGGCTCGGCCGATTAGAGGGCTGGCAGTCTGTCGGATTGGCAACCGCGGTCAATAATCAGCGGTGATCATGACGCGCCATGAAGTGCGCTATTTTTTCCCCTTGCACGGGAAACGCTCCGTCAGCGCCTTTTGCAACACCTCGGCAGCCGGCTGGCCCAGGGATTCCGGATGCGCTTCGATCCACTCCACCAATACGCCCGATGCTTTCCGCCTGTCATCAGGCGCAAGGCAAAACGCTGCCTTGCCCTTGCCATAGTGATGCGCCGAGTCGATATATCCGTCGAGATAACTGTGGCACATCACGGAAAGCGCCTTGACCGTGTCCGCCCCTTTGCACATGCGCAGGATCACGCTGCCGTTTTTGCCCTGAACATCACTGGCCTGCCCAGGCACGGACAAGAAGAGGCCACCCCATGCCGTCAGGGTGGCTAGGAAGAAACGGCGGTTGATTTCGATCGAATGCATAACAAGGAAACGTATTAGTGGCGCTCCAGGGAGTGTCGTGGGCCTGATCGACTCCGTCAATCCCGAATTCCGGTCCAAGGCACGCGACGAATCTGCGGCCGAGTCAGGTATTGCCCTGCCGGGCCCAAGTCCGACCAAGACGATCGGCTGGCAGGGTTGACCCGGGAACGGGTTTCACAAGGGCAAACTTGAATTTCCGTCTGGGGGCGTGCAGAGACAATCGAAAGGAACACACCGCATCCGCGCAGGCAATGTCAGTCCCCATCCCTCAACGCGGCGCCTGCCAGCAATTGTTGCTGATCTGCCAGCTTGTCGAGAGTTGCTCGCTGGTGGGGTAGAGCACGTATTTGACGCCCATGTAATCCGGACCCTTGCGCCAGAACATGGCCAGCAGGTTTTTTTCGCCGTTGGCGATGACGCTGGTATAGGGAATGACCTTGAGCGGGTTGCCGTACAGGTTGGAATAGTTCGACGCGATGATCACAAAGTGGCGGAAAGCGGGTGCGATTTCCTGGTCGAATGCCACCAGCTTGTCGTTGCAGAAGGTGAACAGAAAGCGGCGGCCGGCAGGGTTGCTGGGCAAGTCGTAAACAAACAATCCGTCGTTGCCGGCCGGCTGGATCTGGTCGAAATTCCAGCTTTTAAGCGCCCGTTCGACCTCGCTGCGGGACATGCCATTTTTGAATTCTCCAACTTCCCAGGCCTGGGCGGGCAGGGCGAACAGCAGTCCGGCGAGCAGGGTGCTTAGGGTGGCTTTCATCAGCGGCGCGGCTATTTCCCGGAGACGGCACCAAACACCTTTTTCAGCAGATCGCTGCCAGCCTGCATCGGATTGGCGCGGATCGCGGCTTCTTTTTCGCCGATCACGGTGTAGAGCCGGTCGAGCGCCTGCTGGGTAACGTACTGCTCGACGCTGGCCTGTTCCTTGTCGATCAGGTTGAACTGCGCGGCGGCACCGGCGTACTGGTTGTATTGCTGCGCCAGGCCGACCTTGTCGGTGGTGGCCTTGACGATGGGGCCGAAGCGTTCAGTGAGCCGGGTCTCGGTTTTTTTGCGGAAGAAGTCGGTGGCCGAGGTCTGGCCGCCGGTGAGGATGCCCTTGGCGTCTTCCAGCGTCATGTCCTTGACCGCATCGACCAGCAGGGTTTTGGCCTCGGGCACGGCGGCCTCGGCGGCGCGGTTCATCGACAGCACCAGTTCGTCGGCCTGCTTGCCCATGCCGAGCATGCGCATGGCCTTTTCGGCCTTCTGCAGGCTGGGCGGCAGCGGGATCTTCAGCGCGGCATTGCCGAAGAAGCCGTCCTTCTGCCCGAGCTGGGCGACCGCGGTTTCGGCGCCGCGGGTCAGCGCCTCCTTTAGGCCAGAATTGATCTCGGTCGTGGACAGCGCATCGACGCCGCTGCTGGAGGTCGGGCTTGCGGGTTTGCTTGTCACGCCCTTCAGCAGTTCGTTCAGGTCGAAGGCCTGGACGGGCAGGGCCAGGGTGAGGCCTGCGGCCAGGATGATCCAGCGCTTTGAAATCAGAGGGGTCATGGTCCGTCTCCTGGAGGTGATTTTGTTACAGCACTTCTGCAGCATAGTCTGCCAGACGCGAACGTTCACCCCGCTGCAATGTGACGTGGCCGTTGTGCGGCCAGCCCTTGAAATGATCGACCACGTAGGTGAGGCCGGAACTGCCTTCGGTGAGGTAGGGCGTGTCGATCTGCGAGATGTTGCCTAGGCACACCACTTTGGTGCCGGGGCCGGCACGCGTGATCAGCGTCTTCATCTGCTTCGGCGTCAGGTTCTGCGCCTCGTCGATGATGAGGAACTTGTTGAGGAAGGTACGGCCACGCATGAAGTTGAGCGACTTGACCTTGATCCGGCTGCGGATCAGGTCCTGCGTCGCCGCGCGGCCCCAGTCGCCGGCGTCGTCATCGCTCTTGTTCAGCACGTCGAGGTTGTCTTCCAGCGCGCCCATCCACGGCGTCATCTTTTCTTCCTCGGTACCGGGCAGGAAGCCGATGTCCTCGCCGACCGGCACGGTCACGCGGGTCATGATGATCTCGGTGTAGATTTTCTTGTCCAGCACCTGGGCCAGTGCGGCGGCCAGCGTAAGCAGGGTCTTGCCGGTGCCGGCCTGGCCGAGCAGCGTGACGAAATCGATCTCGGGATCCATCAGCACGTTGAGCGCGAAGTTCTGCTCGCGGTTGCGCGCGGTGATGCCCCACACGTTGTTCTTGGTGTGGCTGAAGTCGCGCACCGTGACCAGTTCCGCCTGCTTGCCCTCGACCTTCAACACCTTGGCGTAGAGCGGGTTGGGGCCTTCCTGGTAGACGAACTCGTTCGGCAGCAGATTCGCCGCCAGCGGACCCTTGACGCGGTAGTAGGTGTGGCCATTGGCCTGCCACGACTCCATGCCCTTGCCGTGGCTGTCCCAGAAGTCGGCGGGCAGTTCACGCAGGCCGGCGTACAGGAGGTCGGTGTCTTCCAGCACCTTGTCGTTGAAGTAGTCCTCGGCGGGCAGCCCCAGCGCACGCGCCTTGATGCGCATGTTGATGTCCTTCGACACCAGGATGACCTGGCGCTTGGGCTGGTGGCGCGACAGGAACAGCACCACGCCGAGGATCTGGTTGTCGACCTTGGACGTCGGCAGGCTCATCGGGATGTCGCCGGTGATGGCCTGGGTCTGCAGGAACAGCTTGCCGGTGGCGGCGTTGTGGCTGCGCTGCGCAAGCGGGACACCGTCCTCGATGCTGTCGAGCGTGCTGACGATTTCGTCGATGAAGCGGCTGGCCTGGCGCGCGTTGCGCGAAACCTCGGTCATGCCCTTCTTGTGCATGTCGAGCTCTTCCAGGGTGGCGATCGGCACGTAGATGTCGTGCTCCTCGAAGCGGTACAGGCTGGTGGGATCGTGCATCAGCACGTTGGTGTCCAGAACGAACAGCTTGGTTTGTGCAGCAGCTTTTCTCGGCATGGTGGTGTCGTGGTCCCTGGGATGAGAATGTATTCATCCTACCTCATGCGGATGGCGTCTTGGCCAGCAAAAAAACTAAACCAGCATCCCGTCTGCCTTCCCGATTCGAACGACGTTTTTCTCAGTAGAATGCTCGATTCCGATCCTGTAATCAGGCCCCCTGCATGATGCGTCGATTGATCTTGCTGTGCCTGGTCTGGGTGTGGGCGCAACCGCTTCATGCCCAGGTTGGCGCGCACATCCTGCTGCAGGATTCTCCGCTGGCGGGGTTTCAGTACCACGCCGGCAAGACACTGTGGCCGCAGATGCGCGTGGGCGATGTCCTGACCCTGATCCGCGAGCCGGACAATCGACACGATGGGAAAGCCGTGCGGGTGGAGTGGCGGGGCCACAAGATCGGCTACGTGCCGCGCCGCGAAAATGCCGACGTCGCGCGCTTGATGGATGGCGGGCAGATGTTGACGGCCCGCATCGTCCGCCTCGCCGAGGTGCGCGACCCGTGGTCGCGCGTGCGCTTCGAAATCCTGATTCCCCTGCAGAACGATTCGAGGAGACCCTCATGATGCGCTGGATCGCATTTGCCCTGTGGGCCTTCGCCTGGCTGACGCCGGCGCAGGCCGATGACTTGCCGCTGGCGCGCCTGCAGCTGCCGCCCGGTTTCGAGATCGAGCTGTTCGCCCGCGTGCCGAATGCGCGGCAGATGGCGCTGGGCAAGAACAACCTGTTCGTCGGGAGCAGGCGTGCCGGCAAGGTCTACGCGATTCCGCTCGCCGGTGCGCGCACGCCGGTGGTGATCGCCGACGGCCTCATGATGCCGGTGGGTGTGGCCTTCCGTGACGGCGACCTGTATGTATCGGCAGTGAGCCGGGTGCTGCGGTTGCGCGACATCGAGGCGCGCCTGAACAAGCCGCCGCGCCCCGAAACCGTGAGCGTGGCGTGGCCGCGCGATACGCACCACGGCTGGAAATTCATCGCATTCGGACCCGACGGCAAGCTCTACGTGCCGGTGGGCGCACCCTGCAACATCTGCGACGCCGGCGTCGATCGCTACGCCACCATTACCCGGCTCGACGTCGCGAGCGGCAAGGTCGAAGTGGTCGCGCGCGGCGTGCGCAACACGGTGGGCTTCGACTGGCATCCGCAGAGCGGCGAGTTGTGGTTCACGGACAATGGGCGCGACCTGATGGGCGACGATGTGCCGCCGGACGAGTTGAACCGCCTTGCCCAGCCCGGCCAGCATTTCGGCTATCCGCATTGTCACGGCCGCGCCATCGTCGACCCCGAATACGGCAAGGGCCGCCGCTGCGCCGAATTCGTGCCGCCGGTGCAGGAACTCGGCGCGCACGTGGCCAGCCTGGGGATGCGCTTCTATACGGGGAGGGCCTTCCCCGAGCGCTATCGCAATGCCGTCTTCATTGCCGAGCACGGGTCGTGGAACCGCAGCAGCAAGGTCGGCTACCGCGTCAGCGTGGTGCACCTGAAGGACAACCGCGCCGTCACCTACGAGCCATTTGTGACGGGCTGGATGGAGGACGCGTCGGCCTGGGGCCGCCCGGCCGACGTGCTGGTGATGCCCGATGGCAGCCTGTTGATATCGGACGACCATGCCGGCGCAATTTACCGCGTCGCCTACCGAGGCAACCGGTAAAGGTAAAATTGCGCTGATGAAACTGCTTGTCCTCGATACCTCCACCGAATACTGCTCGGCCGCGCTATGGCTGGAAGGCCGCATCCTGGCGTTCCGGGTGCTCGCCGAGCAGCGTCACAGTTCGCTTCTGCTGCCGATGGTGGACGAGTTGCTGCGTGAGGCCGGTCTCACCCTGCGCCAACTCGACGGCATCGGCTATGGCGCCGGCCCCGGCTCGTTCACCGGCCTGCGCATCGCCTGTGCGGTGACGCAGGGCCTGGCGTTGGGCGCCGATCTGCCGGTGGTGGGGGTCTCCACGCTGGAATCGATCGCCCAGCAGACCGGCGCCGGGCAGGTGCTGACCGTGCTCGACGCGCGCATGGCCGAGGTCTACTGGGCGGCCTATCGCCGCGACGGGGAAGGCTGGCAGGCGGTCAGCGAGCCGCAGCTGGCGCTGCCCGAATCGGTGGCGGTGCCGGCAGGCGGCGAGTGGGTGGGCGCCGGCAACGGCTTTGCTGCACTCGGCGCGGTGTTGCGCCCGCGCTTGGCGGCTGCGCTGGCGCGGATCGACGACACGCTCATGCCCGACGCCGCGGCGATGGCGCCGCTCGCCGCCCGCGCGTTCGAACGCGGCGAGGGGATGGATGCCGCGCTGGCCGCACCGATCTATCTGCGCGACAAGGTGGCGCTGACGGTGGACGAACGCCGCCAGAAGAAATCCGCATGAGTGCCGTGCCAGAGATTCCCGTCCACGCGGTCGAGCACCGCCTGCGCCCAATGACCGAGGCCGATCTGCCGCGCATCCACCGCATCGAACTGGCGAGTTACGAATACCCGTGGACGCCGGGCAATTTCTCCGATTCGCTGCAGGCCGGCTACAGCATGTGGGTGCGCGAGGCCGAAGGCGAAATCATCGGCTACTACGCATTGATGGTGGCGGCGGGCGAAGCGCATGTCCTCAACCTCACCATCGCACCCCTGTGGCGGCGCCATGGTCTCGGTCGCGATCTGCTCGAGCATTGCCTGCAACGCGCCTGCGATCACCACGCCGAGAGCGTCTTCCTCGAGGTGCGCATGTCCAACACCGCCGCGATCGGGCTATACCAGAGCAGTGGTTTCGTCGATCTGGCGGTGCGGCGGGGCTATTACCCCGCGCGCGGCGGCCGCGAAGATGCCCTCATCATGATGAAGGAACTGTCATGCTGAGCCGCGACGATATCTTCAGCGAACTTGGCATCGGACCGGAGTGGCGGCTGCGCGAGACCCTGACCGCCGCGCCGCTTTCGGTTCCGGCATACACCTGGGACACGCTCTCCGACGCCGTCTCCCATTGCACGGCCTGCAAGCTTGCCGCCCCGCGCACCCAGGGCGTGCTTGGCGTGGGCGACCGCAACGCCGACTGGCTGATCATCGGCGAGGCGCCGGGTGCCGAAGAGGACGTGCAGGGCGAGCCCTTCGTCGGCCAGGCCGGCAAGCTGCTCGACGCGATGCTGGCCGCAGTCGGCCTTGCGCGCGGTGACAACGTCTACATCACCAATGTGCTGAAATCGCGTCCGCCCGGCAACCGCAATCCCGAGCCGGATGAAGTGGCCGCGTGCCGGCCCTACCTGCTGGCGCAGATCGAACTCATCCAGCCCAAGCTGATCCTCGCGCTGGGCCGCTTCGCCGCGCAAAGCCTGCTCGACACCGACGAGGCGATCGCCCGTCTGCGCGGCCGCGTCCACCGGTTCCAGAACGTGCCGCTGGTGGTGACCTATCATCCGGCCTACCTGCTGCGCAACCTGCCCGACAAGGCGCGCGCGTGGGAAGACCTCTGCCTCGCCCGCCGCACTTTTTTATCCCTGACCCCTGAAACCTGACCCCTGAATCCTGTAATGAGACTTCTGCATTCCGCGCTGCGCTTCCGCGTCAATTATTTCTCCGACCTCGGTCGCCATCAGGTGGTGATCTGGATGCCGGGCGACACGCCACCGGTCGACGCCCAGGTCGACGTCGGTCCGAAAATCGAGCACGAGGTGCCGAACGAGGTGTTCCGCAGCGACATTGCACCGCTGAAACTGGGGCGGTTCTATCCCTCGCAACTGCTGCACGCCGACGACGCGCCGGCACCGATGTTCCGGGTGATGAAGCTCAACGAATCCAGCTTCGTCGCCAATTTCAGCCATCCGCTGCAGGGCCGCATCTTCAGCATCGACAGCGGCAAGAGCGACGTCTCGACCGAGCCGGTCGGCAAGGTGGAGCAACTGCTGGAATGGAGCGGCATGGAGACGCAAACGCTGACGCCGACTGACTTCGAAGGGCCGGATGCGTTCAGCCGTGAAGACGAGTTCCCCGATACCGAGTTCTATTCGCTCGCCCGCAAAGTCACCCACGTCGACACCGTGTGCGCGCGCCGCATCCAGGCGCTGTATCGCACCGTGCTGCCCGAAAAGGCGCGGGTGCTCGACCTGATGGCCGGCTGGCGCTCGCACCTGCCGGACACGGTCCAACCCGCGGTGGGCCTGGGTCTGAACGGCGAGGAACTGGACGACAACCCGCAGCTTGCCGAGCGCATCGTCAAGGACATCAATGCCGATCCGACGCTGCCGTTTCCCGACGCCAGCTTCGACGCGGTGGTGTGCACGGTCTCCTTCGAATACTTGACGCAGCCGCACAAGATCGTCGCTGAGGCAAAAAGGGTGCTGAAGCCGGGCGGCATGTTCGTGGTGACGCTGTCTCACCGCTACTTCCCGCCCAAGGTGATCAGACTGTGGACGCAGCTGCACCCGATGGAGCGGATGGCCTGGGTTGGCACGCTGATCAAGCAGGCCGGATTCAAGAAGGTGGAAACCTACGTCGAACGCGGACTCAAGCGCCCGAAGGACGATCGCTACGCCGACAAGCTGCCCGAGTCTGATCCGCTGTTTGCCACCTGGGGCGTGGCACCCTGAACCCGCCGCCATGCCGCTGCTCGGACTGATCGCCGACACCCACGGTCTGCTGCGTCCCGAAGCCGTCGCGGCGCTGCAAGGCTGCGAACATATCATTCACGCCGGCGACATCGGTTCGCGCACGGGCGATCCGCGCGGCGTGCTCGACACGCTCGCGCGCATCGCGCCGCTGACGGTGGTACGTGGCAACAACGACTGCGCGAGCTGGGCGACGCCCATTCCCTCTGCGGCGGACATTGAATTCGATGGTGTGCGCATCCATGTTCTGCATATCCTCGGCGAGCTGGCCATCGATCCCGCTGTGGCGTGGGTGAACGTCGTCGTGTCGGGCCATTCGCACCAGCCGTGCGTGGAAACCCGGGACGGCGTGCTGTTCGTCAACCCGCGCAGCGCAGGGCCGCGCCGGTTCAAGCTGCCGGTCAGCGTGGCCCGCCTGAAGGTGGAAGACGGCCGCGTCGAGGCAGAGTTGGTGACACTTTTGCGGTAAGGTTGTCTTTGTATCGAAGGGGCGCCGGCCGTTTCCGGTGCCCCGCACATCACTTGAATGAGGAGCGCGACATGTTGAAATGGCTGATGGTGACGTTCATGGCGCTGGCGCTGTCCGGCTGCGGCTACAACACCCTGCAATCGACCGACGAAGACATCAAGGCGACTTGGGCCGAGGTGCTCAACCAGTATCAGCGTCGTGCCGACCTGGTGCCGAACTTGGTCAACGTGGTGAAGGGCTACGCGGCGCACGAGCAGGAGGTGTTCATTTCGGTGACCGAGGCGCGTGCCCGCGTGGGCGCGATCCAGGCCACGCCGGAGCTCATCAACGACGAAGCTGCATTCCAGAAGTTCATCGCCGCGCAGGGCGAACTCACCGGCGCGATTTCGCGCCTGCTGCTGGTCGCCGAGAACTACCCGCAACTGAAGGCCGACGGCTTGTTCCGCGACCTGCAGGCGCAGCTCGAAGGCACCGAGAACCGCATCACCGTTGCGCGCAACCGCTACATCGCCGCGGTGAAAACCTACAACGTCACGGTGCGCTCCTTCCCCTCCAACCTCACCGCGATGCTTTTCGGCTACAAGACCAAGCCGAGCTTTACCGTGGAAAACGAGGCGGCCATCGCCGTGCCGCCGAAGGTCGATTTCGGCACGCCCGCGCCGGCACCGGCGCCTGCTTCGCCCGCAAGCGGCGGCAACGCGTCCGGCAGCCTCTCGCACGGATACTGACGCGCCGATGATGCGCCTTGCCGCAACGCGCTTCGCGTTCGGCTTTCTGCTGACACTGCTGGCGGTGTCAGCCTGGGCACTGGTGGCGGTGCCCGAACTGTCGCGCCGCGTCACCGATCTGACCACCTCGCTGTCGGCTGATCAGGTCGCATCCCTCGAAACTTCCCTCGCCGTATTCGAAAGCCGACAAGGCAGCCAGATCGCGGTGCTGCTGGTGCCCACGACGGAGGGCGAGGACATTGCACAATTTGGCATTCGCGTTGCGGAGCAATGGAAAATCGGCCGCCAGAAAATCGACGACGGCGTGATCCTGATCATTGCCAAGGAAGACCGAAAGCTGCGGCTGGAAGTCGGATACGGGCTGGAGGGCGCCATCCCGGACGCCATTGCGAAGCGGGTGATCGCCGAAACCATCACCCCTCACTTCAAGGCCGGCGATTACTACGGCGGCATCGAGGCGGGGGTGCAGCAGCTGATGCGGCTGATAGAGGGCGAATCGCTGCCGCCGCCCGCATCCGGCCAGGGCGACGGCGACGATGCGATTTTTGGCTTCCTGGTGATGGGCGGCATCGTGGGCGGCTGGCTGCTCTCGATTTTGATGGGCCGCCCGGCCGCAGGCGGGGTCGCCGCGCTGGGCAGCGGCGTGGCAGGCGCCTTCCTGCTGGGCCTGAGCCCCTTGCTGCTTTTCATCGCCGTGTTCGTGTTCGTTGCCGTGGCATCGGGATTCCGCAACAGCGGGGGCTGGTCCAGCGGCGGCCGGGGCGGCGGATTCGGTGGTGGCGGCTCCTGGGGCGGCGGAGGAGGGGGATTCGGCGGCGGAGGCGCGTCAGGCTCATGGTGAATTTCAGACGATTTGTCCGGCATCTGTTCATGCCGCCGCGGGCGTGGCGGCGCGCGTTTTCGCAAGCCACCCTCGACGCCATCGAGGCCGCGATCGGTGTTTCGGAGACCGCTCACGGCGGCGAAATCCGTTTCGCCATTGAAAACAGCCTGCCCGCCGCCCTGGCGTGGCGTGGTGTCAGCGGCCGCGAACGCGCGATCGAGGTGTTCTCCAACCTGCACGTGTGGGACACCGAGCACAACAGTGGCGTGCTGATCTACCTGCTGCTGGCCGACCACGACATCGAAATCGTTGCGGATCGTGGCATTGCCTCGCAGGTGGATCCGACCGTCTGGGAGGCCGTGGCACAGACGATGGAAGCGGCGTTCCGGCAGGGCGCGTTCGAGCGCGGCGCATTGGCGGGGATCGCGCAGGTCAGCGCGCTGCTGGCGGCACATTTCGCTCCGTCCGGGCATAATCCGGACGAACTGGCGAACCGGCCCGTGATACTGAGGAGATGAGATGCAGGCCTATGTAGTGTGGTGGATCCTGGCGGCGGTGCTGGTGGGCGTGGAACTCACCAGCGGCACGTTCTACCTGCTTGTGTATGGCCTTGCGGCGGCGGCGGCAGGCCTGGCCGCCTGGCTCGGCGCAGGGTTGTTCATGCAGTTGCTGACGGCGGGCATCATCGCAGCCCTGGGCACGCTGGCGCTGCGCCACTGGAAGCGAAGCACTTCGCATCCGGAATCGTCTGTGCAGGACATGGACATCGGTCAGGTTGTGCAGGTCGAGTCCTGGCAGGCCGGCCGCGGCCAGGTCAAGTACCGCGGCGCACTGTGGGATGCCGAGGCTGCGTCCGCCGACGTCGACAGCGCGCGCCCACTGGTGATCCGCGCCATCAAGGGCAACACGCTGTTTCTTGGCAACTGAATTCAGGGAGAACACTTAAATGGATATCGTCGCAATCGTCATACTCGCCGTCGTTCTGATTGTCGTTGCCAAGGGCATCCGCGTGGTGCCGCAGCAGAACGCCTGGGTGGTCGAGCGCCTCGGCAAGTTCCACGCTGTGCTCGGGCCCGGCCTCAACCTGGTGATTCCCTTCATCGACGCCGTTGCCTACAAGCATTCGCTGAAGGAAATCCCGCTCGACGTGCCAAGCCAGGTCTGCATCACGCGCGACAACACGCAGCTGGCGGTCGATGGCATCCTCTATTTCCAGGTCACCGATCCGAAGATGGCGTCCTACGGATCGAGCAACTACATCGATGCCATCTCGCAGCTGGCGCAGACCACCCTGCGTTCGATGATCGGCCGCATGGAAATGGACCGCACCTTCGAGGAGCGCGAAGAAATCAACCGTGGCGTGGTGCTTGCACTGAACGAAGCCTCGACCAACTGGGGCGTCAAGGTGCTGCGCTATGAAATCAAGGACCTGACCCCACCGAAGGAAATTCTCCACGCGATGCAGCGGCAGATCACTGCCGAGCGCGAAAAGCGCGCGCTGATCGCATCATCCGAAGGGCGCATGCAGGAACAGATCAACATCGCCACCGGCGCGCGCAATGCGGCGATCCAGGAATCCGAGGGCGAGATGCAGGCGGCGATCAACGTTGCGCAGGGCGAGGCCGAGGCAATCAAGGCGATTGCCGTCGCCAATGCCGAGGCGATTGCGCGGGTGGCGATGGCGATCGAAAAGCCCGGCGGCATCCAGGCGGTGAATCTGAAAGTGGCGGAAAAATACGTCGAGGCCTTCGCCGGCATCGCCAGGACCGGCAACACCCTGATCGTGCCGTCCAACATGGCGGACCTCAGCTCGCTGATCGCAGGCGCGATGACGGTCGTGAAGCAGCAGAATGCAGGGAGTTAGGGTGAAGCAGTCCTAATGCACGACATCGTTGCGATGCCGTAGCCAGATGGCCGTCATCACGCCGCTGATGAACAGGCCGAATATCCAGATGATGGTGTGGATGTGCCAGTCGGCGCGCACCATCAGGGCATAGGCGCCGGTCAGCAGCAGGATGCTGATGTTCTCGTTGAAGTTCTGCTGGGCGATGGAGTGTCCAGCGCCCATCAGCAGATGGCCGCGATGCTGCAGGAGCGCATTCATCGGCACCACGAAATAGCCTGCCAGTGTCCCCGCCAGTAACAAGAGCAGCAGGGCAGGGAAAAGGCTTTCCACCCAGATCAGTGCGATCGGCACGAATCCCAGGATGATGCCCGCAGGCAGCACGCTAACGGCGCGCTGCAGGCTGACGAATTTGCCCGCCAGAATGGAGCCGATGGCGATGCCGAGCGCGGTGGCCGCGGTGAGCTGGGTCGCCTGGTCGAGACCGTATTTCAGGTTGAGCGCCGCCCACGCGATGATGAGCAGGCGCAGGGTGGCGCCGACGCCCCAGAACAGGGTGGTGACCGCGAGGGAAACCTGGCCGAGCGGGTCGCGCCACAGCAATATGAAGCTATGCCAGAAGTCATGCAGGATGAACAGCGGCGACTTGCTCGGCAGCTTGTGGTCGATCGGCAGGCGCGGGATGAGCAGGTTGACGATGGCGGCGCCGAGATACAGGCTGGTGATGACGACAATGGCAAATTTCGGGGCGATCAGCCGGCTGTCCAGGCCCAGGCTGACCAGAATGCCTTCAGCCAGCTGCGGATTGATCAGCGCACCGCCGATGATGGCGCCCAGCACGATGGCCGCAACTGTGGTTCCTTCCATCCAGCTGTTGGCGACGACCAGTTTTTCGGGCGGCAGCAGCTCGGTGAGGATGCCGTATTTGGCCGGCGAATACATGGCCGCACCGACGCCGACAATGGCGTAGGCGAGCAGCGGGTGCAGGCCGGCCAGCATGATCAGGCAGCCGACGAATTTCACCGTGTTGGCGATCAGCATCACGCGGCCTTTGGGTAGGGCATCGGCAAACGGCCCGACCAGCGGGGCCAGCACGATGTAGGCCACGACGAACACCGTCTGCAGCAGCGGCGAAAACCATTCCGGTGCCGAGAAAAACAGCAGCAAGCCGATGGCGGCAAACAACAGGGCGTTGTCGGCCAATGCGGACAGGAACTGCGCCATCAGGACGGTGTAAAACGCGCGGTTCACGGGGGTTTCGGATCAGGGGCGGCGGCGTGGCGCGCTGGGCTGACGTCCGGGCGCTGACGAAAGAACTGCGAATACAAGGAGTTGGCGGCGGGATGGTTTCAACACGGGTGGGTTTGTGGTTGAATAAAAATCTTTTTTGACCCAAGGACGGGGATTTATGGCCGACCGCAGACTTCAAGTATTCTACACCGTCGCCAAGCAGCTCAGCTTCACCAAAGCCGCGGATATCCTGTACATGACCCAGCCTGCAGTGACCTTTCAGGTCAAGCAGTTGGAAGAGCATTTCAATACCCGTTTGTTCGAACGCAGCCACGGCAGGATTTCGATGACGCCCGCAGGCGATCTGGTGCTCGGCTATGCAGAACGCATTCTGGCACTGACCAGCGAGATGGAAGCCCGCGTGGGCGAGATGACCGGCCAGGTCACGGGGCCGCTGATGATCGGCGCCTCGACCACCATCGCCGAGTACCAGTTGCCACGCATCCTGGGCGAATTCAAGGAGCGCTTCCCGCAGGTGCAGGCACGCCTGACGGTGGCCAATTCGGAAACCGTGGCGGCAAAAGTGGCCGATCATTCGCTCGACGTCGGCCTGATCGAGGCGCCTTCGCACAACTCCAATCTGACCACGCTGGCGTGCTGCGAGGACGAACTGGTGATGATCTGTTCGCCCAATCATGCGCTGGCCTCGCGTTCGAGCGTGAACGCTATGGATATTGCCGTGCAGCCCTATGTCTCGCGCGAGCACGGCTCGGGCACGCGCGAGGTGGTCGATGACTTTTTCAAGCACAACGGCGTCAACCCCGACGATCTGCACATCGAAATGGAACTGGGCAGCCGCGAGGCCATCAAGGGTGCGGTCGAAGCCAACCTGGGTGTCGCCATCATGTCGGCCTCCACCGTGACCAAGGAAATCCAGCTTGGCACCCTGGTAGCGGTGCCGCTGAGCCCGCGGCTCACGCGTGAGCTGTCCATGGTCTACGCACCGGAAAAATTCCGCAGCAAGCTGCTCGATGCCTTCATCAGCTTTGTCGAAAACAAGTTTCAGCAGTGCAATATTGACATCGTCCCGCTGAAACGTCCGGCCAAGGGACGCGGGCGCTGATGCGCGACAGCAAGCGCCTGGTATCCATTTTCAGGAATTTGTCGGAAGGCCGGCAGCAGGCCTTGCTCGAATACGCCGAGTTTCTGGCCGGCAAGGAAGGCGCCGAGAATGCCGTGGCACCGGCCACCGAACCGTTGCCGATTCCGCGCCCCGACCAGGAGAACGTGGTCAAGGCGATCCAGCGGCTGATGCAGACCTATCCGATGCTGGAGCGCAATCAGATTTTCCATGAGGCTTCCGCGCAGATGACACGCCATCTGATTCATGGCGTGACTGCGGTCGAGGCCATTGACGAACTGGAGCGGATTTTTGCGCGCCAGTACCAGCAGCATCTCGCCGCGCTGCAAAAAGACCCACAGTCGTCCTGACTCAGTCGGGAAGTGCGCCGCCGCACTGCCAGCAACTCATGAAATTCCCGGGATTCGCCTCGCCGCAATGCGGGCAGGCTTTTTCGTCGCGTTGAGGCGCGTTGCGCAAGCCGGCCAGGACCTCGCGTGCCCGCGCTTCCTGCGCTTCGTCGTCGACCCAGACTTCCGGCTCAGCCTGCATGAACGGCACCTCGCCCAGCGCGCCGGCGGAATTGGCGTTGAAGATATGGCTGACGATGCCGAGGCTGGACAGGACATCGACGGCCAATTGGGCGTCGAGCAGGGTAGGTGCGATGAAAACCCGTTTCATCGACGGGCGGGGAAGGTCAACGGGTGCGGCGAACGCGCACGATGAGATCGATGCCTTCGGTCACCATGCCGGCAGGCAAGGGTGGCAGGCCGGAAATCTGCACCTGCTCGGCCGAGATATCGGAGAGTTTGCCGCTGTCGACTTCGTAAAGATGATGATGCGGGCTGGTGTTCGGGTCGAAAAATACCTTGCTGGGGTCGACGATGACTTCGCGCACCAGGCCTTTTTCCAGGAACAGCTTGAGCGTGTTGTAGACCGTCGCTTTGGAGGTTTCGGAATGGCGGGTGTTGACGATCGCCATTACCTGGTCGGCCGAAAGGTGTTCCTGACGCGAAAACAGCGCGTGCGCGATCTCGATCCGCTGGTGGGTCGGATTGATCTCGTGGCTGCGCAGCAGGCCAGCCATGTTGTCGCGCGTGTAATGCATGCGTGTCATGATAATCGCCAATCTGGACTTTGTCTAATTTCCGGAACAGGTATGAATTTACCTGGCGAATGCCTTGCCGGCCGTGGCAGCGCGCCAAAAAACGGTACAATCTCCACCAGTCTTTTGGAAACGAAATCCTGTGGTTACGCTCACCCGCCTCGATAGCACGCAGCCTGATTTTCAGGCCCGCCTCACCCGTTTGTTGCAGTTCGATGACGCCGCCGATGCCGCCATCGAGCAGACCGTGGCTGCCATCCTGCATGATGTGAAAACGCGGGGCGATGCCGCCGTGCTCGAATACACCGAGCGTTTCGATCGCCTTCCGGCGACATCGCTGGCGAGCCTCGAACTCAATGCGGCCCAGTTGCAGACCGCGCTCGACCATTTGCCGGCCGACACTCGCCAGGCACTGGAAGCCGCCGCGGATCGCGTGCGCCGCTATCACGCGAAGCAGGTCCAGGAATCGTGGACCTACACCGAGGACGACGGCACGGTGCTGGGGCAGAAGATCACCCCGCTCGACCGCGTCGGCCTCTACGTGCCGGGCGGCAAGGCCGCTTATCCCTCGTCGGTGCTGATGAACGCGATTCCGGCCAAGGTGGCCGGCGTGGGCGAACTCATCATGGTGGTGCCGACCCCGGGCGGGGAACAGAATCAACTGGTGCTGGCCGCAGCCGCGATTGCCGGGGTCGACCGCGTGTTCACCATCGGCGGCGCACAGGCCGTGGCGGCGCTGGCCTACGGAACGCAAACCGTGCCGCAGGTCGACAAGATTGTCGGCCCAGGCAACGCCTACGTGGCGGCGGCCAAGCGCCGCGTGTTCGGCACCGTGGGCATCGACATGATCGCCGGCCCTTCCGAGATTCTGGTGATCGCCGACGGCAATACGCCGGCGGAGTGGGTGGCAATGGACCTGTTCTCGCAGGCCGAACACGATGAAATGGCGCAGTCGATCCTGCTGTCGCCCGATGCGGCCTATCTCGATGCCGTCGCGGCGGCGATCGACAAGCTGATCGAGGACATGCCGCGCAGCGACGTGATCCGCACCTCGCTCACCAATCGCGGGGCGTTGATCAAGACCCGCGACCTCGACGACGCTGCGGCGATCTCCAACACCATCGCGCCTGAGCACCTGGAACTGTCGGTGGCCGATCCCGATGCACTGCTGCCCAAGCTGCGCCACGCCGGCGCGATCTTCATGGGCAAGAACACCTGCGAGGCCCTGGGCGATTACTGCGCCGGCCCGAACCACGTGCTGCCGACCTCGCGCACCGCGCGCTTTTCGTCGCCCTTGGGCGTGTACGATTTCCAGAAGCGCAGCAGCCTGATCCACGTGTCGCAGGCCGGCGCGCAGACACTGGGCCGGATCGCTGCCACGCTCGCCTATGGCGAAGGCCTGCAGGCGCATGCGCGCTCCGCCGAATACCGCCTGGTCCATAAATGAGCCGGCACTCCTGATGAGTCGCTATTGGAGCGCCGTGGTGCACGGCCTGACGCCCTATGTGCCGGGTGAGCAGCCGAAGCTGGCCAACCTGGTCAAGCTCAACACCAACGAGAATCCCTACGGTCCCAGCCCTAGGGTGCTCGACGCCGTGCGCGCGGAAGCTGCAGACACGCTGCGTCTGTACCCCGACCCCAATTCCGACCGCCTGCGCGCAGGCATCGCGGCCTATCACGGGGTGACGCCCGACCAAGTGTTCGTCGGCAACGGTTCCGACGAAGTGCTGGCGCACGCCTTCATGGCGCTGTTGAAGCACGACCAGCCCATCCTGTTCCCCGACATCAGCTACAGCTTTTACCCGGTGTATTGCGGGCTGTACGAGATTGCCCACCGCACGATTCCGCTGACGGAATCGTTCGAGATCCGGGTCGACGATTACCTCGTGCCCAATGGCGGGGTGATTTTCCCCAATCCCAATGCGCCGACTGGGCGCTTGTTGCCGCTGGCCGAAATCGAGCGGTTGCTCGTCGGCAGTCCCGATTCGGTGGTGGTGATCGACGAGGCCTACATCGATTTCGGCGGCGAATCTGCGGTGGGACTGGTGGCACGCTACCCGCAACTGCTGGTCACCCGCACGCTGTCGAAGTCGCACGCGCTGGCCGGCCTGCGCGTCGGCTACGCGATCGGCCAGCCGCACCTGATCGAGGCGCTCAACCGCGTCAAGGACAGCTTCAACTCCTATCCGCTCGACCGCTTTGCCCAGGCTGGCGCGCTGGCGTCGATGGAAGACCGTGCCTATTTTGAGTCCATCTGTTCCAAGGTGGTCAGAACCCGCACCCGGCTGGTGGCCGACATGGAAGCGCTCGGCTTCGAAGTGCTGCCATCCGGCGCCAATTTCATTTTCGCCCGCCATCCGCAGCACGACGGTGCAGAGTTGGCCGCGCGCCTGCGTGAGCGCAGCATCATCGTGCGCCATTTCAAGAAACCGGCCCGCATCGCGCCGTTCCTGCGCATCACCGTTGGCACCGATGCGCAATGCGATGCGTTGATCACCGCATTGAAAGCGCTGTGCTGAAAACCAGAGCGGCCTGCTAGAATCCCTTTACAGCATTATTGACCGACGCCATGCGCACCGCCCAAGTCACTCGCAACACCCTCGAGACCCAGATCACGGTCAGTCTCAACCTCGATGGCACCGGTATTTCCAAGCTTGCCACCGGCGTGCCTTTCCTCGACCACATGCTCGACCAGATCGCGCGTCATGGCCTGATCGACCTCGATATTCAGGCCAAGGGTGATCTCCATATCGACGCCCACCACACGGTGGAAGACACGGGCATTACCCTGGGCCAGGCATTCGCGCAGGCGCTCGGCGACAAGAAGGGCATCCGCCGCTACGGCCATGCCTA
>JAABQU010000078.1 GCA_011391285.1 Thiobacillus sp.
ATGCGAGACACTTCGACAGCGGGATCGAGTCTGCCCGCCAGCCAGTCGGCCTGCAACGCATGCACGCAGGCAACTTTTTCCGCCGGTTTACTGGCGAGCAGGCACTCCGCAAGCCGCTGCGGCAAGCTGTCCACTAGCGGCGGTCCACCCACCGGATACCCACCAGCGCGATCGCCAGGAAAATCAGCAGCGGCAGAATCGACACCACGACCACGGGCCAGTCATTCAGCAAGCCCAGGTGGCCGAACAGGCGACTCAGCAGATGGAAGCCCAACCCCGCCAGAATGCCGATAAAGATCTTGCTGCTGGTGCCACCCGCGCGCGGCCCCTGGATGGCGAACGGCATGGCGATCAGCATCATGATCGGGATGACGAACGGGCTGATGAACTTCGACCACAACGCGAGTTCGTAGCGCGTGGCCTTCTGACTGTTTTTCTTCAGGTGCACCACATAGCGCCAGAGGGTGCGCGCCGACATTTTTTCAGGTGCGATCAGCAATACGCTGAGAATGTCGGGCGACAGCACGGATCGCCAGCCCTGGCGATCGCTGTGGGCAGCGCGAATGCCGTCGGCGTCGAAGCGCGTTTCCATGACCTGCTGCAGATCCCATATCTGGCTGCCGCTCCAGACTGCCTGCTCGGCGGTACGGATCGAATTCAGTCTGCCATCTGCATCGAAGCCATAAATCTCGATATCACGCAGCGTGTTATCCGGCATCACTTCGCGCACATTGATGAAAGCGCTGCCATCCTTGACCCACAGCCCGGAACGGAATTGCTGCGCGACCACCGAGCGGGTCGCCGCCAGCTTGTAACGCTGCGCGGTCTGGTCGGACCATGGCGCCACGAATTCACCGAGCGCCAGCACCAGCAGCGACAACAGCACCCCGATCACCGAAAAATAGCCTGCCACCCGCCAGTTGGAGAGGCCCGATACGCGCATCACCGCGTATTCCGAATTGCCCACCAGACGCGAAAGCGCGAACAAGGTTCCGATCAGTGCAGCTACCGGCAGGATTTCGTAGAGATGCCCGGGGATGCTCAGCAGCACAACGACAGCGGCCTGTCCCAGGCCATAGTTGTTGCGACCCAGGCTGCCGAGTTCCTGCATCACGTCAAAAAAGGCAAACAGCACCAGCAGCGCCAGCAGCACGAATCCCGACGCCAGCAGCACCTGGCTGGCCAGATAGCGCGCAAGCAGCGTCATGGATGCCTCCCGCGCGGTGCGAACTGCCGGTTGCGCAGGTAGAACAGGGCGGCCGCAGCAAGCAGCATCAGGAGATGCGCGGCCACCATTCCCGTCCAGGGATTCAGTTTGTCCTGCGCCACCCAGGCCTGCGACAGCGACAGCAGGTTGTTGTAGACAAAATACAGCAGCAGTGCGATCACCAGACCGTAGGAGCGGCGTGCACGCGTGTTGACATAACTCAGCGGAATGGCCGTGACGGCAAGAATCAGCGCGGAGAGCGGAACGCCCAGCCGCCACAGCAACTCGGCACGCGCCTGCGGCGAGGTATCAGCCAGCAGCGCGTTCACCGGCAACTGGCGAATGCCGGTTGCCTTGTCGCCGCTCGCCACCGGATCGAGCCGCATCCAGTAGCGCTCGAACTGCACGATGCGATAGTCGAGTTGGCCAGGGGTCCCCTCATAACGGCGCCCGTCCCTGAATACCAGGTAGCGCGAGCCATCGGGAAGCTCAGTGTGGCTGCCTTCGCGCGCGACCACCAGACCAAGCTGACCATCGATGCGGGACTGCATGAACACATTGCGCACGATGCCGGTCAGCGGATTGAGCGACTCGACGTAATAAACACGCTGGCCTACGCTGGATTCGGCGAACAGGCCGGGAGCGATCAGGGAACTTTCGCTGCGGCTTCGCAGATCCTGGCGGTATTCATTTTTCTTGGCCTGCACCCAGGGATTGAGCAGCAGCGTCAGCAGCAGGATCACCAGGGAAAAAGGCACGGCGAAGGCCAGTACCGGCCGCAGCCATTGCCTGAGTGACAGGCCGGCATTGAACCAGATGACCATTTCGCTATCGCGCCACATGCGTGACAAAGGCAGCAATACGCCTGCAAACAGCGCGATCGTCATCAGGACCGGCAAAAAATACAGTAACGAAAACCCTAGAAAGGCAAACACGGCTTCGTTGGCCAACTCGCCGCGCGCCACGTCGCCAAGCAGGCGGATGAACAGCACGACCAGCGCAATCGCCACCAGCACCGTCAGCACGGCGCCGGTGGCAAGGCCCATCTCGCGGGTCAGCGCGCGGCGGTAGAGCATGGGGGGATTCGCAATTCGTTCACGACACGAACGGGCTTTTGACATTCCGCTGCGCCTGCGCCAATAATCGCCGCATCGGCAAATTGTAATTTTTTGAGCACAGACATGGAAAACAAGGAAATCGAACTCGAATTTAGCATAAAAAGCGGCGCACCCGAAAAACAGCGCACCGCCTGTGTCGTCGTCGGCGTGTTTGAAAGCCGCAAGCTGTCGGACCCGGCCGTCGACATCGATCGCGCCAGCGACGGTTACCTGTCGGAGATTCTGCGCGGCGGCGACATGGACGGCAAGGCCGGCAGTACCCTGCTGCTGCACAACGTGCCCAACATCCTGGCGGACCGCGTGCTGCTGGTCGGCCTGGGAAAGGAACGCGAGTTCCACGAGAAGGCCTATCAGGATGCCATCGCCTGTGCGATCAGGACGCTGCGCGACACCGGTTCGATGGAAGCCGCCGTCACGCTTACGGAAATCCCGGTAAAAAAACGCGATGTCGCCTGGAACATCGAGCAGGCCGTGATCAGCGCCTGCAACGCGCTGTATCGCTTCGACCGCATGAAGAGCAAACCGAGCGAGACGCGCCGCCCGCTCAAGCGCGTGATCTTCGCCGTTTCACGGCGCGGTGAACTGAAGTTCGGCGACCTGGGCCTCGCACGCGGCCTCGCCATCGCCCACGGCATCAATCTCGCCAAGGACCTGGGCAATACGCCGTCCAACATCTGCACACCGGAATACCTGGCCGGCGAGGCAAAGAAGGTGGCAAAAGCCCATGGCTTCGGCTGCGAGATCCTTGATTACGCCGCCTGCGAAAAACTCGGCATGGGTTCCTTCCTATCGGTCGGCAAGGGCAGCGACAAGCCCCCCCGCTTCATCGTGCTGAAGCATCAGGGCGGCACGAAAAACACCAGGCCGGTGGTGCTGGTCGGCAAGGCCATCACTTTCGATGCCGGCGGCATTTCCCTGAAGCCGCCAGCCGAAATGGACGAGATGAACTACGACATGAGCGGCGGCGGTGCGGTCATCGGCGCCTTCCGGGCAATCGGCGAACTGGGGCTCAAGCTCAATGTCATCGGCCTCATTCCCGCCTGCGAGAACATGCCGGATGCGAACGCCAACAAGCCAGGCGACATCGTCACCTCGATGTCCGGTCAGACTATCGAGATCCTCAACACCGATGCCGAAGGCCGCCTCATCCTGTGCGATGCGCTGACCTACGCCGAGCGCTTCGAACCCGACGCGGTGATCGACCTGGCGACGCTCACCGGCGCCTGTGTGATCGCGCTTGGCGCCCACCCCAGCGCACTCTTCAGCAACCACGACCCGCTGGCACGCGAGATCGAGCATGCCGCCGACCATGCCTGGGACCGTGTCTGGCGCATGCCCTTGTGGGACGACTACCAGGACCAGTTGAAGAGCAGCCTCGCAGACATGGCCAACATCGGCGGGCGTCCGGCCGGCTCGATCACTGCGGCCTGCTTCCTGTCGCGCTTCGCCAAAAAATTCCACTGGGCGCACCTCGACATCGCCGGCACCGCCTGGAAGGGCGGCCGCGAAAAAGGCTCGACCGGGCGCCCGGTATCGCTGCTGGTGCACTTTCTCCTGAACCGCGCCCAGAAGTAACCCGCCAGCAGTGACTGAGATCACCTTCTACACGTTTTCCGGGAACCCGCTCGACGTTGCCCGCCGCATTGCTGCCAAGGCACATGGCCAGGGCAAACAGGTCATGATTTATGCACCGGATGCGCCCACCGCTGACGCCATCGACCGCCTGCTGTGGACGACGCCCCCGCTGGGCTTCGTGCCGCACTGCCGCGACAGCGATGCGCTGGCCAGCGAAACCCCTGTGCTGATCGGCACCGACGCCAACGCCCTGGGTAGTGCCGACGTCATGATCAACCTGCACAGTGAGCAGCCGCCGCCTGCCTTTGCCCGCTTCGAGCGTCTGGTCGAAATCATCGGCCTGGACGATGCCGCCGTCGAACAGGGGCGCGAGCGCTATCGCTTTTACAAGACGCGTGGCTATGCCCTGGAAACCCACGACCTGCGCCAGCACGCTGGCTAGGAGACCCTGATGAGCGACAGCCCCCTGATGAGCAAGATGGATGCGCTGCTGAAAAAGCATCGCGGAGGCGTCGAGGACAGCACTGAGACTCCACCCGGGCATGCACCCACGCAGCCCGCCGGCGCCTGGCTTCCGGTGCTGACGGATGTGATCCAGCGCGGCACCCCACCTGTCGCAGCGGCCCCCGTGGCCACACCACCACCCATCCCAACCTCACTGCCAATCGAAGCCGAGGCGCCTGCGGCTGCGATCCCCCCCCCCGTCGTGACCGACACCCTGGCCGAGCAGTTGATGAGTGAACTGGCGCCCCGTTTGTCAGAGGTGATGGAAAAACAGGTCGCTGCCGAGTTACGCAAAAACCTCGACCAGACCGTCGCCACCCTGCTCTCCCAACTCGACGTCAACGTGCGTGAAATCGTTCGTGACGCTGTTGCAGAAAAACTCAGGCAGCCGCACGATCCGTCGACCTGAAAAGGCATCCGCGCGCGTCTCGTGGCCCGTCGCGAAGGTTTTTTTGGGACGCGCCCCGGACTTTTTGGGATAATGCCGGCTTTGCCCGCACCCCATGGAACTCGCCAAATCCTTCGAACCGGCTGACATCGAAAAGCGCTGGTACGCCCAGTGGGAAAGCGCCGGCTACTTCAAGGCCGGCGACGCGCCCGACGCCCCCGCCTACTGCATCATGCTGCCGCCGCCCAACGTCACCGGCACGCTGCACATGGGGCACGCCTTCCAGCACACCCTGATGGACGCCCTCACCCGCTATCACCGCATGGCGGGCGACAACACGCTGTGGCAGCCGGGTACCGA
>JAABQU010000079.1 GCA_011391285.1 Thiobacillus sp.
CCGATGTCTCTGCCGATGAACGTTTCTTCCACGCTTTCCCCGTTTTTTCGCCGCGCCTCGCGCTGGCTGGCGGCCCTGGCTGCGCTGGCCACGCTGGGTGCTGCGTCAGCCGTGGCGCTGATGTATTTCTGGATATTGCCGAATATCGCCGATCACCGTGACACGGTGGCCAGCCTGATGTCGCGTGCGCTGGGGCAGCGGGTGACGCTGGAGGCGGTATCGGGAGTGTGGCAGCAGGCGCGTCCCGAGTTCCGTCTGCGGGGGGTGCGTCTGATCGACCCCGAGGGGCGCGCCGCGCTCTATCTGCCTGAACTGCATGCCGCATTTGCCTGGCGTTCGCTGCTGTTTCTGGAACCGCGCTTCAACCGCATCGAGCTTCAGGGGCTGATGCTCGGGGTGCGCCGCGCGCGCGATGGCCACCTCTATGTCGGCGGCATTCCGGTCAACCCGGCCGCGCCTGACAGCGGGTTTGCCAACTGGGTGCTGCGGCAGGGTCGGGTTCATGTCGGCAAGGCCACGCTCACATGGCTGGACGAGATGCGCGGTGCACCACCGCTGATTCTGCAGGCGGTCGATTTCACGCTGGCCAACACGCGCCGCACCCACCACCTGCAGATGCGAGCCATTCCCCCTGCTTCCCTGGCGCAGCCGTTGACGGTCGAGGCCCATCTGCGCGGCCGCGATGCGGAGGATGTCAGGACCTGGAGCGGCAGTATCGATGCGACCGTGACGGGCGTATCGTTTCCGCAATTGGCTTCCTGGCTGTCGCTGCCGCATCAGCCCCATCAGGGCACGGGTACGTTGAAAATGAGGTTCATGCTGGCGCGCGGTGCACTCACCGGCGTGTCGGCCGGCATGGAACTGCGCGAAGTCGAAACCACCCTGGGCGAGGGGTTGCCGGCGATGCGGCTGGCCCGGGTGCAGGGCGAGGCCAGATGGGAGCAGCTGCCTGACGGTCACCGTGTGACATTTGAAAACCTGCGTGTGGCGCGGCCGGGCGCAGCCCTCGGAGCACCATTCAATGCGGGACTGGCCTGGGGTGCCGCCTCGCGTGAAATCACCGCCCGGATGTTCAGCCTGGGCGCCTGGCAATCGCTGCTGCCGAGCCTGCCGATGGAGGCGGCCTTGCGTGAGCGGCTGCAGGCGCTGCAGCCACAAGGGCGGCTCGACGACCTGCGTTTCAGCTGGAGTGGGGCGCAACCGGCGATCGACAACTTCAACATCGCAGCCCATTTCAGCGGCATCGGGGTGACAGCGCTCGGCAGCCAGCCGGGGCTGGCCGGGCTTTCCGGGCGCATCGAGGGGGATGCGCGCGCAGGCGTGTTCGAAATCGATTCGTCGCAGCTGGCTGTCAACCTGCCCGATCTGTTTCGTGAACCGTCGTTCGGATTCGACAGCATGCGCGCACGCGGCAGCTGGAAAAAAACCCCGCGTGGCCGCCGTGTGACGCTGGACGAAATGCGGTTTTCCAACGCCGACATGGAAGGCACGGCAAAGGGGCACTACGAACTGATCGCTGGCCATCCAGGCATCGTCGACATGACAGCCCGGCTGAACCGCGCCAAAGGGACCGCCGTGTATCGCTATTTCCCGAAAAAGGTCGGGGACAAGACGGTCGACTGGGTGAAGCAGGGCGTGGTGGCAGGCTATTCCGACGACGCGCAGCTGGAGCTGAAAGGCGACCTGAAACAGTTCCCGTTCGATCAGGGGAATGGGGTATTCCGTGTCGATGTGCAGGTGAAGGATGCCGTGATCGACTATGTGCCGGGCTGGCCGCGAATCGATGGCATTCAGGGGCGCCTGCTGTTTCAGGGCAAGCGCATGGAGGTGAACTCGAATCAGGCCCGGATCTACGATGTGGTGCTGTCGCCGGTGAAGGTTGTCATCCCCGATCTCCTTCATCATGAGGAGATGTTGCTTGTCGACGGCGAGGCCAACGGCCCGATCCGGGACTTCATCCACTTTGCCAATGCCAGTCCGGTGGGGGCGCGCCTGCGCGGGTTCACCGATGCGCTCGAGGGCAGCGGACCGATGCAGATGAAGCTGAAACTGCGGGTACCGCTGCGCCACAATGCCGACACCACCGTGGCAGGCCGGCTTTCGTTTCAGGGCGACAGCCTGTTGCCGGCCGGCCTGCCCCGCGTCGATCAGGTGCGCGGTGACATCGATTTCACCAGCGACAGCCTGAACGCAAAAAACCTCACTGCGCAGTTCCTCGGCGGCCCGCTGCGCGTCGATGCCGTCACGCAAAATGGCCAGGTACGGTTCTTGGCGCAGGGCCGGGCTACTGCCGCCGGCATGGCGCCCTGGCTTGGCGCGGCCTGGAGTGCACACCTGTCGGGGCAAACCGCATGGCGCGGCCAGCTCGACCTGGAGCCGGGGGGCGAGCGCATCCTGATCGATGCCGATCTCGTCGGGCTGGGTTCCAGTTTGCCCTCCCCTCTGGCGAAGGCCGTCGCGCAACCGCTGCCGCTGCGGGTGATCAGCCAGCCGCAGGGCGATGGCCGGCTGCATGAGGTGCGGCTGGGTGGAATCGTCAGCGCGACTTGGCGCGGCATCGCGACGGGGCGCTTTGATCGTGGCGAAATCCGCTTTGGCGGCGAGGCCCTGATGCCGGACGAGCCCGGCCTGCGCCTTGCCGGAAGTGGGCGCGGCGTGGATATTTCTGGCTGGGCGGGGCTGTTGCCTGAGGGCGACGACAAGGGACGCCTGTCGCTGTCATCGATCGATCTCGGCTTCGATACGCTTGACCTGATGGGGCGTCGTTACCAGGATGTGCGCGTGCGGGGGCGCACCCGCAACGGCCTGTTGCGAACCCAGGTGACCGGGCGCGAAGTGAACGGCGTGCTGACCTATCGTCCGGCCGGCACATACGATTCCACAGGGGCTTCTGCCCGGAATGGATCGGAGGCCTTGCGGGGGCAGTCAGCCCGCGTGTCGGCGCAATTCAGGCAGTTGACCATTCCGGCTGCTGCGCCTGCAACTGGCGCGGTAGAGGGCATCAACGTGAAAGCTGCGGATTTTCCGATGCTGGATGTGACCGTGGAGGATTTTCGCTTGGAGGAACGCTCGCTGGGACGGCTGGAGGCCGTGGCGCACGGCGCGCCGGAAGGCATGGTGATCGACAGCCTGCAGCTGACGCATCCCGACAGCGTATTCCGCATGAGCGGCCTGTGGCGCGACGGCGCGCCGAGCCAGACTCGTGCCGAATTGAGTCTGAAGGTACTGGACGCGGGCAGGTTCCTCGGCCGTTTTGGTTACCCGGATGCACTCAAACGCGGCAGTGCCGATATTCAGGGCAATGCCACCTGGATCGGCTCGCCCGCCGATTTCTCGTTTGATACGCTGGCAGGCCAACTTGATTTCAAGGCTGGGAAAGGGCAGTTCCTCAAGGTCGATCCCGGCATGGGCAAACTGCTGGGGGTGTTGAGCCTGCAATCACTGCCGCGCCGGCTGAGCTTCGATTTCCGTGATATCTTCAATGAAGGCTATGCCTTCGACGATATCAGCGCCACGCTGCGCATTGCGCGCGGCGTGGTCTACAGCGATGATTTCAGGATGCGAGGGCCGGCAGCCAAGGTGAATATGTCCGGGCTGGCCGACCTCAATCAGGAAACCGTGCAGCTGCGGGTGAAAGTGATCCCGAAAATGTCCGAAAGCGTGGCCGTGGCCGGTGCCCTGATCGGCGGGCCGTTGGCAGGAGTGGGCGCGCTTGCCGCGCAAAAGCTGCTGCGCGACCCGTTCGAGGAGGCCATCAGCCGTGAATATATGGTGGTCGGAGCGTGGCAGTCGCCGGACGTCACGAAATTGACCAAAACAAAAACCGAATCTCCGGTGTCTGAACCGTGATCGTGGAAATCGTGGAATCTGTGACATGACAACGAAAAAACCAGCAAGACCCAGTGTGGCGCGTCCCAAGGGTGCCCAAGTCAAGAAGTCGGCGCCCCAGGCCGGTACCGTGCGCGTGGCGGCGATCCAGATGGCGTCCGGACCCAGCGTGCCGGCCAATCTGGCCGAGGCCGAGCAGCTCATCGAACTGGCGGTCGATGCCGGCGCGCGCCTGGTCGTGCTGCCGGAATTCTTCTGCATCATGGCCATGAAAGACAGCTATGTGGTGAAGGCGCGCGAGGCCGAGGGGCATGGTCCGATCCAGACATTCATGGCGCGCATGGCGAAGAAACACAAAATCTGGCTGGTCGGCGGCTCGGTGCCGCTGGAGGCCAGCGTGCCGAACAAGGTGCGCAACAGCTGCCTGGTGTATGACGAACGCGGCAAGCAGGTGGCGCGCTATGACAAGATCCACCTGTTCGGGCTCGACCTCGGCAACGAGCGCTACCAGGAATCCAAGCTGATCGAGCCGGGCGATAAGGTCGTCGTCGTCAACAGTCCCTTCGGCCGTATCGGCCTGTCGATCTGCTACGACCTGCGCTTTCCCGAGCTGTACCGCGCCATGCCCGATGTCGACATCATCGTGGTGCCGTCGGCGTTCACCGCCACCACCGGGCGTGCGCATTTCGAGACGCTGATCCGCGCGCGTGCCATCGAGAACCTCGCCTACGTGATCGCGCCGGCGCAGGGCGGCTACCATCTGTCGGGCCGTGAAACCCATGGCGACAGCATGATCGTCGACCCCTGGGGCGTGGTGCTCGACCGACTGCCGCGCGGTTCCGGCGTCGTCATCGCCAATATCAACCCGGCCTACCAGGCCAGCCTCAGGAAGAGTCTGCCGGCGCAGCAGCACCGCTTCATCCAGTGCCAGCAGATCCAGGTCGATGTGATCGAGCGCCGCACGGTCGCCAAGCGCGAGCCCACCAAGTAGGGCGTGCTAATACTAATTTCACGCCCGCGACGAGGCCGATTCGGGATGCAGGCCGCGAAGCGAGACGCGCCGCAGTGTCGTTCACTGCAAGCGGCTCGCGACAAAGGAAAGCACCCGAATCGGCCCGTCCCTTCGGGTTGCGCGCAAGAAAGCGCGTCTGCGGCGTTGCGCCGCTTGGCAAGGGATGGCCCTTGCCGGCGCGACGCGCCTTGCATCCATCGCTTTCTCGCGGCAACGCGGACGCGAAATTAGTATTAACACGCCCTAAGGGAGACCACCATGTCACAGGTCATTGCATGCATCGACGGTTCCAGACTGACGCTCGCG
>JAABQU010000080.1 GCA_011391285.1 Thiobacillus sp.
TGTTTTGGGCTCGGGGGGGGCGGCGCGACGCGCTTGTGCAGGCGCCGCGCGCGGCGTGATGTGTGCAGACGGCTTGATCGAGGTCGATTTTGCAGCCGGCCTCGCGGGGATTGAAACCGCCGCAGCCGGCGCGCTTGCCACCGTGAGCCCCTGTCCTGTCTGTGCTTCTGCCAGTCTGACCGGTTCGATCTGCGGGGGTGGGTCGAGCAGCAGCACGTACTCGCGCTGCAGACGGCCTTCGCAATCGGAGGTCAGCACGAACTGGGCGATGGGATCGCTGACGGGTGACTGGGTGGTGATGTGCAGCAGGACGTTTTCGCCCGTGCGCTCGATCCTGAACCTGGCTTGAGCGGGCGCGGGCAGACCGTTGTTGCCGGCACTCAGGCTCAGGCAGTCGATGTCCAGTGTCGACGGCGCGCTCAGCACCATCACGGTGGCATGCAGCGGCTGTTCCAGGTGCGAGTGGACGGACAGATCGCCGAGGCCGATGGCTAAGGTGGGCTGAGTGAAGTGCAGGCCCAGCAGGAGCGCAACAGCTCTGAGTTTCGGGGTCGAATTCAGCATCATGGACATACTCACTATTCGGGTCACACCCACCCCCGAATTGGGGATGGGGACATACATACAAATGCGCGGCACCCAATTGGACTGTTGCCAGCTCCGAATTCGTGTTCGCCCTCGTTTGCATCGTTGGGCGGACAAATCATCACCGTCGCCGCGATCTCGTCGGGCTGCCGCACGGCCCGGAATTGGCCCACGGCATTACCCCAGTGACTCCGGTTGGATCGATGCCAGTCGCCACCGCGAAATGTGTGTCGTAGGGCGTTCGGTGTCAGGGGGTGGCGGGCCCATCCGCAGGGATCTACCTGCAATGGATATGCCAGGATGCGGCCCTGGATCATTCAGGGCGCTGAGGTGGGGTGTGCTTGTCGCTCAGGCAGCGAGCGGCAGCACGTCCTGCGCGATTGCGCGCAGCAGCAGGATGTCGCGGTAGGCACCCGGATCGAATCCGGTGCGGGTGCCCCCCCGATTGTCATAAATCAGGTCGGTGAAGAAGGCGTCGATGCCCGGCGTGCCCCATGTGTCAACCAGCCGCCCCATCAGGTGCGGGTAGGCCTCCAGCCCCGGGCTGTGCTCCCCGTCCTGCGAAACCGGGTGGGCATCGAGATTGATGTTGAAGTGGCGGCGGCACTCGGCACTGGCAGCGGTATAGCCTGCGGTGTCGCCTTCGCGGTGCAGCAGGTCGAGCAGCAGCAACCAGGGTACCGGAGACTCGGTCGGTGCCTCGCGCACGTGTTCCTGCAGCAGATGGATCGCGAGGTCGCCATGACCGTGCGCCACGTAGACCTCGGCCTGGTCGAGGATGTCGTCGTTGACTTCGGTGTCTTCGGCTATCGGCGACGGGGCGAACTCGAACATGCGCTCAGGCGTGGGCGGAGTTTCGTCTGGCGGCGGCAACGGATCGTTCTCCGATGTCAGGTCGGGTCCGGGCATCGCCATCCTGGACGGCGGGCTCCAGGCGTCCCCAAGATCATCGTTCGGCCGGGTGGGGACGGCGGGGCGACGGCGCAGCCAGGTGATCAGCGTGCCTGCGCCGGCAAGCGCGCCGACGATCAGGAGATACAGGGGCCATTGCGCGGTCTCGGTCCGGGCCGGGGGTGTCACAACGGGTGCGGGTGGAGCGGCTGCGCGCCTGGCTTCGAGTTCGGCGTTGCGTTTGTGCATCTCGGCCAGTTGGGATTCCAGATGCGCCAGCTTGCGGGTAAGGGCCGTGTTTTCATCCGACAACTCGGTGGCTGTGAGGCCTTCCGGCAGGGTGCGCGTCAGGTCCGGCAGGCTGGTGTCGAGCTTGAGGGCGAATTCCGAGCGGCTTGCATGCGCCATGCGGCGCCCCGACAACACCAGGCGGGATGAGGTGTCCGAGGCTGTCTGCACGGGTTTTGTGGCCTTGCGTTGCGGGCGGGCTGCCCTGGCCGTTTCCGGCCCCGTGTTTCTGCGGAGGGCGGCTGGACGGGGTGCGGGAGGAGGAAGGGAAGGCGCGATGGCAGGGGCCGCCTCGACCTGGATGGGGCCCCCCCCCCGTTCGGGCGGGTCGAGCAGCACCACATACTCGCGCTGCAGATGGATTTCACAGCTGGAAACGAGCACGAACTGCGCGATGGGGTCGTTGACGGCTTGAGGGGTGCGAATATGCAACAGGGTCTGGCTGCCTGTCTGTTCGAGAGCCAATTGCGCACGCGGGGGCGGGACGATGCCGGCCCCGCTGGGCGCAATGCTGAAGCAATCTGCGGCGGTCGTCGCTCCGGGGTCCAGGATATTGACGGTGGCATGCAGCGGCTGCCCCAGGGAGGAACGCAGGTTCAGTTCGCCCAGCCCGAGGGCCGGAGCGGAAGCGGCGTAACACAAGCCCAGCAGGAAGCAGACAGGTTTCAGGTTCACGGATTTACTGAATAGGGTGTACACCCTTATTCCGGTCAGGAATGCCGCAACTTTAGGGGGCGACGCGAAATTGGCACGATTTTTGTCGGGATGGGGTGGTGCTCGGTCCGGCCTGACTCAGCCCAGCAGCACCAGCGACCACACCATCGCCACGTTGGCGAGCGAGAGCATCACCGCGGCGCTGCCCATGTCCTTGGCGCGCTTGATCAGCGGGTGACGTTCCAGTGATACACGGTCGACCGCGGCCTCGACCGCTGAATTCAGCAGTTCGACGATCAGCACGCCCAGCAGCGAGGCGATCATCAGGGCGCGTTCGATGCCGCTGTCGCCCAGATAGACCGCCAGTGGCACCAGCACGAACAGGAGGAAGACTTCCTGGCGGAATGCATCCTCATGTTTGAATGCAGCACGCAAGCCGGCCCACGAATAGCCAGCGGCGTTGATGATCCGGGCGAGGCCGGTCTTGCCCTTGAACGGGCTGACTGGCTCGCTCATGTGGCGGGTTTATAGGCCAGATCGAGTTCGCGCGCCGCCCTGACGTCGTCAAGCCGCCTCACCGGCAGGCTGTAAGGCGCGCCCTTGACCAGTTCGGGGTTGGTTTCGGCCTCGTGCTTGATGGTCTTCATGGTCTCGACAAAGCCATCGAGCGTTTCGCGGCTTTCGGTCTCGGTCGGCTCGATCAGCAGGCACTCCGGCACCAGCAGCGGGAAGTAGGTGGTCGGCGCGTGGTAGCCGTAGTCGAGCAGGCGCTTGGCGAAATCCATCGCACTGACACCCGTGGCGTCTTTAAGCTTCTTCAGCGTGACGATGAATTCGTGGCTGGCGCGGCGCTCGGGATAGGCCAGCTCGAAACCGGCCTCGCGCAGCCGGGCCATCAGGTAGTTGGCGTTGAGCGTGGCGTATTCGGCGACGCGGTGCATACCCTCGCCGCCCAGCATCCGCGCATAGACGTAGGCACGCATCAGCACGCCGGCGTTGCCCATGTTGGCCGACAGGCGACCGATCGACTGCGGCAGGTCGGTCTCGGTCGCCAGCCGGTAGAAGCCGTTCTCGTTGAGCACCAGCGGAATCGGCATGAAGGGCAGCAGCCGCTCCGCCACCCCCACCGGACCCGCGCCCGGCCCGCCGCCGCCGTGCGGGGTGGAGAAAGTCTTGTGCAGATTCATGTGGATGACATCGAAGCCCATGTCGCCCGGGCGCACCTTGCCGAGGATGGCGTTGAGGTTGGCGCCGTCGTAGTAGAGCAGGCCGCCGGCGTCGTGGACGATCTTCTGGATGTCGGCGATGGTCTTCTCGAACACGCCCAGCGTCGACGGGTTGGTCAGCATCAGTCCCGCGGTCTGCGGACCGACCGCGGCACGCAAGGCGGCAAGGTCGACGCTGCCGCTGGCGTCGGTCGGAATTTCCCTGACCGTGTAGCCGCACATCGTCGCGGTCGCCGGGTTGGTGCCGTGCGCCGCGTCCGGCACGATGATTTCACGTCGCGCGGTATCGCCGCGCGCGTCATGGTAGGCACGGATCATCGCCACCCCGGCGAATTCGCCGTGCGCGCCGGCCATCGGCGCCATCGACACGCCCGCCATGCCGGTGACGTCCTTCAGCATTTCCTGCAAGTCGAACATGGTCGCGAGGAAGCCCTGGCCCGTATCGTCCGGACTTGCCGGATGGCGCGCCAGGAACTGCGGCAGCATCGCCAGCGAATTACACGCGCGCGGGTTGTACTTCATGGTGCATGAACCGAGCGGGTAGAACTGTGTGTCGATCGAGAAGTTCTTCTGGCTCAAACGCGTGTAGTGGCGCACCACGTCGAGCTCGGAGACTTCGGGCAGGGCAGGCCCATCCTTGCGGAGGAGCGCAGCGGGCAGGTCGTCGAGACTGCCGCCGGCTGCAGGCAACTGGGCGGCGGCGGTGCGGCCGGGACGGGAATGGTCGAATATCAGCATGGTTAAAACCTTGTTATCCGCGAAGAAGCGCGAAGGAAAACCCCAAAAACCGGGGGATTGTTCTTAGGTTTTCTTCGCGTCCCTTCGCGCCCTTCGCGGACGAAAAAATCACTTCAAAGCGGCCAATGCGGCCTCGTAATCCGGCTCCTGCTTGATCTCGGGAACGAGTTCGGCGTGGAGTACCTTGTTGGCTTCGTCGAGCACCACCACGGCACGCGCGGTGATGCCGGCGAGCGGGCCGCTGGTGATGGCGACGCCGTAGTTTGTCATGAACTCGGCGCCGCGCATGGTCGACAGCGTGGTGACGTTATTGGTGCTCTCGCTGCCGCAGAAGCGGCTCATCGCGAACGGCAGGTCCGCAGCGATGATCAGCACCGCGGTGTTGCCGACGGCGGCGTCGTTGAACTTCTTCGTCGAGATCGCGCACACCGGGGTGTCGAGGCTGGGCACGATATTGAGGATCTTCTTCTTGCCGGCGAAATCGGCCAGCGAGACGTCGGCCAGGTCCTTGTTGACCAGCTTGAAATCGGGTGCTGTGTCGCCGACCTTGGGGAAGGTGCCGGACACTTCGATGGGGTTGCCGCCAAGGGTGACTGCCATGTTTGCTCTCCTTTGAAAATTACATTTATCCGCGAAGGACGCGAAGTGGCGCGAAGGAAAACCCAAAAGAACGCCTTTGATCTTCTTCGTGTCCTTCGCATCCTTCGCGGATGAA
>JAABQU010000081.1 GCA_011391285.1 Thiobacillus sp.
CGGCCATAGGTAGTGAGCACCATCTGGCCGCCTTCCATCTTGCGTACGAAGCACAAACCGCGCTGGCCCTCGTGCAGCTTGCAGTAGCGCGGACACAGGTCGCACTCGATCCGGCCATCAGGCAGCACATGCCACCAGCGTGCGGGGTAATGCGATTCAGGAATGCTCATGCTGCCACCTCTTCGAGAGTTACATGGAGCCCATCCGATCGCGCGGCCGTTCGTAGGTGACGCGGCTCACTGCGCATGCAGCTGCTCCTTCCACTTGCTGACGGTGTAGCGCGACAGGCGCACCCCCTCCGCCCAGAAATCCATCGGCAGCCCGGCCTTGCGCTTCAGATGCGCCAGAAATTCGGCCGGCGCGGGCAACTGCTCCCATACCTGCGGCAGGAAGGTGCTGCGGTAATGGCCGTATTCGAACACCACGCCGTCGACGTTCGGCCGCAGCGCCGCCAGCGCGGCGGCTTCATCCTGCACATACAGCCCTTCGGTCGGCGACAGCAGCGACACCTCGACCCGGATGGCGTCGAACTCCGCGTGCGAAAGCGGCATGAAACGGGGATCGTGAAACGCGGCCGCCACGGCGTTTTCCCGCACGTCGATCCCCAGCGGGCGATGCGCCTCCAGGGTGCCGATGCAACCGCGCAATTCGCCCTGGCGGGTCAGGGTGACGAAGCTGGCGCCGGGTTCCTGCAGCCAGCCGGACTGCGCGGGCGGCGTGACCTCGATCCCCAGCTTCGAGCCGATTTCGGCACGCGCCAGCTTCAGCAGGGTTTCGCCCTTTTCCGTGTCCGGCTGGTCCGGATCGGCCGCATCGGTGAAAGCGAAGGCTGCATAGCCGACCACCCGGTCTGGGTCGCCGGCCGTATCACTGGAATTGCGCACATCCAGGACCACCGGATGCAGCCCATGACGCCTCGCCGCCAGCAGCAGGCCATTGACCGGCGTGGCGCCGCAGGCCTGCTCGTGGCTCAGATGCGAATCCAGTTCCAGGATGGCGTCGACGGTGCCGCCGTCCATCTTCCGCGCCATGGCGTCAGGGAGGAAATGCGACAGGTCGGAACTGATCACGATCAGCGTTTCGTCGCCGCCCCACACCTGCTCCAGCACGTCCGCCACCTCGGCCGCGGTGGCCTCGCCCACGGCCAGCGGCAGCAACTGGAAATCGCCCAGCACCTGCTGCAGGAACGGCAGCTGCACCTCCAGCGAATGCTCCATCTGGTGCGCCGCTGCGCTCCGGGTCACCTGCGGCAGTTCGTCGAGGCGCCGCATGCCCTCGCGATCCAGTGTCACCTCGCCGAGCGGCGTGGCAAAACGCTCCGCCTCCGGCAGCGCCAGACCCCGCACCCAGACGCGATGCGTGGGGCCGAGCAGCACCACCCGGCGGATGCGGCCGCGCAGCGCCTCCAGCTGCGCATAGGCGCTGGCGGCCACCGGCCCCGAGTAGATATAGCCCGCGTGCGGCACGATCAGTGCCTTCGGCGAATGCGCCAGCCGGGCGGCCCTGGGGTGCGCCAGCAGGTCGGCGAGCGTTTGCCTGAGTACAACGGGATTGTCCGGATAAAACATTCCCGCCACGGCGGCAGGTCGGATGGTCGGCATGCGTCATTCCCTCCTCAAATAATCTTAGTAAATGCGGGGGAATCCATCGGATTCAAGTCGTTTCCCCGCCCGTCGGACGACGGGGCGGTACACCCGGTCGGGTTTACGTTGCGGCCTGCCCGCAAACCCATTTGCCCTGATAATCTTGCGGTCAGGACGACCGGGGTTGGTTCAATCATGGGAGGGGTATGGGTTCATCCAGTCAAGCGGCCGATGCGGGCGCACTGTTAAAGGCAATCCTGCGGGAATCGTCTGACGAGGTTCTGGTGTTCGACGCCGATTCCCTGAGAATCACCCAGGCCAACCCCGCCGCGACGCACAACCTGCAGCGCCCGCTCAAGGCGCTGCGGCACATGACGCCGCTGGATTGCCTGGGTGAAGCGGATGCGCAAACCTTCACCACCCTGCTGGCCGTCCTGCAAAGCGGTAAAAAGCGCCGTGTCACGCTCCATGCCCACTGCCACCGCCTCGACGGCAGCCGCTATCCGGTCGAGGCCGGACTGTTCCGTTCGGTCGGCCAGGGCAAGCCGATCTTCATCTGGATGGCCAGCGACGTCAGCCAGCGCGAAGCCACGCGGCAGGCGCTGGCGCATTCGGCGTCGGATTTGCGCGCCATCGTGGCGCACATCCCCGGCATGGCCTACCAGGTGCTGCGCACGCCGGACGGCACCACCTCGCTGCGCTACGTCAGTGAACAGTCCGCACAGCTGCTCGGCATCAAGGCGTCCGCCTTGCGCGCCGACCCCGAGCGTTTTTTCAGGCTGATTCTGGACGACGACAAGGCCGACTACCTGGCACGCCTGGCTGCAGCGGGCGGCAGCCACATGACCTTCAACTGGGAAGGCCGTATCTGGATGGAAGCCTGGAAGGACGTGAAATGGGTGAACCTCCGCGTCGGCCAGCGCGAGACGCCAGCCGGCCAGGTCTGGGACGGCATCATGCTCAACGTCACCCACAGCAAGCAGGCCGAAGCGGAAATCCGGCACTCGAAGGCGCAATTGAGCGCACTGGCCGCACACGTCGAATCGGCCAAGGAACAGGATCGCCTGAACCTTGCGCGCGAGGTGCATGACGACCTCGGCGGCAACCTCACCGCCGTCAAGATCGGTCTGTCGTGGCTGAAGCGGCATCTGCCGCCCGATGAGCCCAGCCTGCTCAAGCGCACCGCCTATCTGGACGATGTGGTCGACCAGACCATCGAGGCCACCCATCGCATCGCGTCCAGCCTGCGGCCGCCGGTGCTGGATTTCGGCATCGTGTCCGCGATCGACTGGCAGCTGAAGCGATTTGGCCAGAACACCGACATCGCCTGCGAGCTGAGTGCGCCCGATACCGCCATTCCGCTTGGCCCCGAAGCCGACATCACCGTGTTCCGCATCGTGCAGGAAGCCCTGACCAATGTGGCCAAACACGCCGGTGCCACGCGGGTCAGGGTCGCGCTCACCCTGCAGCAGGGCGAACTGTGCGTGACTGTGACCGACAACGGCCAGGGCATCCAGCCGGAGCGCAACCCGGACGGCGGCAACGGTTTCGGTGTCCTCGGCATGAGCGAACGCGCCGCCACGCTGGGCGGCGAACTCACCATCCAGCCCGCGAAACGCCGCGGCACCCAGGTCAGCCTGCGCATTCCCCTGCCCACGCTGGCGCCCGACACGGCGAAATGACGGCATAATCGACCGAAACAACACGCAGAGAACGTCCGTGGCAGCAGTCAAACCCTATCGCATCCTGATCGTCGACGACCACGCCATCGTCCGTGAAGGACTCAAGCAGATCCTGGCCGAGGTCGACGACATCGAAGTCGCCGGCGAAGCCGACTGCTCCAGCCGCGCCCTGCAGATGGCCCGCCGCGAACCCTGGGATCTGGTGCTGATGGACATTTCCATGCCCGACCGCAGCGGGCTGGAAACGCTGGAACTGTTGAAGAAGGAACACCCCGGCATCAAGGTGCTGATGCTGTCCATGCACCGCGAAACCCAGTATGCCGTGCGTGCGCTGAAGACCGGCGCGGCCGGCTATCTCAACAAGCAGAGCGCGCCGGACCAGCTGGTCGACGCCATCCGCCTGGTGGCCTCCGGCAAGAAATACATCAGCGCCGAAGTCGCCCAGGAACTCGCCAGCCAGGTCAGCGGCGAACGCGACGGCCTGCCGCACGAAGGCCTGTCCAATCGCGAATACCAGACCCTGTGCCTGATCGCCTCCGGCCTGCCCGTCTCCGCCATTGCCGACCAACTGGCCCTGTCGGTCAAGACCATCAGCATGTACCGCGCCCGCCTGCTGAAAAAAATGCAGCTCAAGAACAACGCCGAACTGACGCATTACGCGATCAAGCAGGGGCTGCTGGATTAAGCCCCATCGGCCAGGGGCGGGCCTCCTACCGTATAACCAGCGTAGAACTCTCCGCAAGAGCTAGCCACCCCGTAGGAGCACCCGCAAGGGGGAGGCCGTGGTTGTCCCCGCAAGGGGGAGGTCGTGGTTGTAAAGCCAACAAATCGGCAACAGCCACGCACTAAAGCCGATAAGTCGGCAACAACCACGCACCGGCGCCCTCGCCGCGATTTTCGCACCTTCGCAAGCCCCACGGCATCGGCCCGCGGCCCTGCCTCCCAGCTGTTATTGGAAATACCGGGGTTTTACCGCCCTAATCCGGGCTTCACCCTTCCCCTCCCCGCCCTACCATGCGAGGCATCGTGAAAGGCTTGAACAGGGCCGAGGCAAGAACATGGCTGAACCTACCGACAAGATCAATCCGGCCAATCCGACCGAGGTGGCACGTGAAACCCTGCGCCGCCTGGCGATGCGCCGGATTGCGCCAACGCCGGACAACTACCAGACCCTCTATGAGGAAATCGTCGGCGTGCCTGCCGTCGCGGCCAACACGCCCAGCGCCGCCAGCGTGCTGGCTGACCTGGTCAGCGATCTCAACGAGCACCACCCGACGCTGTCAGGCCATGTGGCGAAACTCAGCCAGGCCATTGGCAAGGGTGACTGGCGGCAATGCAGCTTGCAGCTATCCGAAATCGCGCAGCAACTGAGGCCGCAACCCGCCAGGCCGCAGCCGGTCGAGTTGGTCGACCGCCCAAAGGATGAAGACAGTCTCGCGCTGATGCGCGACCTGCTGGCCAAGACCCTGGATTTTGGCGTGGTTTCTCAGCTGTCGCACAACCCGCGCCTGATGGAAAAAGCCCAGCAACTTGCCGTGGCGGTGCGCGAGGCCAACAGCGACACGACCCTGCGCAATACCGCATCCGGGCTGAAATCGCTGTGGGTCAGCATCGAGATGCAGGCTGCGGACACCCGCGACCAGCAGGAAACCCTCAAGCGCATCCTGCTGCTGCTGGTGGAAAACATCGGCGAACTGCTGGACGACGACACCTGGCTGCGCGGCCAGCTCGGCATGGTGCAGGAAGTCGTCGCCGGCCCGATGAAGATCCAGTCGCTGCAGGAAGCGGAAAAGCGGCTCAAGGAAGTGATCTACAAGCAAAGCCTGGTCA
>JAABQU010000082.1 GCA_011391285.1 Thiobacillus sp.
GCGGCGATCACCGTCAGCCAGCCATAGTCGACCACGAGGTCGAGGCCCGGGGCAATTTTGGCCAGTTTGTCCTGTTCCTGCGGGCCGGCGTAGAGCACGGTTTCCAGCTTGGCCGAAGCGCCGGGGGCGATGGCCGCCATCGGCACGATGACGCCGGCGGCGAAGAGGTCCTCGCCCAACTTGCGCGTGAAGAACTCGCGCGGCGCCTTCGCGCCCGGCAGCCAGGCCGAGACGAAGTAATGCTGCACCATGCCCACCCAGCCATTGTCGGCCTGGACAGCATGCTTGGCCTTGCCCTTGGCGATGTCGGAAAAATCGAGCTTCTGATACTTTTCCGCCTCGGTGTAGAAGGCCGGGCCGGTGAAGGTCATCATCATGGCGTTGCCGCCCTCGGGCGCCTGACCGTCGCGCGAAAGCTGGAAATAGACGTTGGGCGTGACCGCCGCCGCACCGCCGTTGGCAACCTCGTGCTCCACGCCGATCAGATAGCTGCCGCGGCGGAAGACGTAAGTCTTGGCGACCTTGATGCCGTCGCCGCCGGTCGCTTCCAGACGCACGCGCAATTCGTCCTGGCCGTCCTTGAGCTCGAGGCCAGCCGCCGGCAGGGTCCAACTGGAGCGATGGTTGGGCAGGTTCGCGCCGATCAGCCCGCTCTGCGCGGCATAGGCATGTTTGTCCTCGAACAGCACGAAGTTGTTCTTGGTGTTTTCGGTGGCGCGATGCTTGAGCAGTTCCAGGCGGACGATGTCGCCGCCCAGCGCCGAGATGTCGGCGCTGAACAGATCGGTCTTGACCGTGGCCCGCGCGGCCGAAGCATTGGCCGGAGTGGCCGGCACGGCAGCGGCGGCACCCTTCGCGGCCGGCACGGGCAGTCCGGCAGTCGGTACGGGCGCGCCCGCCACCGCAGCGGCCGGCGCCGTAGCGGTGGTGCCAGGCACCGGTTGCGGTTGCCCCTGCTTCACCCACGCATCCCAAAGCATGATCAGGGAAAAGCTGAAAACGAGAAGCAGGATCAGGCGTTGATTGTCCATGACAGGGGTCGCGATGAAGTTCTAACGTTTAGGGAACCGGATCATACCCGCCCGGATGCCACGGATGGCAACGACCGACGCGCCGGATGGCCAGCCACAGGCCCTTGAACGGTCCGTGACGCTCGAGCGCCTCGATCGCGTACTCCGAGCAGCTCGGGTGAAACCGGCAGCTGCGGCCGAGCATGGGGCTGATCGCATACTTGTAGATTTGCAGCAACCCTATCAGCGGCAGGGCAAGCCAGTATCCGGGCCGGAATTTCATGTTGCAGCCCGCTCGCGCAGCCGCTGCAGCAAGGCGTCGATCTCCGTCCGCGCCAGCGGGCGGGTTGCACGCCCGGCGGATGCCACAGGCTTGGCCAGGCGCAGCACCAGATCGAAGGCGGGCAGCTCGGCGCGGGCGTGACGAAATGCCTCGCGTCCAAGGCGCTTGAGGAGGTTGCGCAACACCGCGCGACGGGCCAGCTTCTTGGCGATCACCAGCCCCAAGCGGGCTCCGCCGCCTTCATTGGGGCGATAGTGCAGATCGAAGCGCTCGCCGCGCAGAACCCGGCGGTGGTTGAAAACGGCCGAGAACTCGGCCGCCGTGTGCAGACGATCGCCGCCTTCGAAACTCAGGCGGGGACCGGGCTGGCCAGGGAGCGAGCGAGGCGAATCAGACGGCGAGGCGGTGACGGCCCTTGGCACGGCGGGCGCGGATCACGGCACGACCACCGCGGGTGCGCATGCGTACGAGGAAACCGTGGGTACGCTTGCGACGCACAACCGAAGGCTGATAGGTGCGTTTCATGATGTTGACCTTTTGCGAAAAAACGCGCGATTACAGCGTGCCTGGCCTGGAAAGTCAAGAAATTTATTGTCGTCCCCCTTGTGGATAACTTTTTCCGAAGTCGCTAGAATCCATCGCTCACCCGCCTCCGGATCTTTTCCAGAGCCGCCGGGAAAAATAAAAAAATACTTATAATTCAAAATATTAAGAGACTGCACCCGTCAAAGCCGTGAGCCTGCCGCCGTATCCCTCGTATCCATTTTCCCTGCCGTTCGCCCGTCACGAGTGCGCGTGCGTGAATGACCATGGGTGATTTCTGGTCCGCCTGTCTCGACCGCTTCGAGCGCGACCTGCCGAGCCAGCAGTTCAACACCTGGATCAAGTCGCTGCGTCTCGAGGACGATGGTCTCGCCGCCAATGGTGTCGACTCAGGCTCGGCGCCGGCGCGTCGCATGCGCCTGCTCGCACCCAACCGCTTCATCCTGCAATGGGTGCGTGAACGCTACCTGGCCCAGATCGAGGCGCTGTCGCATCAGTATTTCACCGAGCCCGTCAACATCAGCCTGACGCTCGACGAAACGCCCCGCCCGGCCGACGCCATCGCTCCGGCCGACGCAATGGAATCAGCGCCGGCAGACGACATGAGGGCGGACCCGCTGGAGCTCGCCGCAAACGTCCTGCCGACCACGCGCTCCGAGGATCCCGGCTACGAGCGCTCCCGCCTCAATCCCGAATTCACCTTCGACGCCTTGGTCAGCGGCCGCGCCAACGACCTGGCCCGCGCCGCCGCCCAGCAGTGCGCGCAGAACCCCGGCACCTCCTACAACCCGCTGTTCATCTACGGCGGCGTCGGCCTCGGCAAGACCCACCTCGCCCACGCGCTCGGCAACGAGGTCTGGCGACAGAACCCGAATCGCGTCGTTCGCTACATCCACGCCCACGACTACATCGCCGACGTGGTGCGCGCCTACCAGCAGAAAGCCTTCGATGTACTGAAGCGCTATTACTCCTCGCTCGACCTGCTGATCATCGACGACATCCAGTTCCTCGGCGGCAACAAGGAGCGCACGCAGGAGGAGTTCTTCTTCGCCTTCAATGCGCTGATCGAAGCCAAGAAGCAGATCGTCATCACCTGCGATACCTACCCCAAAGACATCCAGGGTCTCGAGGACCGGCTGATCTCGCGCTTCGACTGGGGCCTCACGGTCGCCATCGAGCCGCCCGAACTGGAAATGCGCGTCGCCATTCTCAAGAAGAAGGCCGAGGCGACGAAAATACCCCTGTCCGACGACGTCGCCTTCCTCATCGCCAAGCACTTGCGCTCCAATGTGCGCGAACTCGAGGGCGCCCTCAACCGCGTGCTCGCCTTCGCCCGCTTCCACGGCCGCGACATCACCCTCGAGGTCGCCAAGGAAGCACTGAAGGATGTCATCGGTGCCACCAACCGCCAGATCACCCTGGAATCGATCCAGAAGACCGTCGCCGACTACTTCAAGATCAAGGTTGCCGACATGTACTCGCAGCGTCGCACCCGCGCTATTGCCCGCCCGCGCCAGGTCGCGATGTGGCTGGCACGCGAACTGACACCGCACAGCCTGCCCGAAATTGGCGACGCCTTCGGCGGCCGCGACCACACCACGGTCATGCATGCATGCCGTACCATCGCCGACCTGCGCCGTACCGACAACACCCTGAACAACGACCTGCACGTGTTGATGCAGACCATCAAAGGCTGATGAAGGACCGATGAACAAGCTCTGGATTACCTCGGGACGGAATGTGGACAACTCGCGATTGTTTCTCTCGCAAGGTTTTGGTCCACAATCATCCACAAGCATCCGCGTGCTTATCACCAGCCCAAATTCACACGTAACGTTATAATTTAATTAGATTTTTTCTTTAACCCACAGGCAACTGTCGTCTATATCATCAGTATCAGGGAGATATAAGAAATGCTTCTATTCAAAGGCCCGCGTGACCAGCTCCTGGTTCCCTTGCAGTCCGTTTGCGGCATTGTCGAGAAGCGGCATACCCTTCCCATCCTTTCCAACGTGCTTCTCGAAATGGAGGGGGGACGGCTGACACTGCTGGCCACCGACATCGAGATTCAGATCCGAACCGCGGCCGAAGCGGCTGGCAAGGAAACGGCAGCGCTGACCGTCGGCGCGCGCAAGATGCAGGACATCCTGCGTTCCCTGCCCGAATCGGCAGACGTCAGCCTGGCCTACGAGGACAAGCGTCTGCAGCTCAAGGCCGGCAAGAGCCGCTTCAACCTGCAGACCCTGCCGGCGGAGGACTTCCCGCGCATGGCCGCGGGCGACGGCCAGCAGACCACGCTCAAGGTCACACAGAAGCAGTTCAAGCGGCTGCTCGCGCTGGTGCAGTACGCCATGGCGCAGCAGGACATCCGCTATTACCTCAACGGTCTGCTGCTGGTGGTGACCGGCAACGAGATGCGCGTGGTGGCGACCGACGGCCACCGCCTGGCCTATGCCGCGGAGGAACTGTCCGAACAGCATGGCCGCCTCGAAATCATCCTGCCGCGCAAGACCGTGCTCGAACTCTCACGCCAGCTGGCCGACAACGACGAGGCGCTGGAGATCGTGCTGACGCCGACCCAGGCGCAGTTCCGCTTCGGCAACATCGAGCTCGTCTCCAAGCTCATCGACGGCAAGTTCCCCGACTACGAGCGCGTCATCCCGCAGCATCACACCAAGGCCATCCTTCTCGACCGTGCCATGCTGCAGCATTCGCTGCAACGCGCGGCGATCCTGACCAACGAGAAGTTCCGCGGCGTGCGCCTGGTGCTCGGCCCCGGCAGCCTCAAGATTCTTTCCACCAACGCCGAGCAGGAAGACGCGCAGGAAGAGATCGAGGTCGATTACCAAGGCGAGGCCCTCGATGTCGGCTTCAACGTCACCTATCTGCTCGATGTCCTCAACAACATCGGCGACGAGACCATCGAGTGCCGCCTGGCCGATGCCAATTCCAGCGCACTGTTCGTGTTGCCGAACAACGAGCGCTTCAAGTACGTCGTGATGCCGATGCGTATCTAGAGCATCTGAGGAAACCGAAAATCCAATGACTGAAGAGAAGAACCCCGACAACAGCGGCTACGACGAAGATTCCATCCAGCAGTTGGAGGGCCTTGAGGCGGTGCGCAAGCGCCCGGGCATGTACATCGGCGACACCTCGGACGGCACCGGCCTCCACCACATGGTGTTCGAAGTGGTCGACAACGCCATCGACGAGGCCCTGGCCGGCCACTGCGACGAAATCGTCATCACCATCCACAC
>JAABQU010000083.1 GCA_011391285.1 Thiobacillus sp.
TCAGGCCGAAGCCGCAGCTATCCTGTTCGAAATCGGGCGAATACAGCGTCCCGTCCAGCCAGCGTTGTCGTTCCATGTTCCGTGAGCCCAGATAGCAGCGGCCTGCCCATAGGGCAAGCCGCAAAAAATTTAAGCGAAAAGTGCGGCATTTTAATCCCTCAGGCCGCGTGCGGCAATGACCGCGCGCCCCAAGGCCTCGCCGCGGCAAGGGTTTGCAAGCAGGCGGGGATGAGAGTGGGAGCTCGATGGCCCGCGAAAATTCCACGGGCGCCATATATAAGGACGCCAGGGTTTGCCTATCCTGAATGCAGGAAGCTTGCTGTAGGAGGCGATCGATGAAGCTGCTGAGCTGGAACATCCAATGGGGGCGCGGCATGGACGGCCGGGTCGATCTCGCGCGCATCCTGCGCACGATTCGCCAATTGGGCGATTTCGACGTCATCTGTCTGCAGGAAGTCGCGGTCAATTTCCCCAGCCTGCCCGGCAGCCAGGGCGAAGACCAGGTCGCCGAACTCTCCGCCGGCCTGCCCGGCTACACCGCCATCTACGGTGCCGCAACCGACGTCCCCGACGGCCGTGGCGGCCGCAGCCAGTTCGGCAACGCCATTTTTTCGCGCCTGCCGGTCGGCCAGGTGTGGCGGCATCTGCTGCCCTGGCCGGCCGAGCTGGATGCACCCAGCATGCAGCGGGTGCTGGTGGAAGCGGTGGTCAGCGCCGACATCGGCCCGTTGCGGGTGATGACCACGCACCTCGAGTACTACTCTCAGCGCCAGCGCGAAACCCAGATCGACGCCATCCGCCACCTGCACGCCGAGGCCTGCGCCATGTCGCTGCGTTCACCCTTGTCCGAGGAGCAGGGCGGTTCCTTCGAGGTGTTTCCCCGGCCCGAAAAGGCGCTGCTGTGCGGCGACATGAACTTCCCCGCCAGCGTGCCCGAGCGGATGCGGCTCCTCGCCCCCTTCGCCGGCGGCGAGCCAGCCTTCCGTGACGCCTGGGAAGTGCTGCACCCCGGCGAGCGGCACGCCCCCACCGTCGGCATCCATCCGGTCGACTTCGTCAGCCGGCCCGAATGCTTCGATTTCGTTTTCCTGACGGAAGGGCTGGTGGGGCGGCTCAAGGCGCACGGTATCGATGCCGCGACCGCGGCGTCGGATCATCAGCCGGTGTGGGTGGAGTTTGCTTGATGTTGCTTGGGGGTAACCGGTTACAGCAAGTCCTCGATTAACTCCCAACGCTTGTCTTTCACCATCACGAAGCGACAGCGTCCCTGCGAAAGCTCGGCCCACAGCCCGCCGATCAGGCGGTCATCCTCGGCTGCCACCCAGCGGTCGGCGCCTTTGTACTCGACGGCGAGGACCGCACCCGGCTGGCCGTTCGGGCCGGGCAATTGGCATAAGAAATCGGGATAAAAGCGGCCGTCGGCTTTTTGCAGGAAGAAGGAACAACCCTCGCGACGAACCAGATTGCGGACCCAGAACTGGATACGGCCTTTCTGCGCCTGTATGTCGAGCCAGCAGGCGCATTCGAATTCTTCCTTGCTGTCGAAATCGCCCATCCGACCGTAAAAATGCTTGCGGAAATCGAAAGGTCCGAAGCGGCCATCGTAGTCGCGGCTGGGCGCATAAGCTTGGGGGTGGAAATCGAAGGCGTACACATCACTGACGGTCACGCGCGAAGCCGCATCGTCGCCGAACAAGGTTTGTTGAAAGGCGTTGCCCACCGCCAGCTTGCGCAAGTCGCGGATGCGCGCCTCGATCAGGTTACGGATCAGAAACTTCTGCAGGTTGGCTCGGGCCAGGCTGAAACCCTCCCGGCGCAGCAATTCAGTCAGCCAGGCGGCCACGAAGGCTTGTTTGCTGGCATGGGTGAGCGAGGGCTCCGGCAGGTTGCGGCACAGCCAAGTCGCCAACCGGATTTCGTCCCAGTGCTCTGGCTGGTAAACCAGGCCAAGATCGCGTTGCAACTCCGGCAGGAAACGTGAAACGACCTTGCCGCTGGTATCGTCCACATCGATTTCGCCGCCTTCCGAAACCTTGAGACCCGCGCCCATCGCTGCCAGGTCGTCGGCGGTCGGCGCGGCATCGAAAGGCGAGAGATCCCACGGGTAATCCAGCACTTCCGGGTCGCCGAACAACTGAAATTCACCCTGCACGCGCAGCGCGAGTTGCGGAATGCGGAAGCGCTCGCCCAACTCGGCGGGCGTCTGGAAAAATTCGATGGCCGTGGTGCGGCTGACTTCTGCCGCTTCCGCAATCGCTGCAACGGCAGCTTGCGACTTCACCGCAGCCTTCAGTGCTTCCGTCTCGTCTTCATTCAGTGGTGCGCTGATGGTGAGAGTGTTGAGCTTGGTATCCCAGCTCACCTTGTCTCTGAGCGGCTTGGGGACGCTCTTGAGGTCTGGCTTTTCAGACAGGGTAATCGCCACCGGGCGAACCACTACGCGCCCGGCATGCCCTTCGAGATCAAATCGCCCCTGGTCGGCCTTGGCGGCGGTCACGAATTCATTCACCTCGCGCCGCTCGAAGCCGGCGCCGGCCACCAGACGGTCGCGCAGTGCGCTCGCGGTTTCCGCGAAGTTGCGCGACACCACAAAGGCATAGGATTGATTCAGTGGCCGGTTAAGCCGATGGCTGGCGCCCGGCTGCCGCAGCACCCGCCCGAGCAGCTGTTCCACCGCTGTGGCCGAATGCAGCGAGGCCATGCTGACCAGGATGTAGGCAAACGGGCAATCCCAGCCCTCGGCCAGCGCCTTCTGCGTGATGACGAATTTCACCGGGCAGGCGGGGTCGGCAATGCCGCCCTTGTAATCGGTCTCGATCTGCTCCAGCCCCTTTTCCTCGCCGGTGGCGACCACGATTTCATCCGCCGGAATGCGATGGTTGGTGATCAGCTCGTTGCGCACGCGCTCGTAGTCCAGCGTCTCCACTCCAGCGCGGCGCGGCTCCGACTGAATCAGCACCAGCGGCCGCAGGTAGGCCGCGCCCGCGCGGCGCTCCTCGTCGGCCAGCTTGTGCAGCGCTTCGCGGCGACCGATGGCATCGGCCAGGCACTGCTGCCAGTTCGGCTCGGTTTCCAGCACCACCGGCAGCTTGATCATCTCCTCCGCCTTCAACTCGGCGGCCGACACGCTGTGCAGCACGTTCGACGGCGTGCGTTCCAGATCGGGCGTGGCGGTCAGTTCCATCACGCCGCTGGGACGAAAGCGCGCCAGCATGTCGAAGGCGAGTTCGGTGCGGCTGTTGTGCGCCTCGTCGACCACCACGAACGGCCGCCGCAGGCGCAGCACGTTGGCAAGCGAATAAGGCGTCGTTTGATCCGTGCCCGTGCCGTCCTTCAGCAGTTCGTCGCGCTGGGCCGGTGCCAGGTTGTCGAAGTGGTGCATCAGCGCGCCGCTCGACTGGTAAACCTTGCGGCATTCCTCGTCTTCCACCTGAAAGGCCTGCCGGGTGGCGACGATGATCGTGGTCGAGGTGTCCAGCGTGGCGCGGGTCACGCTTTTGGCTTCGTCCAGATCCAGCACCGTGATCGGCCCGGCTTCGCGCAAGGCGGTGTGGTAGGGATGCTGGCGATCCCGCAAGGCCCGCAGCGTCTGTTCGCGGATCGGCTTCGATGGCACCAGCCACAGGATGACGCTATGTTCAGCGCGCAGCAGATGCGTGTTGACCAATGCTGCGCTTTTGGCCGCCAGCCAGGTCTTGCCGCCGCCGGTGGGCACGCGCAGGCAGAAATACGGCATGTCGGTCGGAAAGCCCGCCAGCGGGTTGTAGGCCAGGCCGCGCCCCCACAGGCGTTCGGTGGTGGCGGTGAAGGCAATCGAGGGCGACGGCAGTTCGTGGCAGGCGTGAAAATAGGCTTCCACGCTTTCAAGCACCTGCGACTGGTAGATTTTCGGGGCGAAGGTGCTCATGGTTTGTCGCGCTCGATCCAGTAGTCCGGCGCGCGGTGCAGATGCGCGAGTGCGACGATGTAGATGAGGTCAGACTCGACCGAATAGAGCAACTTGTAAGGAAAGCGGCTCAGGATCATGCGTCGGATTTCCCCACGTTCGACCGGCGCGGCCAGCGGCCAATTGCGCAAGCGCACCAGGGCATCCCGGACATCGGCACGAAACCGCGCGCCCAGCCCGGGCACCTGTCGTTCGTAGTAGCTTTCGCCGTCCCCAAATTCAGCCTTCGCCTCGGGCGAAAATTCGACGCGCATCAGAACTTCCCAACTACGTCCTCGGCAGGAACACCCTGTACCCGGCCGGAGCGGTAGGCCGCGAGGCGTCGCTCGGCCTCCTCGATCCAGATGCGGTCCAGGTCGGGATCAGGCCGGTCGAGGCTGTGCAGGAGTTCGTCGATCAACGCGAAACGCTCGTCGGGCGGGAGTTTCAGCGCCGTGTCGATCAATACCTTCGTATTCATGGATGCCTCCTTTGTTCGATCAATTCAGAAATCGTGCCGTTATCGACGGCAGCTCTATTTTGCGCCTTATGGGCAGCGCGCAATCAGGCCCTGAAAGCGCCGCGCAAATCCTTGCCCTGACAAAGTCCAATGAGCTTTTTCACTCACACCTCCAGCGCGTAAGGGGTTTGCTTGAAGGTGATGCCCTCGCGCGCGGCACGGCCCCCCATGCGGTTGGCGGCGGCGTAGATCACTTTCGGCCCGGCGAATGCCGGCAACACATCGAACACCGGCCCGGTCAGCACATTGCCCCCCGCCACCGACTTGTCCTTGAGAATGCCGTTGTAGAGCAGATAGATCGCGCGGCCCTCGTGCACGCCCAGCAGCGGCGAATACTTTTCTCCCCTCTCCCCCGGGGAGAGGGGCTGGGGGTGAGGGAAGCCGGTGCCAGTCTCGGCGAACCAGACGAACTCGGCCAGTTGGGCGAAGGTGACGTCGGGGCGAATCTGGCCGTCGGCGGTAAACAGCGGTTCGGCGGACAGACGGCAGAACTGGAAACCGCCGCCTAACCCCTCAACGACTTGATCTTTGGCATTGGTGTAGCCGCTGGCAACGCGCTTGACCCGCTCGG
>JAABQU010000084.1 GCA_011391285.1 Thiobacillus sp.
GCCGATTCGATCCGCGTTCAGCGCGGCAAGGATCTCTTCCCGCAGGCTTGCGCCGCCTGCCATGGTCCGGAAGCCAAGGGCAATCCCGACGCCGGCTATCCGAACCTGACCGACAAGGTCTGGCTCCATGGCTCGTCCGAAGCCAAGATGACCGAGATCGTCACCAAGGGCCTGCAGAATCAGATGCCGGCCTTCGGCGAGTTCCTCGGCCCGGCCAAGGTTCACCTGCTGACCGCCTATGTCTGGGGCCTCGGTGGCGGCGCCAAGGGCGAAGCCAAGCCCGCTGCTGCGGCCGTTCCGGCCGCACAGGCCGGCATGAGCGGCATGGAGGGAATGTCCGGCATGGCTGCCGACAAGAAGTAATATTGCAGCAAGCGCTCCCCGGCAGGAGGGCCGGGGAGCGGTTTTACCTCTGTCAGATCATTCGAGTGTCATCATGACCACTGAAACCTCCAGTTCCTCCGCGGCGACCGAGCAGTCTCAGGAAGTCGCCCTTTTCGAAGTCCACAAGAAGATCCAGGTCCGCGCCGTCAGCGGGATTTTCGCCACCTGGCGCTGGACTCTCGTCTGGTTCACCCAGCTGCTCTTTTACGGGCTGCCCTGGATCACCTGGAACGATAGGCAGTCGGTGCTGTTCGACCTGGTCGAGCGCAAGTTCTACATCTTCGGTCTGGTGTTCTGGCCGCAGGACGTCATCTTCCTGGCCGGCCTGCTGATCATCTCGGCCTACGCGCTTTTCCTGTTCACCGCCGTCGGCGGCCGTCTCTGGTGCGGCTATGCCTGCCCGCAGACCGTCTATACGGAAATCTTCCTCTGGATAGAGCAGAAGATCGAGGGTGACCGCAACGCCCGCATGAAGCTCGATGCGGCGCCGATGTCGGCCCGCAAGCTCATGATTCGTGGCTCGCGTTATGCGGCCTGGGTCGCGGTGGCGCTGTGGACCGGTTTTACCTTCGTCGGCTACTTCACGCCGATCAAGACGCTGTCGAGCGAACTTATGACGCTCTCCTTCGGTCCGTGGGAGACCTTCTGGATTTTGTTCTACAGCGCCTTCACCTATGCCTTCGCCGGGCATCTGCGCGAGCAGGTCTGCAAGTACATGTGCCCCTACGCCCGCTTCCAGGGCGTTATGTTCGACCCCGATACGCTGACCATCACCTACGACGAGGAGCGCGGCGAGCCGCGCGGCACGCGCAAAAAGGGAGCCGATTACAAAACCCAGGGCAAGGGCGACTGTGTCGATTGCGGCATCTGCGTCCAGGTCTGTCCGACCGGCATCGATATCCGCCAGGGCCTGCAGTACGAGTGCATCGGTTGCGCCGCCTGCATCGATGCCTGCGATCAGGTGATGGAGAAGATGTCCTATCCGAAGGGCCTGATCCGCTATTCGACGGAGCACGCCATCGCCCAGCACTGGGGCTGGAAAGACATCGCCGGTCACATCGTGCGCCCGCGCGTGGTGATTTATTCCGTCATCCTCGTGGCGATCACCGGCGCCTGGCTCTGGGCGCTGGCCAACAAGCCGGTGCTGCGGGTCGATGTCATCCGCGATCGTGCAACGCTGGCGCGCGAGGTCGAGGACGGCCTTATCGAGAATCTGTATCGCCTGCAGGTCATGAACGTTTCGGAAAAGGCGGAGCGTTATTCGATGAGCGTCACGGGCCTCCCGGGGATTCGCCTCGCGGGTGAGACGGAGATCGAGGTTCCTGCCGCGTCCAACAAGAGCATCCTGGTCCAGGTTCGCGTGCCGCCCGAATCGGGCAAGCAGGGCTCGAACGTGGTCTTCTTCGACGTCAAGTCGACCCGCAACGACAAGATCGCCGTGCATGAAAAGGCGACCTTCCTGATCCCCCGGTAAGCCGCACGATGAGCATCCCCCTGAAAACCTCTCAGCCCTGGTACCGCGAGCCCTGGCCCTGGCTGCTGATGCTGGGGCCCTTCGTGGTGATCCTCGCCGGCATTTATACCGCCTGGCTGGCGATATCGACCAGTGACGGGCTGGTGACGGACGACTATTACAGGAAAGGCCTGAAGGTCGACCAGACCATCGCACGCAGCGAACGGGCCAAGGCGCTAGGGCTGATCGCTGCCGTGCGCGTCACGTCCGACACGCTGTCGCTGCGCCTGATGGCGGCGGACAAGCAGTTCATCGCGCCGGAGCGGCTGGTGGTGATGGTGTCCCATCCGACCCGCGCCGGTCTCGATCAAACGCAGACCGTCACCCGTGAAGGCGCCGCCTACGCGGGCAAGTTTCGCCTGCCGGCCTCCGGCCACTGGTTGGTGTCGATCGAGGATGAAGCGAAGACCTGGCGCCTGCTGGGCAATGTCGTCCTACCTGCCGCCGGGGAGGTTTCCATCGGCGGCACGGCTGAGGTTGCCCGCCACCCTTGAGACAGGAGAGCAGGACCATGGCATGGCGATATTCCTCATCCGCTTTGGCCACGAAGCAAATCGCAGAAGACGTCACGCAGGTCAAGTAGTTCAGGTATAAACTAATAGTCGTGGTGTCGACGACCCGGAAGAGGTCGCGTTCGCACCGTTGGCGCAACAACCCATCGAATTACAGGAGGGACAGCATGCAGCGAGTGCTTTGGGTGCTATGGCCGTCATTCATCGTGGCGGGAGTGGCCGAGGGCCTCTTCTTCACGGTGGTCAATCCGCAGGAACTCTACCTTTTCGGCGAGCCGGTCCATTTCTCGACCCTCGCCACCTTATCCATCGGTTTCCTTGCCTTCTGGGCGATCTGCGCCGGGTCCAGCCTGTTTACCTGCTTCCTGCAGAAGACGCCGGGGGAAATCAACGGCCGCGGCGACTGCGGCCAGCCGCCGGCATCGCCGGCAGCGCAGTGACCTAAAGCGGCGGCCCCACGCCGATCGGCGGCGGGGCGAGATTGACGATGCGCGAGAACAGATTGCGGAACTCGTGATCGGGTTCCGCGCCGAAGCGCGGATCGCCGTTTTCGCCGAAGGCCCGCGCGATCTCGATCCAGTCCTCGGCTGTCAGATACTGCTTGGCCAGCGGGATGACAACCCGCTCTTCCAGCGCCATGTGCTGCCAGGCTTCGTCGGAGTGCCTGTCGGCCGCCGCGGCGAAGGCCTCGAGTCCGCCGGGCTTGCCTGCCTCGAGTTCGCCGAGTGCCTGCTCCAGCGCACGCAGATGGCCGCCCGATTCGGCATGCTGGCGCTCCAGTTCGTCGAGCGTGGCATCGGCCTCGTGGGTGCGCATGCGTAGCTTGGCGAAAAGGTAGGCCTCTTCCTTCGGGTTGTGCAGCTTCTCGGAAAAGGCGTCCATGTAGTAGACCATCGCCCAGAGCAGCTTGAAATCGGGTTTGACCCCCTTCTCGCGCATTTCGCGCACGAGGAACTTGAGGCCATGCACCACCGCGGAGAGCGAGCGATGCTCGTCGTGGATGATGGCAAGGGCGGAGTTGAGCATCGTGAGGCAGGCGTGGCGCCAGCGCCGACTTTTCTAGCGGTAAACAAGCACCGGAATCGTCGAGTGGGTCAGGACCTTCTGCGTTTCCGATCCCAGCAACAGCCCGCTGAAACCGCGTCTGCCGTGCGAGGCCATGAATATCAGGTCGCAGCCGGCGCCCTGTGCCGCTTCGATGATGGCCATGTAGGGAATGTCGCTGGTGCTGCTGCGCGACGCGCAGGCCACGCCGGCCTCTGTGGCCAGTGCCTCGGCCTTGCTGAGGATGTCCTTCGACTGCTGTTCCGCCATTTCAGCGAATTTCTCCGGCGTGGTCGGGTCGATCAGGGCGCCCTCGCCGTAGAAGGCGACGGGATAATCGGGCTTGGCGAAGAAGAAGGTCACGCGGGCTCCCGTCTCGCGGGCGAAGGTGACGGCACGCCGCACCGTGTCGAGAGAGAGCTGGGAACCGTCGGTGGGAACGAGGATGTGCTTGAACATGCCCAATCTCCTGCACTGTTATGCGGGCGATTATGCGGCCGGTGGGGCGTCTTGGCTTGATCGAAGTCAACATCATTATCGATGCGGTGCACAAAAATAGCACTTGTCCGTCGCACGGCTGGAATGGCACGCCGCTCGCGGCTCCGGAGGCAACGATGACGAATCTCAAGCTGGGCAAGACGACCATGCACCCGACCGAAACCTTCAAGGTCATGCACGAGGCGGTCGAGGCCAACATCGATCCGATGGGAATCACCATGCCGCTGGTTCACGCGCAAGTCGCGTGGCTGGCCCATCCCCAGGAACTGGCGGAGATGCTTTCCGAATTCTCGACCAAGATGCTCGCGCTGCAGTGGCATTCCTGGTTGCGTGCCTTCGGCCAGCCGAGCGAGGATATCGAAAGGCACAACCCGGACGACAGCCGCTTCAGCGACCCGGTGTGGCAGGAGTCGGCGAGTTGGGATATCGCCAAGGAGTGGTACCTGGTGATGACCCACCATATCCAGGACACGCTGTTCGAGACGCCGGGGCTGTCGAGCAAGGATCGCCGGCGTGCCGCGTTCTGGTGGAGGGAATGGTTGAACGCCATGGCGCCGACCAACTTCCTGTGGAGCAACCCGGTGGCAATGCGCAAGGCGGCCGAGACCAATGGCGAGAGCCTGGTCCGCGGCATGCGCAATTTCCTCGACGATCTCCAGGCAGGCACCGTTCGGATGAGCAGCCCGGGCGATTTCCAGATCGGCAAGAACCTCGCTACCACGCCGGGCAAGGTGGTGTTCCGCAACCAGGTGCTCGAACTGATCCACTACACGCCGACGCAGGCCAAGGTGCATCCGCAGCCGCTGGTGATCGTCACGCCGTGGATCAACAAGTACTACATCCTCGACCTCAACGCCAAGAAAAGCATGGTGCGCTGGCTGCTCGACCAGGGCATCGACGTCTATATCACCAGCTGGAAGAATCCGGGCGCGGAAATGCGCGACGTCGGTTTCGACGACTACATCACCGAAGGCATCGATCGCGTCATGCAGGTGGCGAAGGAGATTTCCGGGGCCAAACAGGTTCATGCCGCGGGCTACTGCATCGGTG
>JAABQU010000085.1 GCA_011391285.1 Thiobacillus sp.
AACGCGACCCCAACCAATGCCAGGATCAGCAGCATGTCGGCCATGCCTTCGCCCAGGCCGAAGTGCGAGAGCAGGGCGGCAATGCCGAGACCGGCGGCGAGTCCGGCCAGCGGGCCGAGGAAGCGGCTCATGCCGGCCGGTTTCGCTGCCACCGCCGGAGCGGCCGCAGGTTTACCGGCCTGCGCCGGAGCGGTGGGTGCAGGCGTCGCCTGACGCTTCATGCCTATCGAACCCCCACCGCCGAGACGCTTGGCTTCCGCCTCGGGAACCATCATGCCCAGACCCACCACCGCCGCAAAGGCGGCAATCAGCAAACGCTTCATTTTTTTCTCCTCGTTAGAACTTGTAAGCACGATGCAGCGCGACAACGCCGGCTGTCATATTGAACACTTCGACACGTTCCAGTCCGGCTTGTTCCATGAGGGCTTTGAGAGCGGCCTGGTCGGGATGCATGCGGATCGATTCAGCCAGATAGCGGTAGGACTCGGCGTCTCCCGCGATTTTACCGCCCAGCCAAGGCAGCAGTTTGAACGAATAGAGATCATAGGCCTTCTCCAGCGGTTTCCATACTTTGGAGAATTCCAGCACCAGAAGGCGCCCGCCGGGGCGCAATACGCGGCGCATTTCCATCAACGCCTCGTCCTTGTGGGTCATGTTGCGCAGACCGAAGGCGACAGTGACGATGTCGAAATGGTTGTCGGGGAAGGGCAGTTTTTCCGCGTCGCACTGGGCCACCGGCGCCAGCACGCCCTCGTCGAGCAGACGATCACGACCGACGCCGAGCATGGCGTTGTTGATGTCGGTAAGCCAGACTTGCCCGGTGCTTCCGACTATTCGCGCAAAGGCAGACGAAAGGTCGGCCGTGCCGCCGGCGACGTCAAGCACCCGCTCGCCGGGTCGCGGCGCAGCGATGTCGATGGTGAACTTCTTCCACAGGCGATGCAGCCCCATCGACATGAGGTCGTTCATCACGTCGTATTTCTCCGCGACCGAGGAGAAGACGCCCGCTACTCGCTGCGCCTTTTCTTTTTCGCCGACGGTCTCGAAGCCGAAATGCGTTTGTGTCATTGCCGGAACCAGGCTCTCAATGGCTGTGGCTGCCGCAGCCGCCGGATTTGGGCGGCAGTGTCGTCGAATCTATATCGCGGCTGGCCCCGGCCTTTTCAAGGCGCTCCAGGTATTCCGCCCACAGCGACTCATGATTGGCGGCCAGGTGGTACAGCCAGTCCCATGAGTAGATGCCGGTGTTATGACCGTCGGAGAAGGTCGGCTGCACGGCATAGTTGCCGACGGGTTCAAGCCCCGTGATTTCGACATTGCGCTTCCCGGTTTGCAGCGTCTCCTGTCCCGGCCCGTGGCCGCGCACTTCGGCGGAGGGGCTGCAGACGCGAAGGAATTCGGCGGGCAACTGGTAGCGGCTGCCATCCTCGAAACCCAGCTCGAGCGTTCGCGATTTCTGGTGCAGGGTAATCTCGGTGGGGATCGGGGTCTTGCTGTCGAGACCGGCCATGTTGGTAACTCCTAGGGTCAATTGACGATCATTCGGTGGATGGCGTTGAGGCCCGACGCGGATGGATGCAAGGCGGAGGACACCGGCAAGGGCGATCCCTTGCCAAGTCTGACAACGCCGCAGACACCGCGTCCGGCCTCAACCCGGAGGGCCGGGACAAATCGGGCGCGCTGCGGCGTTGCGGCTTCTGGCGAGATATGAATCGCGCGGCGTCGCCGCGCCTTGCATCGCATCCCGATTTGTCTCCGGCGCCATCATCGCATGATTGTCAATTGACCCTTTGGGGCCGCTATCATAGCGCACACGGTGGCAAGCTTCGCGGTCGCGATCGTTGTCACGGAACCGTCATCAAGCTGCAATAGACTGGCATTTGTCCCTTCACAAAGTAAGCCTATGTCCGCAACGATACTGGTGGTTGAAGACGAGCCGGCGATCCAGGCGCTGATCGAAGTCAATCTGCGCCGGGCCGGACACACCGTGCTTCTGGCAGCGGATGCCGAAACTGCGCGACAACTGGTGCGGGATGCATTGCCCGATCTGGTGCTGCTCGACTGGATGCTGCCCGGTATGAGCGGCGTTGATTTCGCCCGTCTGCTGCGCAGCGAGGCGCGTACCCGCAGCCTGCCGATCATCATGCTCACTGCGCGCGCCGAGGAACGCGACAAGATCGAAGGCCTCGATCTCGGGGCCGACGACTACGTTACCAAGCCGTTCAGTCCGCGCGAACTGACGGCACGAATCAAGGCCGTGCTGCGCCGGCACGCACCCCAAGCGACGGAGGATGTGGTCGAACTCGGCAGTTTGCGCCTTGACCCGGCTACCCACCGCGTTACCGCCGGCAGCGCGGAAATCAATCTCGGCCCGACCGAGTTCCGCCTGCTGCATTTCCTGATGACGCATCCGGAGCGGGTTCACGCCCGCTCGCAGTTGCTCGACCAGGTCTGGGGCGATCACGTGTTCGTCGAAGAGCGCACGGTGGACGTGCATATCCGCCGCCTGCGCGCCGCCCTCGAGGCGAGCGGGCACGACGCGCTGATCCAGACCGTGCGCGGCAGCGGCTACCGGATTTCAGCGGCATGAGGGCAGTCGCGTCCGAGCTTCTGGTCGCTGTTCTGCTGACGATGCTGGCGACGCTGGCCGGGTGGTTCGCGGCTGGCGAGCGCGGGGCCACGATACTTCTGCTGGTTGCCATTGCTTTCTTTTTCCTGCGCCAGTTGTGGATGGTGTTGCGACTTCTGCATTGGGCTGCCTGTCCGCTGGGGACGCCGACGCCGAGCGCCAGCGGCGCCTGGGGCGCGGTCTTCGAGGCCCTGCACAGGCGCGCCCGCCTGGCCAGCGCCGCGCGCGAGCAGGCGACCAGCGAGCTGGCGCGTTTTCGCCGTGCCGCCGAAGCCCTCCCCGATGGGGTGATGATCCTCGACGGCTTCCGTGCCATCGAGTGGATGAATGTACATGCCGAGGCCTGTTTCGGCCTCAAGGCAATGGTCGATACCGGCAGTCGCATCACGCACCTGCTGCGCGAACCGGAATTCCTGGAATATCTCGACAGTCCGGAACATCGCGGTGTGCCGCTGGAATTGCACACGCAAAGGAATCCGGGCCGCAGCCTTCAGGTTCAGGCCGCGCCTTTTGCCGCAGGGCGCACCCTGTTGCTGGTGCGCGATGTGACGCAGTTGCAGAAGCTCGCCACCATGCGCCGCGACTTTGTCGCCAATGTCTCACACGAACTGAAAACACCGCTGACGGTGACTCTGGGATTTGTCGAAACGGCGCTTGACGCATTGGCCGACACGCCGCCGCAGGAGATAGCGCAGTATCTGCAAACCGCCGCAGAGCAGGCACAGCGCATGCAGCAATTGATCGACGACCTGCTGACACTTTCGTCGCTGGAAACCGATTCGCCGCCGCCGCTCGAAGACCCTGTTGACGTCGCCGATCTATTGGCCGATATCTGCCGCGAAGTGGAGGCGCTGTCGAACGGGCGACATCGCATCACCCTGGAAAACACCGGGCCGCGGGGGTTGTTGGGCAGTGCCAGCGAACTGCGTTCCGCTTTTGCCAACCTGGCCGGGAACGCGGTGCGCTATTCGCCGCAGGGCGGCGAAATCCTGCTTTCCTGGAAAGCGGAGGGCGACGGTGGCGCGCGGTTTTCCGTGTCCGACACCGGCATCGGTATCGCCCGCGAGCACTTGCCGCGTCTTACCGAGCGCTTCTACCGCGTGGACCGCGGCCGCTCACGCGAGGCGGGCGGCACCGGGCTTGGGCTGGCCATCGTCAAGCACGTGCTGGAAAGGCATCAGGCGGCGCTGCAGATCGAAAGCGAACCGGGTCGGGGTTCGAGCTTTAGTGCGGTATTCCCGCAACACCGGGTTCAATCGTAAAAGTTGCAGCGCTCGAACTCGCCGCCGCGGTCGAGGACGCGGAACAGCTTCAGGAGTCGCGGCTTCTCGTCCACCATGACCTCGATGCTGCGCTCAAGGCGGTATGTGCCGGCGGGCACGACCACGCTGGCCGATTCATTGATGGCGGCTATTTCGGGCAGCATGAAACCCTGACGCCAGGGATTGCCGGTTGCGCCGGACTCCACGACCCGAACTGCCACGGGACGCGCTTCCCCGGGAAACAGCTGGACTCCGGCGGCGAGTGAGTTTTCTCCCTCGCGCAGCGCCCAGCGTACATTGCCCAAAGTGAAGCGCTGGCTGTCCATGGTCTTTACCGCAACTATCATGCCGGTGCCGATTCGTGCACCGTCCTTGAGCGACCGGGTAAGGCGCATGCCGCCAGCCGATTCGTCAACCAGATGCCAGCGTTCTACATGCGTATCGTCCTTGTCGCCGTTCGCTTCCGTGGTTTGGCTGCGTTCGCCGAACGTTTCCAACTCTTCGCGCTCGCGGCGCAGCGCCGTATCGCTGCGCGTGGGGGCGCGGAAAACCTGCCGGCCCGAAAGCTGAAAATGCACGGCTTCAAAGCCGACAATCAGGCTGCAGTCGGAATTGGCTGCATGTCTCTCGTGGCGGCGCGATGCACCACCTCGGCACCAGCGTTGCAGGACACGTTGCAGCAGCTGGGTTGCCGCGGGTTGGGTGACATCGTCGCCGAGCTGCAGTTCGCCCGGCTCGCGGCCTTGGGCCAACAAGGTGATGCGGGCAATCAGGCTCTTCCTGAGTTCGGTGGTTTCAAGCCAGCGGCTGCCGTTTGAGGGCTGTGGCATATAAGATGCCGGATGCTCGGATTCGACGTCGACCCACAGCGGTACGGCGCGGTTGCGGATGTCCTCGGGTGGATCTTTCAACAGAGCAACTTTCGGACCCCAGCGCTTGGCCCAGCGTACTACCCAGCCCAAGTGCCGCGCGGGAAGTTCGTAGACGTTGGCCGTGCTGATCAGGTGGCATTCGGCATATGTGGCCAGGGCGCTGGTATGCGCTGTTCCGTGACGCACGTGATCGGTCACGGCACGCGTGGCAACGCCGAGGGTTTC
>JAABQU010000086.1 GCA_011391285.1 Thiobacillus sp.
GCCTCGATCGAGAAATACCAGTGGGAAGAGATCAAGCCGCAGGTCGACCACGTGATTTTCCCGGACGGCAAGCGCATCATCCTGCTGGCCAAGGGCCGCCTGGTGAACCTCGGCTGCGGCACCGGCCATCCCTCGTACGTGATGAGCTCCAGCTTCGCCAACCAGACCATCGCGCAGATCGAGCTGTGGCAGGAACGCGATTCCGGCAAGTACCCGGTCGGGGTCTACACCCTGCCCAAGCATCTCGACGAGAAGGTCGCGCGCTTGCAGCTGAAGAAGCTCAACGCCCAGCTGTCCGAACTGACCGACCAGCAGGCTGCTTATATCGGCGTGCCGAAGACCGGTCCTTACAAGGCCGAGATGTACCGCTACTGATCGCCTCACCTGAAGAAGGAGCGCACCATGCGTCTGCTGTTGCTGTGGATCCTGAATGCCGTCGCCCTGCTGGCGGTGACCTACCTGTTGCCCTCCATCCAGGTGTCGGGCTTCGGCACGGCGCTGGTCGCAGCGCTGGTGCTCGGCTTCATCAATACGCTGGTGCGGCCGGTACTGGCGATTCTCACGCTGCCGATCACAGTGCTGACGCTGGGGATTTTCTACCTGGTGCTGAATGGCCTGTTGTTCTGGCTCGCCAGTGCGCTTCTCCCGGGATTTCAGGTGCAGGGCTTCGTGTCGGCGATGGTCGGCGCGATCCTCTACGGCGTGATTGCCTGGGCACTGTCCGCGCTGATCCCCAATAAATAAGGTTGAAGCATGACCGAACGTACATTCAGCTTTGAATTCTTCCCGCCGAAGACGGCGGAGGGCGTCGAAAAACTGCGTGCAACCAGAAAGCAGCTGGCGCAGCTCAATCCCAAGTTCTTCTCCGTCACCTTCGGCGCCGGCGGCTCGACCCGCGATCGCACCCTTGAAACCGTGCGCGAGATCCAGGCCGACGGTTCAGAGGCCGCACCGCACCTGTCGTGCATCGGCTCGACCGAGGAGAGCATCCGTGACATCCTCACCGAATACAAAAGCCAGGGCATCCGTCATCTGGTCGCGCTACGCGGCGACCTGCCCTCGGGCAGCATGGATGCAGGCGCATTCAACTATGCCAATGAACTGGTGGCCTTTATCCGCAAGGAAACCGGTGACTGGTTCGAGATCGAGGTGGCCGCCTATCCCGAAGTCCACCCGCAGGCTCGCTCCTACACGGAAGACCTCGCCAACTTCAAGCGCAAGGTCGACGCCGGCGCCAATGCTGCCATCACGCAGTATTTCTTCAATGCCGACGCCTACTTCAACTTCGTCGAAGACGCACGCGCAGCGGGAGTGGCCATTCCCATCGTCCCCGGCATCATGCCGATCGGCAACTACGTGCAGCTGGCGCGGTTTTCGGATGCCTGCGGCGCTGAAATCCCGCGCTGGCTGCGGAAAAAACTGGAGACCTACGGCGACGACCTGCCGTCCTTGCGCGCCTTCGGCCTTGATGTGGTGACCAACCTGTGCGACCAGTTGCTCGCCGGTGGCGCGCCGGGCCTGCATTTCTACACCATGAACCAGGCGGGGCCTTCCACCACCATCTGGCAGCGGCTGGGCCTGTAAGGCTTCGCTTACTGCTGGACCGTCACGAAGCCGAGCTTGGTAATCCCGGCGCGGTTGACCGTGGCCATGACCTGCGCCACGCGGCCGTAACGGACGGCCTCGTCGGCATGCAGCTGCACCGTCAGTTCCTCGCCGCCGGCGTGCAGCGCCTTCAGTTCGGTTTCCAGTGCGTCGAAATGGATCACCCGCTGGTCGATGTGCACCGTGCCCTGCGCATCGACTGTCAGCTGGACGGTACGGGTCTTTTTGAGCGGCGCCACCTGCGCGGTTTTGGGGAGGTCGACCGGCACCGCCTGCATCATCAGCGGAGCGGTGACGATGAACACGATCAACAGCACCAGCATCACGTCGACCAGCGGCGTGACGTTGATCTCGGACATCGCGGACTGACTTGAGGCGATATGCAGGGCCATGCGTCGTTCTCCTAACGGACCGTGAAGCCGGATTTCAGCACGTGGTGCAGGAAATCGTCGGCGAAGGCTTCCAGCTCGGCGCCGTACAGGTTGACCCGGCGCAGCCCGTAGTTGTAGGCGAGCACCGCCGGAATCGCGGTGGCGATGCCGACCGCGGTGGCGATCAGGGCTTCGCCGATCGGGCCAGCCACCACGTCGAGCCCGGCCGAACCCGAGCGGGAAATGTCCTGCAGCGCGGTCATGATTCCCCACACCGTACCGAACAGGCCGACGAAGGGCGCGGTCGAGCCGACGCTCGCCAGCACCATCAGGCCGCTTTCCAGCTTGCGCAGCGCCTTTTGCGCCTCGGCGCGCAGGCGGCGCTCCAGCACGGGCTGGATGTCGCCGCTGTTCTGCGGGCTGCGCGTGCCGTCCCAGCCGATCTGGTGGAGCGTGTCGAAGCCCGCCCGGCAGACCTGCGCCAGCGGGCCTGCCGATGCCCGCGCGATCTGCTCGCCTTCGTTCAGGCCCGGGGCGTTCCAGAAGGCGTCGAGGAAGGCGCCGTTCTGACGCGACAGGCGGAACTGCAGCCAGCCCTTCATCACGATCACGGTCCAGGACAGCACCGAGAATGCGATCAGCAGCCAGAGGGTCGCGGCAACGATGCCCGAGGTCGTGTGTCCAAACATGGGAAATCCTAGTTTTTCAATTTGAAGGCGATCGGCACGTCCACCCACGCGGTCACGGCCTGCTCGCCCTGGCGTGCGGGAACGAAGCGCCATTTTCGCACGGCTTCCAGCGCGGCCTGGTCGAGCAGTTCGTGGCCGCTGCCCTGCTTCAACTCGACCCGGCTGCAGCGCCCGTCCGCCAGCACCTCGGCGCGCACCAGCACCCGCCCTTCCTGGCCGCGGCGACGCGCGGCGGCCGGGTAGGCGGGCGACGGGTTGTTGAGGTAGGCGGCGTTGAAGTGCGGCGCCTCGATGGCTGCGGGCGGTGCGGGCGCGGGCATGGGCGGTGGGGCCGGTGTAGGTTCAGGTGCGGGTGGTGCCTCGATGGCTGCGGGTGGCGGCTCGGCCATGGCCACGGTGGCGGCTGCGATCGGCACGGGCGCCGGCACGGAGCGTACGGGCTTGGGGCGCGGTGCAGGGAGCTGTTTTTTAGGGGGCGGCGGCGCAACGGGGAGCAGACGCGGCACGGGAGCCAGCGCGGGCGGAGGCGGCAGCAGCGCGGCCTCGATGACCTTGAACGATTGCATCGGGGTGGCAGCGTCGCGCAACCGGTCGAGGCCGAGCCAGGCACCGGCGTGCGCCAGCGCCACCAGCAGGACGACGGCAAGCCAGTTGCGCGCGGGTTGAGCTTTCCAGTCCAGTGTACAAACCCCTGCCCGAATGCTGCGGGCGGTTGACGGCCGCGTCGGCCTGATGGCGATGCGGCGGGTGATCGGGCAAGCCCGGAAATCCGCGCGGACGGACCCGGCGGCAATCTGTGGGAATGGTAAAAGAATTTGGTTTTGCCGGCCCGCGACAAATTGACGCAGGCAGCCATCCAAAATAAAACGGCCCGGCGCTTTGCAGGCCGGGCCATTGGCTCGTTCCGCTCCGACCGCGTCAGAACTTGTAAGTGAACGCGGCGTAGAGTGAGCGACCCATGCCCGGGACCGGCACACCCCAGGGTAGGCCATCTCCGGACATGGTCTTGCCCTCTCCGAGATAGGCGCCACCCAACGGATGGTTGTAGAAGCGGTCGAGAACGTTTTCGACACCCAGATCAAGGCGCGCCTGTTTCCATGCGTAGCTCCCGCGCAGGTTCAGAAGGCCGTAACCATCAGTTTCCATTTCATTGCGTTCTGCGGAAACGTCGGTCTTCGCCGCGACCAGGTGCACTTCAGCTGTTCCGGTCCATTTACCCAGTTGCTGAACCACCGCTAGCTTGGCATTCAGCGGCATCATGTTGTAAAGGTTGTCGTCGGTCGTTTCGTTCTTGCCGCGCAAGTAACTCAGTGCGCCGGTCGCTGTGAAATTGCCGTAGGGGGTTTTCTCGGCCAGCGGGATATGGCCGGAAATGTCTAAGCCATAAATGCTAGCGGATTGATTGACGAAACGCAGATATACGAATGCATCCGTGACCGTCAGGTTGGAGTCCTTGCAGGCATTGCCATCCGGGTCCGAGTCGCAACGCGCAGCATCGATGTAGTCATCGACGTAGGTGTAATACGGTGCTACTTTAAGGCCCCATTTCTCCTGTCGGGCATCGTGCCAATCGAAGGTTGCGCTCACGGTGTGTGCGATTTCGGGTTCCAGTTCGAGGTTTCCGACGTAGCCGTTGCCATCGCCCACCCAGTTGATCATGCGCATTGACATGCCGTGGGTTGACCAAGTGTAGCGCTCGTAGAGATTGGGCGAGCGGGTCTTGCGCGCATAGCCAAATTCGATGGTGCGTGTTTCATCCGGCGTGAAGCGGGCGAGCGCAGTCAGGTCGACATTGTCGTCAGTCTTCTCACGATTGGCGGCATTGAAGGCGGAAGCATCGGCAGGACTATAAGTATTGCTATAGCCTTGGACCTCGTCGGCATCCATGGCGACCCTTTCATAGCGCAAACCAAATTGAGACAACCATAGCGGATTCCACTGCGCTTCCCATTCGCCAAATGCCGCCAAGCGATCGCGCTCGCCGTTATTGATGTTCCAGAAGGTGTCGGGCCACATCCCCTTGCCTGAAGGATCCCACCAGTCGTCCAGGCGGTAGCGTTGTGCTTCAGTGCCGACGCGGAGCAGGTCGCGCGCTGATAGGGGAATATCGGCCTTGAGGACAAGGCCGCTGTTGTAGCCTTCGGTATCCATTGGCATACCCGCGGCACAACCATTCTGCCCACCACTTAGGGTCACACAAGGTATGCCATCGGAGTTTGGTACATTGTTTGGGCCGTACCAATACAGCTTGTCATCAAAGAACTGCATGTAATGGCGCG
>JAABQU010000087.1 GCA_011391285.1 Thiobacillus sp.
ACTGCAATGACCATTCGTTTCCAGGGTCCAGCACGCGTCGGAACTTCGCCTGAAAATGCTCCGTTCCCTGATACAGTCGCCTTACCGGGTCGATAAAGTCCGGATTTTCAACCACCCCCTGTCGCCAGTCTCCACGGCTCAGGGCAAAGGTGGTGGTGATTTCATCGGTTGATGACAGCCGATAATCCACCCTCAAATCCATGTGGCGCATGGTCGTTTTTTCTGCCTGGGTGTCGAAGCGATCGCGCCGCTGGTCCGACAGGGTGAACCGGTAGCGCAGATCATCCTTGCCCCCCCCATGGCGTAGCATGGCCCCGCTCATCCCCTGCTCGCCGGCCTGTACCGAGAGATGGCCGCCCGGCACCTGGGCGGGATCCCTGGTGATGATATTGATGATGCCCATGAAGGCGTTCGATCCATAGGCTGCCGCATTGGGGCCGCGCACCACCTCGATGCGCTCGATGTCCTCGATCGACAGCGGCAGCGAAGCCCAGGACACTTCGCCGAATGCCGCCGTATACACCGAACGCCCGTCGATCAGCACCTGCATGCGGCGTGAAAAGGCATCCGCCAGCCCGTGGTAGCCGACGCCCCAGCTGTTGTCGCGGGTATAGGCAACGTTAAAACCGGGTACCAGACGAAACAGATCGGGAATGTCGCGGAAGCCCGAGGCGCGGATCATCTCCTGGTCGATGACCGTAACGGCAGCGGGGGCCTCGTTCACCGGCTGCGACAAGCGCGATGCCGACAGCACGATCGGCAGGTCGTCGAAGAAATCCGACTCGGTCAACGCTGCACGGGCCGGCAAGGCGCCGGCCGCCAGCAGCAGGCACAACACGGCCTGAAGTCCTGCCCGGATCACCATTCCACCCGGCCTCCCGCGAGGAAGCGGCGCTCGGCTTCCTGGAATTGTTCAAATTCCGTCTGCCCGCCGAGCAGGCTCTGGCCGGTCAGCCAGAATTCGACGGCCTTGCCGTTCACCCGGGTCTGATACGCCAGGCGTGCATCGAGCCGGTCGGATGCCGGCACCCGGCTTCCGCCGCCGAGCCAGGTCATGGCCCCGCTGTGGTAATACCCTGCGCTGGTGCGCCAGTGCGCATCGATTATCTGGTCCAGCAGCAGGCTGAAGGAGAACGGTGGCGCGGAATCCTCGATGCTGCTGTCATGGCTGTGGATTCGTGCCCAGGCGGGGGTCAAATAAATGCGCGTCGAGGGGGCCGGGCGCCATTCGATCTGAAACTCGACGCCCTTCAGGGTCACCGCCTCGGACTGATTGATGAACTGGTAAATGTAGTCGTTGCCGTCGCCATCCGAGACGAATGCGACGTCGATCAGGTTTTCATAGCGGTCGTAGAACAGGCGCGCGTCGACCTGCAAGCCCTGCTTCGGCAACTGCAGCAGCCAGCCCAGCACACGCGACGTTACCTGTTCGGATTTCAGGTTATCCGCCAGCAGCGTCTGGTAAACAATGTCATCTGTGGGATCAGGCGTCCCGCCGTCATCCAGGTAGTAATTCTGCGCGAGCAGCTCGTAGAAAGTCGGGGCGCGATAGGCCCGGTTGTACTCCAGCCGGAAGGACTGTTGGCGGCTGGGCTTGTAGTTGAGCGTCAGGCGCGGCGAGAACTGGTTGTCGCCGGTGTGGGTACGCTCCGCCATGCCGCCGAAGTTGACCAGCCATTGTGGATCCAGCGTCCACTCGCCGTTGCCATACACGCGCCACGAGTTTTCGCTGAGCGTGTCCGGCGTGGAATAGTAGAAATCCGACTGCGCGCTGTCGCGCCGGTATTCCGCGCCGAGCGACGCGCGCAGCGCACTGCCGACGCTGCCCTGCCACTGCGCACTGGCGTTATGCCGGGTCGTGCGGTAGTCGAGATCGATGCCCGGCTTGTCGCCGAAGCTTTCCTCGGTCAGGTTGTACGCGGCAGAAAACTCGCTGTCTGCGCTCTGCGTGAATTTCCAGCCCAGATTGGCGTAGCCATGGTGCTGGTTGTAGGGGGTGAAATCGGTCTCCTGGCGGGTATGCGCGACCCCCGCCTGCAGGGTCAGCGCCTGCCTCGCATCCAGTTGCAACTCGCTCTTCCAGTCAGCGAAGCGCTCGCGCACATCGTCCGGCATGTCCTGCCGCAGGCCGTCATCGAGCTGGGTTCCGGCAGAGAGGCGCCAGTTGAATGCGCGCGCCCCGCCGCTGACCCTGGCATTGAGCAGACGCTGGCCGTGGTCGCCAAGTGCAGCTTCGACATAGGGCGCACCGTAGTTGCCCGAGCGTGTGAGGATGTTGATGACGCCCATGAAGGCATTTGCGCCGTAGCTTGCGCCCGCCGGACCGCGAATGACCTCGATGCGCTCGATGTCGTCGAGTGCCAGCGGCAGGTTGCGCCAGGATACCTGGCCAAAATCCGGGCTGTAGACCGAGCGTCCGTCGATGAGCACCTGAAAGCGGCGCGCATAGCCGTCGCCCAGGCCGTGATAGGTGGCGGTCGGCAGCAGGCTGCTGCTGTAGGCGACGGAAAATCCCGGCACCAGCCGGAACACATCCGCCACCTGGGTGAAGCCCGAGGCACGGATCATGTCGCGGTCGATCACGGTGACCGCGGACGGCGAATCCGTGAGGGGCTGCGACAGGCGCGACGGCGTCAGCACGACCGGGAGGTCGTCGAAGAAATCGGATTCGGTGAACACGGCCCGCGCCTGACCGGAAGCACCTCCCCCCAGCAGGAATGCCATTGCCATCACGCAAAAATCGCTGTGTCGCTTGCTGCTCACTTGGTTGCCGGTGCTCCGCGCACCGCTCTCCCCGCTTTATTTTTATGCTGCGTGCTCATGGGGCCAACGGCCCGTGAACGGTACGACCCCTCTCTGGAGCCAGCAGGTTCCTAGAATGGAATGTCGTCGTCCATGTCGTCGAACCCACTGCTCGCCGGACGCTGGGCGGTAGCCGGGGCGTTGGGCCGCGGCTGGCTTTTCGGCGCCGCCTGGGAATAACCGCTGTCGTCCATGTCGGCCATGCCGCCGCCGCCCTTGCTGCCCAGCATCTGCATGCGGTCGCCGCGAATTTCGGTGGCGAATTTCTCGACGCCCTCTTTGTCGGTGTACTTGCGGGTGCGGATGCTGCCCTCGACGTAGACCTGGCTGCCCTTTTTCAGGTACTGGCCGCAGACTTCAGCGGTGCGGCCGAAGAAGCTGACGCGGTGCCATTCGGTCTGCTCGACCATCTGGCCGGATTTGTCCTTGTATTTGTCGGTGGTGGCGATGGCGAGGTTGGCAACGGCCTCTCCGCTCGGCAGGTAGCGCATGTCGGGGTCGCGCCCCAGGTTGCCGACCAGAATCACTTTATTGACGGATGCCATGTTTTCCCCTGAATTGAGTGAATTTGAACTGTTGCCGATTCTATCAGGCCTGCCAGGCTGCTAGCTGCTGGCACCCGCCATCGCGAGCAGGTTGCGTGCGCCAGCTTCGTCCCAGCCCTTGAGGCTGACCTTGAGCATGGCCACGCCTTCCTCGGCCAGCACCACTGCCTCAACCACGCCCGCCACCCCGGCCAGTTGCACCTTCAGCAGCGCGGCCTGATCCGCCGGCATCGCACCGACATGGAACATGCGGGTCTTGATCGCGGGGGGCGGGGTCATTGACAGGCTGGCCAGCAGCCAGACTGCCATCAGGACCACACAGAACAGGAATACGGCCTGAAAACCGTGATGCTGCGCCAGCCAGCCGCCAAAGACGCCGCCGAAGAACAAGCCCAGCGCCTGGGCAGTGTTGTAGACGCCCATCGCCGTGCCCTTCGCCGACACCGGCGCGAGCTTGGAAATCAGCGAGGGCAGGCTGGCTTCCAGCAGGTTGAAGGCGACGAAATAAAAGAACAGCGCCCACACGATGCCCCAGAAATGGTCGATGCCGAACGCCAGTCCCAGTTGCGCCAGCAGCATCAGCGCCACCGCGCCGATGAACACCGGCTTCATCCGGCCGCGCTTTTCGCCGACGATGATGGCCGGCACCATCAGTACGAACGACCCCAGCAGCACCGGCAGATACACCGCCCAGTGGTCGTCGACGGCCAGGCCACTGTTTTTCAGTGCCACCGGCACCACCACGAACATCGCCATCTGCGCCGCATGCAACGCAAAAATGCCGAAATCGAGCCGGGCGAGCTGGCCATTTTTCAGCACGTCAACCAGCTTTGCCGGATTGGCCTGGGCATCGGCATGGAAGTGGCTATCGGCGGGATCGGGCACCCATTCCCTCACCACCCAGATGGCTGCCAGGGCCAGGATGCCGGTCAGCGCAAAAATTCCCGGCACGCCAATCACGCGATTGAGCGCCGGTCCTGCCACCAGTGAGACGGCAAAGGCGATGCCGATGGTGGAGCCGACAAAGGCCATCGCCTTGGTGCGGTGTTCCTCGCGGGTGAGATCGGCGAGCATCGCTGTGACAGCGGCTGAAATGGCGCCCGCGCCCTGCAATGCGCGGCCGACGATGGTCCAGGTGATGTCGGTCGCGGCGGCGGCGACGAAGCTGCCGAGCGCAAAGACGATGAGGCCGAAGATGATGACCTTTTTGCGGCCGATGCGGTCGGAGGCCATGCCGAAGGGAATCATCAGGAGCGCCTGGGTCAGGCCGTACATACCGAGCGCGAGACCGACCAGGGTGTGATTGTCGCCGCCCGGCAGGTGCTCGGCGTACAGCGCGAACACCGGCAGGATCAGGAACATGCCCAGCATGCGCAGCCCGAAAATCGCCGCCAGACCCGAAGCGGCACGCTTTTCGGCGCGGGTCATGCTTTCGGACAGGTCGATCTGGGCCACAGGGGGATTCGGATGATGCGGGAAGTCCGTTATATTAGCAGGTTGCGAATTACGCTCGCCGCCTTAACCGATGGCCGTCAAACAATGGAATTCAT
>JAABQU010000088.1 GCA_011391285.1 Thiobacillus sp.
ACGGGTTGTTGTTGCGATCGCAGGCAAAATTGAACAATTGTCCGATGCGCGGCTCGATGTCCAGGAGCTGTTCGATAAACTGCTCTTCCAGTTTGTTTGCCTCCGACGACGTGGCAAGCCAGTCTTCGAAATCCACTTCATCGACCAGGGACAGGCCGCCATCCAATGTTGCGCGGGTGGCCTGGGTCTGCACCGGGCGCACCTGCTTCAGGGTGTCCAGCACCTTCTGCACAAACTGTGTCTGCACCATTGCCGCATGCGCGGCAAACTCCTGAACCGCGTTCAGAAGCCCGCTGTGTTCGGCAATGCCGGAGGCGTCGGTTGCTGCCGCGTTCAGCTTGTCGGTCAGCATGTGCATCATCTGGTCATGCACCTGCGTCAGGGTCTCATTCAGGAGCGTCGTGCTGACTTCGCGCAGGTGTGCGGACGCATCCGAGGCGGGCAGGGCAGTCATTTTTTGCCGGTGGCTGGACATGCGCAGCTTTTGCAGCGCACGCAGTGCGTCGATGGGCTGCCGGACAAAAATGACCCCCGTGCCGAGGGGGCTCAGACGCTTGAGTTTTGCAGGGACGCGGAAGGCTTGAGCCGTGGACGTCGATACCGGAGTGAAGACGACTTCAACCTCGTCGGCCGTTCGTGTGGCCAGCGAGGCAATCGCTGCTTCCGGGTGGACGAATTTCAGGAATAGCCCGCCCATGCAGAAATCGCGAATTTCACAGGCGATGTCGGCGTGCCCCGGTTGCGAGATGGCAGCCGCTTGCAGGACCTCAAAGCGTTTGTCTCGCCGCTTGTCGTGCGCAGTCTGCTGAATGTCTGTCTGGTTAGCCATCATTTCGACACTTTTTCCTTTTATCGATTCCACCCGATAGATCGATTGGGCGACTGGGTTGCGGTATTGACTGCAGTTTGACGCCACCCCCTGGTAGCGCGCTTGGCGTGATTCTGCAGGTTTTGGTAGACTGTATGCATGATTTATGCCGAAAAGTTCTTTTTTAGCCGCTTTTATCCCACGCCGCAGGCGGTCGGGAGGCGCTGAGACGAACAGCACGGCCTTCATGAAACCGCCAGCCCTCTGGCGGTTTTTTTGTTTAAGCCGCAGCGGGTCAAAGCACACCTATACGGAGCCTGAAAATGACAGTCACCCGAACCGACGACACCCGCATCGAGCAAAGCGGCGAACTGCTCGCCCCAATGCAGGTCATGCGCGAACTGCGCGCCAGCGAAGCCGTGCATGCGCATGTGGCGCAGGCGCGCAGCGCCATCCACGACGTACTGCGCGGGGCGGACGACCGTATGTTCATAGTCGTCGGCCCATGCTCCATTCATGACCCGGCTGCCGCGCTGGATTACGCCCGCAAGCTCAAGCCGCTGGCCGACGAACTCGCGCATGAGCTCATCATCGTGATGCGGGTGTATTTCGAGAAGCCGCGCACCACCGTGGGCTGGAAGGGCCTGATCAACGACCCGCATCTGGACGAGAGCTTCGACATCAACGAAGGCCTGCGCCTGGCGCGCAAGCTGTTGCTGGAGATCAGTGAAATCGGCCTGCCTTGCGCGACCGAATTTCTCGACCTGATTTCGCCGCAGTACATTGCCGACCTGGTGAGCTGGGGCGCCATCGGTGCGCGCACCACCGAATCGCAGTCGCACCGCCAGCTGGCGTCCGGCCTGTCGTGTCCGGTGGGCTTCAAGAACGGCACCGACGGCAGCTTGCGGATCGCGGTGGATGCGATCAAGGCGGCGGCGGGGCGCCACCACTTCATTTCCGTCACCAAATCGGGTCACGTCGGCGTGTTCAGCACCTCGGGCAACGAAGACACCCACGTCATCCTGCGCGGCGGCAAAGCCCCCAACTATGACGCCGCCAGCGTCAACCTGGCGTGCAGCGAACTGGCTGCGGCCGGCCTGCGCCAGCAGTTGATGATCGACTTTTCGCACGCCAACTCGAGCAAGCAGTACCAGCGCCAGATGGATGTGGGCGCCGACGTCGCCGCGCAGGTGGCCGGCGGCGATATGCGCATCATCGGCGCCATGATCGAAAGCCATATCAACGCCGGGCGCCAGGATCTGATTCCCGGCCAGCCGCTGGAATACGCCAAGTCGATCACCGACGCCTGCATCGGCTGGGACGACACCATCCCGCTGCTGCGGTTGCTGGCCGACGCGGTGAAAAAACGCCGGCTGACTGCGCCGGCGGATGAGGAATAGGCCGGCTTCCGGGTTAAAATGCGCGTGGCGGGTCTCCCCGCATGGCTAGGTCGTGAATCGGGTCAGGTCCGGAAGGAAGCAGCCCCAGCGGTCGATGCCAGTGCCGGGGTAAGGCTCGCCATTCCAGGCTGCTTTCAAACGGATACCGCGTTGTCGAGCCTTGCCGTACTGTGATGTACTGTCTGCGGCTCTCCGCCTTGTCTCCATTTGAAAGCAGCCTGGAATGGTTCCCGCCTTTTAAATAACCCATGACTGATCTTTTTGGCGACTCTGCTTCCCCCGCACTTGCGCTGGCGCGCAAGTGGCGGCCGCGCGTGTTTGCCGACCTCAAGGGGCAGGAACATGTGGTGCAGGCGCTGTCCAACGCGCTGACGCAGGGGCGGCTGCATCACGCCTATCTGCTGACCGGCACGCGCGGGGTGGGCAAAACTACGCTGGCGCGGATTCTGGCCAAGTGCCTCAACTGCGAAACCGGCGTGACCGCCACCCCCTGCGGCACCTGCTCGGCCTGCACCCAGATCGATGCCGGGCGCTTCGTCGACCTGCTCGAACTCGACGCGGCATCGAACACCGGCGTCGACAACATGCGCGAGGTGCTCGACAACGCGCAGTACGCGCCGACGGTGGGGCGCTACAAGGTCTACATCATCGACGAAGTGCACATGCTGTCGAAGCCGGCGTTCAACTCCATGCTGAAGACGCTGGAAGAGCCGCCCGCGCATGTGAAGTTCATCCTCGCTACCACCGACCCGCAGAAGATTCCGGTGACGGTGCTCTCCCGCTGCCTGCAGTTCAACCTGAAGCCGATGCCGCCTGCGCTGGTGGCGCAGCACCTGGGTGAGGTGCTGGCGCAGGAAAATGTCGACGCCGAACCCGCCGCGCTGAATATCCTGGCGCGCGCGGCTGCCGGCAGCATGCGCGATGCGTTGTCGCTGACCGACCAGGCCATCGCCTACGGCAGCGGGCGCATCGAGGCCGCTGCCGTCGAAGCCATGCTCGGCACGGTGCGGCGCGATTACCTGTTCGACCTGCTCGATGCGCTGGCGGAACAGGATGGCGATGCCTTGTTGTCGCAGGCGCGCACGCTTGCCGAGCGCGGCATCGCCTTCGACGCCGCGCTGCAGGACATGGGCAACCTCCTCACCCAGCTGGCCTTGCTGCTGCATGCGCCGGGTGCGGTGGAAGCCGGCATGGACGCCGAACGCATGCAGGCCACCGCCGCGCAGCTGGACGCCGAAACGGTACAGCTGTATTACCAGATCGCTCTGAACGGCCGCCGTGACCTGCCGTATGCGCCTGACGAGTTTTCCGGATTTTGCATGACGCTGCTGCGCATGTTGGCGTTCGCCGCCGGCTCAGGCGCGCCGCGGCCGCTGTTGGCCGCGCGTCCGACCCCGGCGCGTACCGAGCCGGCGCCACGTGCCGCAGCCCCCGCGGCCATGCCCAGCGTGCCGCCATCCGTACCCGCCGCCGTGCTGCGTGGCGAGACGGTGTCCACCGAGCCGTTGGCGGCACCCGCACCCGCACCCACAGACATGGCCGTACCTGCTGCGCCGCTGCAGGCCCGTGAGCCCTCGCCGAACGGAGCCTGGGACTGGCTCGCGATCGTGGCCGAGTTGCGCCTTGGCGGCATGGCCAAAATGCTCGCCGATCACTGCGAACTGGTGTCGCAGGCAGACAATGCGGTGACGCTGCGCGTGGGCGAGGCCCATAAGCATCTGCTCGATGGTGCCTATCAGGACAAGCTGGTGTCGACGCTGCGTGACAAGTACGGTGCGGCGCTCCAGGTGACATTCGAGATCGGTGCCGCAGCCGAGAAGACGCCGCAGCAGGTGCGCACCCGCATCAAGGAAGCGCGCCAGCGTGATGCCGTGGCCGCCATCGAATCGGATCCCTTCGTGCGCGAACTGGTCGAACAGTTCGGCGGCCGGATCGACGCCTCAACCATACAACCCCTAGGAGAAAACCCATGATGAAGGGTGGCATCGGCAACATGATGAAGCAGGTCCAGCAGATGCAGGACAACATGGCCAAAATGCAGGCCAAGCTGGCCGAAATCGAAATCGAGGGCGCCAGCGGCGCCGGCATGGTCAAGGTGACGATGACCTGCAAATACGATGTGCGCCGCGTCGCCATCGATCCCAGCCTGATGACGGACGACCGTGAAATGCTGGAAGACCTGGTGGCCGCGGCGATGAACGACGCGGTGCGCAAGGTCGAGTCCACGGTGCAGGAAAAGATGGCGGGCGTAACCGCCGGCCTGCCGATTCCGCCGGGAATGAAGCTGCCGTTCTGAACCCGTGCAACCCCTCGCGCTTGAAAACCTGATCAGCGCGCTGCGCGTGCTGCCCGGTGTCGGGCCCAAGTCGGCTGCGCGCATGGCCTATCATTTGCTGCAGCGCGACCGCCGCGGCGCCGAACAGCTGGCCGGGGCACTCAACCATGCGCTGACGCATCTTCACCACTGCCGGCTGTGCAACAATTTTTCCGAGGCGGAAGTGTGCGAGGTCTGTTCCAGCCCGCGCCGCGACAAGCGTCAGCTGGCCGTGGTCGAAATGCCTGCCGACTTCAACATGATGGAGGCCACGCAGAGTTTCGATGGCCTGTATTTCGTGCTGATGGGACGCCTGAGCCCGCTCGACGGCATCGGCCCGCGCGAAATCCATCTCGATCGCCTGATCAGCCGCGCCCTCGACGGCGTGGTCGAGGAAGTGATCCTGGCGACCAACTTCACCCCCGAGGGCGAAGCCACCGCGCACACCATCGGCGAACTGCTGAAGGCGCGCGGCCTCAAGGTGAGCCGGCTGGCACGCGGCGTGCCGGTAGGCGGCGAACTGGAATATGTCGACAGCGGTACGCTGGCGCAGGCCGTGCGCGATCGGCGCGCCGTTTAAGATGGCGTGATCGGCGTGCTGTATAAAAACTGAAACGAACTCGGACGAAACCATGGAACTGACCGCACTCACCGCCCTGTCCCCCCTCGATGGCCGCTACGGCAGCAAGACCGCGCCCCTGCGCGACTTCTTCAGCGAGTACGCGCTGATCAAGTACCGCGTCATCGTCGAGATCGAATGGCTGAAGGCGCTCGCGGCCGAGCCGGCGATCGCCGAGGTGCCGGCCTTTTCCAGCGAGGCCATCGCGCTGCTCGACGGCATCGCCGACCATTTCTCGGTGGCCGACGCCGAGCGCGTCAAGACCATCGAGGCGACCACCAATCACGACGTCAAGGCGGTCGAGTACTTCCTCAAGGAAAAGACCCAGTCCAACGCCGAAATCGCAGCGGTGTCAGAGTTCATCCACTTCGCCTGCACCTCGGAGGACATCAACAACCTGTCGCATGCGCTGATGCTGAAGGGCGCACGCGACGCCGTGCTGCTGCCCGCGCTGGAAAAAGTCATCACGCGCCTGACCGACCTGGCCCACGATCTGGCCGACCTGCCGATGCTGTCGCGCACCCACGGTCAGCCGGCGTCACCCACCACGGTCGGCAAGGAGCTCGCCAACGTCGTATATCGCTTGCGTCGCAACTACATCGCCATCAGCGATATCGATCTACTGGGCAAGATAAATGGCGCGGTCGGCAACTACAACGCGCATCTGTCGGCTTATCCAGAGCTCGATTGGGAGCATTTCGCGCGCGAGTTCGTGATGCATCTCGGCCTGACCTTCAACCCCTACACCATCCAGATCGAGCCGCACGACGGCATGGCCGAACTGTACGACGCCATCGCGCGCACCAACACCATCCTCGTCGACTTCAACCGCGACGTCTGGGGTTACATCTCGGTCGGCTATTTCAAGCAGAAGGTGAAGGCGGGCGAGGTGGGGTCCTCCACCATGCCGCACAAGGTGAACCCGATCGATTTCGAAAACAGCGAAGGCAACCTGGGCCTGGCCAACGCGGTGCTGCGCCATCTGGCGGAAAAGCTGCCGGTCTCGCGCTGGCAGCGCGACCTCACCGATTCCACTGTGCTGCGCAACATGGGCGTCGGCTTCGGCTACAGCCTGCTGGCCTACGAGTCCTGCCTGCGCGGGCTGTCCAAGCTCGAAGCCAATCCGGCGGCCCTGGCGGCCGACCTTGACGCCAACTGGGAAGTGCTGGCGGAACCAATTCAGACCGTGATGCGCCGCTACGGTGTCGCCAATCCCTATGAGCAGCTGAAGGAATTGACGCGCGGCAAGGCTGGCATGACACGCGAGACGCTGCACGCCTTCATCGACGGGCTGGCAATTCCGGACGCCGAGAAAACGCGCCTGAAAACCATGACGCCGGGCTCCTATACCGGGGTGGCGGCCGAGCTGGCACGGCAGATCTGAGCGGAGGCATCATGTCCGAACATGCGCTCGACGTCGGTCTTGCGGACTTCGCACAGCACGTCCTCGAAGAATCGAAGCATCGTCCGGTGGTGGTCGATTTCTGGGCGCCCTGGTGCGGGCCGTGCAAATCGCTCAAGCCCGTTCTCGAAAAACTGGCCGCCGAATATGGCGGCAAGTTCCTGCTGACCAAGATCAATTCCGACGACAACCAGGAACTTGCCGCGCGCTACGGCGTGCGCGGCATTCCCAGCGTCAAGGCCTTCGTCAACGGCGAACCGATCGATGAATTTTCCGGCGCGTTGCCGGAAGGCGAGGTGAGGGCCTTCCTCGATCGGCTGATCCCCAGCCCGGCCGAGGAACTGCGCGCGCAGGCAGCCGAGCTGCGCCATGCGGGCGATCTGTCCGGGGCGCTGCAGATGCTGGCCGATGCATCGAGACTCGATCCGGGCCATGTCGGCGTGCGGCTCGATGCGGCAGAAATCATGCTCGACCTGAATGAAGCCGACGAGGGCCGGCGTCTGCTCGCGAGCGTGCCGGACGATGCCGACCCGCGTGTGCCGCAACTGAAGGCGCGGCTCCAGTTCATTGGTGCCGAAGGCGAGGATGTGGCCGCGCTGACCGCACGGGTCGCAGCCAACGAAAACGATCTGGACGCGCGCCTGAAGCTTGCCAATCTGCTGGTCGCTGCCAGGCAATACGAAGCGGGCATGGACCAGTTGCTGGAAATCGTCCGTCGCGATCGCGGATTCGAGGACGACATCGGCCGCAAGACGCTGCTGGCGGTATTTGAACTGCTGGGCGGCGGCGAACTGGTCAGCCGTTACCGGCGCCAGCTTTCCAGTCTGCTGTACTGAATCGACTTCAGTCGATGGCCTGGTAGCGCACCTCGACGATTTCCACTTCGCGCCGCCCGTCCGGAGTCTGCACGCTGACGGTGTCGCCTTCGCGTGCCTTCAGCAACGCGCGTGCCATGGGTGAAATCCAGGCGATGCGACCGCGTCCTGCATCGGCCTCGTCGATGCCGACGATGGCATAGGTGGATTCGTTGCCGCTTTCATCCGCGACGGTGACGGTGGCGCCGAAGAACACCTGGTCGGTGTTCTCGCGCGTAGCGGGGTCGACCACCTCGGCGTGTTCCAGCCGCTTGGACAAAAAACGGATGCGGCGATCGATTTCGCGCAGGCGCTTCTTGCCGTAGATGTAGTCGCCGTTTTCCGAGCGGTCGCCGTTGCTGGCCGCCCAGGAGATGGTTTCCACCAGTTTGGGCCGTTCGACTTTCCACAGCTGATTGAATTCGGCATCCAGCTGCGCGTAGCCTGCGGGCGTCATGTAATTCTTTGACCCGGCGGGCAGGGCCGGCGCAGCGACGTCCTCCTCATCGGCGTCCGGCGCATCGGTTTCCTTGACGAAGGCCTTGTTCATTTTGAATCCGGCTTCATGAGTTTCGGCGTCCGGTTCATCGGCCGAACAGGTGGACCAGCAGCGTCAGCGCCAGCGACAGTAGAATGACGCTGGTGAATGGGAAGTAAAGCGTGCCGCGCGCGCGTTTGATCCGCAGGTCGCCCGGCAGCCGGCCGAATCCCAGGCGGTTGAGCCTGGGCGTCAGCAGGCCCAGCACCAGCAGGGCCGCGATCAGGGTGAGCAACCACTTCAACATGGGCCTATGGCTGCGTTGCCGCGTCCAGTTGCCGGCGTTGCGCTTCCGCTGACTCCGTCACCTGTCCTTCCACTGCGCGCGCTTTTTCCATGGCCTGGATCTGCGTCTCGAAAACCGGATTGGGCTGGCGTTCGGTTTCGGGTTGCGGCGGCGGGGTGGGGTCGCATGCGCTCAGGATGAGCAGTCCAACAGGAATCAGGAACCGTTTCATGATGCGTCCTCCAGCAGTCCGGTGGCCAGGCCGTCGATGCTGACCCGGTTTTTCTCGCGCCAGTAATCCAGCAGGCCGACCGGGCCTTTCTTCTCGGCCCAGCGTGCCAGTGTATCGCGCTCGCCTCGGTAGTCGTACATCGGCACGGCATAGCCGCACGAAGTCTGGACTGATTCGATATCGAGCACGATGAACTGCCGCTCGCCAGGAAGCGGGGCAAAGTGATGCCGAAGCGAGGCCCATTCGGCATCCTGGCGGCGCACCGCGCGGCCGCGCCCGTACAGGCGCAGGATCAGCGGGTCGCTGTCGAAGCTGCACCACATCATCGTCATGCGGCCGTCGTGCAGCAGATGCGCGGCAGTTTCGTTGCCGCTCCCCGTGAGGTCGAGGTAGGCGACGCGGTTGTCAGACAGCACGCGCAGGCTGTCCATGCCCTTGGGCGACAGGTTGAGGCGGCTGTCGGCGGTGCCGGTCGCGGTGAAAAACAGTTTTTGCGCAGCGATGAAGGCACGGTGTTTGGCTTCAAGCGCGGGATAGAAGCGCGCCATCAGTTGATCTGCTTCTTGAGGAACTCGGTGAGGATGCGCACGCGCATCACGCTGTCGTTCATTTCAAGCAGGCTTTGCTTGATTCCAGGCCTGAGCGGCAGCACCTCGGACAGCCGGTAGCCGACCCACACGGCGTTGTCGAATTCGTGCGGCGCGGGGAAATGCGCGTCGCCGTATTCGCCGACGATATGGCGCAGGATTTCGACAGCGAGCTCGAGATCATCGGGCACAGCGACGGCGGTTTCGCTGCTGACCGACTCGACGGTGCCGACAAGCAGGCCGCCGGGCTCGGTGCGGGTGCTGCGGATGACGAAGCGCTCCTGCGCCAGCGTGTCGATGTGCAGGATGCCGGTCTGCGGCATGTCCCAGTCGGTGACGATGACGCGTGTGCCGACTTCATGGGGAACGGCGGGGGTCGTCCCGGTCTCCGCGCCTTCGCGGATGGCGCAGATGCCGAACGGCGTGTTTTCGGCGATGGCCTGCTTGACCATGTCGAGATAGCGCTGCTCGAAGATGCGCAGCGGCAAGCGTCCGCCGGGGAAAACGACGGTATTGAGCGGGAACAGCGGCAGCGTGGTGGGCTTGGGTGCGGCGCTCACCGCTCGCTCCCCCAGCGCGCCATCAGGGTGTGTTGAATGCCCAACTGGTCGAGGATGCGGGCGACGATGAAGTCGACAATGGCTTCGACCGATTGCGGCTGGTGATAGAACCCGGGATTGGCGGGCAGGATCACCGCATTCATCTTCGACAGGGTCAGCATGTTTTCGAGGTGCAGGGTGGAAAACGGCGTTTCGCGCGGCACCAGGATCAGTTTCTTCTGTTCCTTCAGCATGACGTCGGCGGCGCGCTCGATCAGATTGTCGGACATGCCGTGGGCGATCGCGGCGAGCGTGCCCATCGAACACGGGCATACCACCATCGCATCCGCCGGATTGGAGCCGGAAGCGACCGGCGCATTCCAGTCTTCGCGGCCGAACACGCGTAGCTGGCCATCGCGCACGTTCAGGCTTTCGGACAGCTGTTTCTCCAGATCGCCGGCGCGTGCGGGCAGTGCCACCCCGAGCTCCTGTTTGGCGACGATGTGGGCGGCCTGCGAGACCAGCAGGTAAACGCGCAGGTCGGCGGCCAGCAGGCATTCGAGCAGACGCAGGCCATAGGCCATGCCGGAGGCGCCGGAAAGCGCCAGGGTTACGGTGTGGAGGGGGGCAGACATGATGCGGATTGTCGCCCGGATGGTGCGGGGCCGGCAAGCAAGCGCGTCACGATGACGCCGTTCACTGCGCCGAAAACCAGGGCGGCGGCGGCAAAAACCGGCAGTAGCGTGAGCAGGGCGGCGGCGGGCAGCAGCCACCAGCCGACCAGCGCGAGTTGTCCGCCGATGTGGCCGAAGGCCGCCAGGACCGACAGGCTGACCGGGCCGAAATGGCGGCGGGGCAGGTACTGTGCCCATGCCAGAACGGCCAGGCTGGCGAGCGCGCCGGCAGCCGACAGCCAGAATCCCGGCGTGAACAGGCTGCCCAGCAGCAGGCCGCCGGCCAGCACGCGCAGGGCGGACACCCAGGCCGCGGCGCGCCAGCCAAACTGCAGCAGCACCAGCAGGATGACGATGTTGGCCAGCCCGGGTTTCACCCCGGGAACGGGGCTGGGGATTGCCGCTTCGGCGAGCGAAAGGCCGATCGCCAGTGCCGCCAGCCGCGCGATGCGGCGGTCGTCTGATGTGACCGGCAACTCAATAGCCGAGCGTGTCATAAGCCGAGGTGCGACCGCGGATTTCAAGGCTGACCTGATTCGGCAGGCACAGCGCCGCCTGGCCGGACTGCGTCAGCCAGCCCTGCTTCACGCACAGCTGACGCGGCGAAGGGTCCGCGGCCACGCGGGCGCGGCCGGGTTCGATTTCGATCTGCGTAGTGCCGAGCGGACCGTCTACGGAAAAGGATTGCGTGTGGGTGAGCGGGGTGGCTTTTACCACTTGGCCGGCGGCGCGAATCACCGCGGTGTCGCCACGCTGACCACCCCAGGCGAATACGGTCAGCCCGATGACGAGGCCGCCCCCCACCAGCAACACGCCTACATCGCCGGCCCGCAGCATGGCCATCAGCGGAGTTCGCGGTGGCGCACCAGCACCTGCTCGCGTTCGCGGAAGGCGGCGGCCAGCGTTTCGGCAAAGTAGACGCTGCGGTGCTGGCCGCCGGTGCAGCCGATGGCCACCGTCAGATAGGCGCGATGGTCGCGGATGAAGCATGGCAGCCAGTTCTCGACGAAGCCGCGGATGTCGGCCAGGAGTGCCATGGCGTTTGGGCTGGCTTCGAGGTAGTTCTTCACCGGCTGGTCGCGGCCGGTGAGGGGACGCAATTCGTCGACATAGTGTGGGTTGGGCAGGCAGCGCACGTCGAACACCAGGTCGGCATCGAGCGGGATGCCATGCTTGAAGCCGAAAGACTCGAACAGGAGCGTGATGCGCGAACGGTCCTGCCCGATCAGATCCTTGATCCACATCCGCAGTGCCGCGGTGGACAGGTCGCTGGTGTCGATGCGGTGTGCCAGCGACGCGATGTCGCCGAGCATCTCGCGTTCGAGCTGGATGGCTTCCTGCAGTGAAACGCTCTCGCTGGAGAGCGGATGACGCCGCCGCGTTTCGGAAAAGCGCTTAACCAGCGTCAGTGTCTTCGCTTCGAGGAAGATCACCCGCAGATCGGCCCCCTGTTCACGCAGGGTCTGGGCAATCTGTGGCAATTGCGAAAAGCTCGGGCTGCTGCGCGCGTCGATGGCGATCGCGATGCGCCTATGGCCTTCGCGTGTCAGGTAGTCGACCAGCGGTTGCAGCATGGCCAGCGGCAGGTTATCGACGCAGTAGAAGCCGATGTCCTCCAGTACCGCGATGGCGATGCTTTTGCCCGAACCCGACAGTCCCGAGACCAGAACGATCTGCATCAGTCGTCCCCGTCGATGGCGGCTTGCTGGCGCTTGATGAACTGCTCGAGCGGATTGATGCCGCGGCGCTTGAGAAGGTGATTGCGTACCGCCACTTCGACCAGCACGGCGAGGTTGCGGCCGGCGGCAACCGGGATGCGAACCTTGGGAATGGCGACGCCGAGGATGGATTCGGTGGATGCCACCATGTCGAGCCGGTTGAGCCCGAGTTCGCCGACTTCATGTGGATGCACCAGTTCAACGATGAGCTTGAGATTCTTTCTCGGCTTGACGGCCATTTCGCCGAACAGGAAGCGGATATTGAGTATGCCCAGGCCGCGCACTTCGAGGAAGTCGCGAATCAGCGGCGGGCAGACGCCCTCCAGGGTATCGGGAGCAACGTGCTTGAGGTCGACCACGTCATCTGCGATCAGCCGGTGGCCGCGCGTGATGAGTTCCAGCGCCAGTTCACTTTTGCCGACGCCGGCGTCGCCCTTGAGCAGGACGCCGGTGCCGAGGACTTCGAGATACACGCCATGCAGCGAGGTGGTCTCGGCCAGGCATTGCGTCAGGTAATGTCCCAGGTAGGACATCAGGATCGGACTCTCGAGCGTCGACGTGAACAGGGGCGTTTCGGTGCGCTCGGCACTGTCGAGCAGGCTCGCCGGCACGGATTCACCATTGGAAACGATGACGGCTGCCAGTTCGGTCGAAAACAGGTGGTCGATCGCATCCTGCAGTCCGGACTCGGACAGGCTGCCCAGATAGTCCATCTCGGCAGGCCCCAGCACCTGAACCCGGTTGGGGTGGACGAAATTCAGGTGACCGATGAGTGCCAGCGCCGGCTTCTGGATGGTTTCCGACGAGAGGATGCGCTGCCCACCCTTGCGCCCGGCCACCCATTGCAGGTCGATTTGCTCCGCCATGTCGCGGAACAGGATTTCGACCGAAACGGGGCTTGAATGCTCCATGCGCCGGGTAGCGCGCCTAACCCGACCATGCGCCGAGCAGCGCAATCAGTTCGTCCGGGGTGGCCGCGTCGAGCATCTTCGCGCGCATGGCTTCATCTCCGAACAACTGGGCCAGTTCGCCGAGAATCTGCAGGTGGCGTTCGTCGGCATCCTTGGGGACCATGAGGACGAAGCACAAGCTTACTGGCTGGTTGTCGGGGGCATCGAATTCGAGCGGGGTCTTCAGGCGGTATAAGGCGCCGCACGCATCCTTCAGCCCCTTGATGCGGCCGTGCGGAATGGCGATGCCGTGGCCGAGCGCGGTCGAACCGAGGCGTTCGCGCTCGAACAGGCTGGTGAAGATGTCAGCGGCTTTGAGTTCGCGGGTCTGGGCAAACAGTTCGGCTGCGTGTTCGAACAGTTTTTTCTTGCTGGTGAAGCTCAAATCCAGCAAGGCGGTGTCGGGTGTGATGAGGGGGGCGATTAGGTTCATGCCAGTTGCTAAGCCGGGAAAGGAGTCCGGCGTGCGCAAATTATACGCCCGGAGACCCTCCGGGCTGCCCTGTCAGAAAGGACTATGTCAGACGGTACTCTCGGTTGCCTGATGTTTCAGACCGCCGCTGCCCTGATGGACATCCCCGGTCTTCTCCTTGTGCCTGACGATCTGGCGGTCCAGTTTGTCGGCCAGCAGATCGATCGCGGCGTACATGTTGGCGTCTTCGCTGTGGGCGTGGAAATCATGGCCCTTTACGTGCAGGGTGGCCTCCACTTTATGTACCAGCTTTTCCACTTGCATGATCACGCTGATGTTGATGACGTGGTCAAAATGGCGTTTGACGCGTTCGAGTTTCTCGGAAACGTAGTCGCGGATGGCCGGGGTCACCTCCAAGTGGTGACCGGAAATCGTCAAATTCATAGAGCCTCCTAAGTCTGCTTAAAAAACTGAAAGCCGGCTTTCTACGCTGCTTTCAGGAGCGATCCAATACGCTCGATTTCATTGTGGGACGAAAGCGGTGCGCATTCAAGCGCAGGCTTGGTGTTTTCTCCCGACTGATACTGAAAAGCCTTTGTGATCAAAGTGAACGGCGCATGTTGGCGGGCGGGATCTGCATGGATTCGCGGTATTTTGCGACCGTGCGGCGCGCCACCACAATGCCCTGCTGGCCGAGCACTTCGGCCAGTTGCCCGTCGGACAGCGGTTTCTTGCCGCTTTCGGCGGCGATCAACTGCTTGATCAGTGCACGGATCGCAGTCGATGAGCAGGCGCCGCCGTTGTCGGTGGAGACGTGGCTGCCGAAAAAATACTTCAGTTCGTACAGGCCGCGCGGCGTCATCATGTACTTCTGGGTGGTGACGCGCGAAATGGTCGATTCGTGCAGTTCCACCGCGTCGGCGATTTCGCGCAGCACCAGCGGCCGCATCGCCACTTCTCCATGCTCGAAGAAGTGCTTCTGGCGGTCGACGATGGCTTGCGAGACACGCAGGATGGTGTCGAAGCGTTGTTGCACGTTCTTGATCAGCCAGCGTGCTTCCTGCAACTGGCTGGAAAGCTGGCTGCCGCCGTTTTCGCGATGACGCGACAGGATGTCGGCATAGACGCGATTGACCCGCAGCTTGGGCATGGCGTCGGCGTTGAGGCTGGCGATCCACATGCCCTTGACCTTGCGCACGTACACGTCGGGAATGACGTAGTGCGTTTCGTCCGCGCCGAAGGCGGCGCCCGGGCGCGGGTTGAGCGACAAAATCAGGGTGCGGGCGGCACGCAGCGTGGCGTCATCGATCGCGAGCAGTTTTTTCAGCTTGCCGACATCGCGTGCGGCCAGCAGGTCGAGATAGTCCGCGGTCAAGCGCATGGCGGGGTCGCGCCCCGGGGTGTCGGACGGCAGGGCGCGCAGTTGCAGGTTCAGGCATTCCGCCAGATTGCGCGCGCCGACGCCGGTCGGATCCATATTTTGCAGGTGCTTGAGCGCCGTTTCGACCTCTTCCGGCTCGAGTTCTTCGATCTCGTCCTGCAGGCCGGCAGTGATGTCTGCCAGCGGCTGGGTCAGGAATCCGGAGTCGTCCAGGTCGTCGATCAGGGCGGCGACCAGGGTGCGGTCGCGCAAGGTCAGCGGGCTGACGATCAACTGGTTCAGCAGATGTTCGCGCAAAGTCGCACACGAGATCGATCCTTGCGCGTAGTCGCCGTCTTCGTCATCGCCTCCCGCCGTGCTGTAGTCGTTCCAGTCGGCATCGTCCAGCGCAGTGGCCGGCTCGGATTCGGCGCTTTCGGGCTGGGGTGTTTCCGTGCTTTGAGATTCGGCCTCGGCGGTATGCGCGGGCACTTCCTCAGCGGTGCGGCTCGCTTCGTCCTCGTCCTCATCCTCGCGTTCCAGCAGCGGATTTTCCTGCAGAATCTGTTCCAGTTCCTGGTTCAGTTCAAGCGTCGAAAGCTGCAGCAGCCGGATCGACTGTTGCAGTTGCGGCGTCAGGGTGAGGTGCTGACCGAGCTTGAGTTGCAGGCTGTGTTTCATTGAACTTGAATACGGCAAAAAGCGTGCCGACTTGAATCAAGTGTAGCTGATTTGCTGGTGCGGGCGGTGCTTACAGGCGGAAATTCTCGCCCAGATAGACCTTGCGCGCGTTGTCGTCCTGGATGATGAGATCGGGCGTGCCTGAAATCAGCACGCGTCCCTCGTTGATGATGTAGGCGCGGTCGCAGATGCCCAGGGTTTCACGCACATTGTGGTCGGTGATGAGCACGCCGATGTCGCGCTCAATCAGGAAATGCACCAGTTTCTGGATGTCGAGCACCGCGATGGGGTCGACACCGGCAAACGGTTCGTCGAGCAGGATAAAGCGCGGATTGATCGCCAGCGCACGGGCAATTTCCACTCGCCGCCGCTCGCCGCCGGACAGGCTGATGGCGGCCGCATCACGCAGGTGCGCAATGTGCAGGTCCTCGAGCAGGTTGTTGAGGTGCTCCTCGCGCTCGTCGTCGGTGTACGACTTGAACTCGAGGATGGCGCGGATGTTTTCTTCCACCGTCATCTTGCGGAAAATCGACGGCTCCTGCGGCAAATAGGCCAGGCCCAGCCGTGCGCGCTGGTGGATCGCCATGTGGGTCAGGTCGTGCGTGTCCATCCGGATGCTGCCGCCGTCGGCCGCAACCAGTCCCACCACCATATAGAAGCAGGTCGTCTTGCCGGCGCCGTTGGGCCCCAGCAGACCGACGACTTCGCCGCTTTTCACCTCAAACGACACGTCGTGCACCACGGTACGTTTTCCGTAGACCTTGCGCAGGCCCTGAGCTGTGATCTGACTCATGTTATTCCGCGGGTTTTTCTGTGCGCGGCTTGGGACGGATGACAGCGCGCACCCGGCCGGCCGGCGTGGTTGCATCGGGCTGGCCGATGACCTTGTAGAACTCGGTGTTGGCGTTGTACGAAATCTGCGCCCCGCGCAGTTCGTCGCTGCCGCGCCGTAGCTGGGCCTGTCCGATCAGTTCGAGCTGGCCGTTGAGGTTGTCGTACTCGATGCGGCTGGCGAATCCCTCGATGAACTCGTCGCGGCCTTCGACCTTCTGGCGGAATGAAACCGGGCGGCCGGTGGCCGTGATTTTGTCGAGTCCTTCCGCATTCTGCGTCACCTGCATATGGTCGGCGCGCAGCATCATGGTGCCCTGGCTGAGAATGACGTTGCCCTGGTAGACGCTGACTTTTCTGATGTCGTCGAGCGTGACCGTATCCGCTTCAAGGTTGACTGGCTTGTCGCGGTCGGCCTTTTCGGCGTAGGCGGGCGAGGCCAGCAGCCCAGCACACAGCACGACATAAAAACGGGTTTTCAAAGTTTGCATGGGATGAGTGAACGCTTAGCTTTTTCCGGAGAAGTAACGGGCCTGCACCCGTCCAGTGAGTTTGATGACACGTAGCCGGGCATCGTATTCCATCGCGCCCGCCCGCAAAACGAGGGTGTCGTCGCGTACGTCGACCGCTCCGGGCGCACGCAGCAGGTCGCGCTCGGGATAAACCAGCAGCTGAGCCGTGCGCAGGGTCATGGCGGATTGCCCGGGGCGGGCGGCCCGTTCCACCACCACCTCTTCGCGCAGGTCCACCTCGTCGCCGTCGGCTGAAACCGTGGCATCGCGCGCCACTGCGCTCACATCGCCAGAATCGTTATCAATCTGTATGAAGTGGGGCGACTCCAGTTCGGTGCGCTTGCTGCCGGAATAATGCTTGAGCCTGCTGGCGGTCAAGCGGTAGTGCGGTTTGCCTTCCGGGTCGGTGCGCAGCGCATCGAAGTTTTCCATAATGCCTTCCGGCTCGGTCTGGGACGCCTGGTTGCCGTTGGTTGGCACCTGCACCGAGCGCTCGATCCAAAAGCTGAGCGCGGCCAGCAGCAGCAGAATCACCAGCGGCAGCCACAGCGAGCCCCGGGCGATCATGTCTTCCTCATGCGGGCGATATTCAGCGGAATCGGGGTCATTTCAGATAAGGCGCCAGTGCCGCATCCAGCGTGCCTTGCGCCCGCATCAGGAATTCGCAGGCTTCGCGCACCGCGCCGCGGCCGGCTTCGCGCGTGGTGGTGTAATGGCTGTGCGCTTTCACCAGTTCGGGCGCGGCAGGAACCGTGATCGCCAGGCCGGCGCGCCGCATCACCGGCAGGTCGACCACGTCGTCACCCATGTAGGCGGTGGCTTCGCATTCGATATTCAGTTCGCGGCACAGCGCCTCATACACGGCCAGCTTGTCGTGCGCGCCCTGGTGGATGATTTCGATGCCGAGATTCCTGGCCCGGTGTTCCACCACGCGCGAACTGCGTCCGGTGATGATGGCGAGTTCCACGCCGCTGCCCTTCAGCATCTTCAGGCCGTGGCCGTCGAGCGAGTTGAATCCCTTGTATTCCTGTCCGTCGTCGGCCAGGAACAGGGTGCCGTCGGTCATGACGCCGTCGACGTCGAAGGCGATGAGCCGGATTTTCTGGGCGCGGGCAATCAGGGAAGCAGTCATTGAATCGGCCGTCATCAGACCACTCCCGCTTTCAGCAGATCGTGCATGTTGAGCGCACCGACCAGCCTGTTTTCCGCATCGACCACCAGCAGGCCATTGATTTTCAGCGTTTCCATTTTTTCCACTGCCGCCACGGCGAGTTCGTCCGCCGTTATCGTTTTGGGATTTTTGGTCATCAGGTCTGTCACCCGCGCCTGCTGCAGATCGAGTGCGTGCTCCAGCGCACGCCTCAGATCACCGTCGGTGAACACGCCAGCCACGCAGCCGGAGGCGCCGACCACGGCGGTCATGCCGAGTCCCTTCTTTGTCATTTCGAGCAGGGCGACCTTGAGCGAGGCGTCGAAATCGATTTTCGGCAGCGCGTCGCCCGTGTGCATCACATCACGCACATGAATCAGCAGGCGTCGGCCGAGGCTGCCACCGGGATGGGTGCGCGCGAAATCGTCGGCCGAAAAACCGCGCGCATCGAGCAGGGCCACGGCAAGGGCATCGCCCAGCGCCAGCGCTGCCGTGGTGCTGGCAGTGGGTGCCAGATTGAGCGGGCAGGCTTCCTTGTCGACTGCAGCATTGAGATGCACATCGGCTTCCCGCGCCATGGTCGAGCCGGGATTGCCGGTCATTGCGATGAGCTTGGCCCCGCGCCGCTTGATCAACGGCACGATGCTGACGATTTCGTTGCTCTCGCCAGAATTCGACAGCGCCAGCACCACATCGTTATGGGCAATCATGCCGAGGTCGCCATGGCTGGCTTCTCCCGGATGCATGAAAAATGCGGGCGTCCCGGTGGAGGCCAGGGTGGCGGCGATCTTGCTGCCGATGTGGCCGGATTTGCCCATGCCCGAGACGACGACGCGGCCGCTGCATGCCAGCATCAGGTGCACGGCTTCGGCAAAACCGGCATCAAGACGGGTGGACAGGGTGCGCAGGGCGTCGGCTTCGATTTCGAGAACCTGGCGCGCAAGCGCAAGCAAATGCTCGGGAGGAGTGTGTTGGGGGTGCATGGGCGGCAAGTATACTAAAGCCTGCCTTCTCAACCGCTATTCCGTTGATGTCCCGCCAGCGGGACATCAACGTAAAAGATGGGCTGAGGTCCACGAAAGATCGTATGCATAGCAGTCTCCAAATAGCCGTCATCCTGCTTGCCGTAGCGGTGCTGGTCGCCGCTGCCGCGCGCGCCCTGCGCCTGCCGACCATGCTCGGTTACCTGGTCACCGGCATTGCCATCGGCCCGTTCGCATTGGGTTGGATTCCGGACAGCGAAGAGGCCCGCTATCTGGCCGAATTCGGCGTGGTGTTCCTGATGTTCTCCATCGGCCTGGAATTCAGCCTGCCGCGGCTGATGACCATGCGCATGACCGTGTTCGGCTTCGGCGGCGCGCAGGTCGTGCTGACCATCGTGCTCACTGCAGTCATCGCGTGGTTGCTGGAGCTGCCCCTGATGGCTGCCATTGCGCTCGGCGGCATCATGTCGATGTCGTCCACTGCCATCGTGTCGAAACTGCTGGCCGAGCGTCTGGAAATCCAGACCCCTCACGGCCGCCAGATTTTCGGCGCGCTGCTGTTCCAGGATCTGGCCGTGGTGCCGCTGCTGATCCTGATTCCCGCATTCGCCAAGGATGCCGACGACATGGGCATGGTTCTGGGCCTGGCGGTGCTGAAGGCCGTCGTGGTGCTGGGATTTCTGCTGTTCGTCGGCCAGCGCATCATGCGTTCATGGTTCCAGTGGGTGGCCGGGCGCAAGTCGCCTGAACTCTTCACCCTGAATCTGCTGCTGTTCACATTGGGGCTGGCCTATCTCACCGAAAGCGCCGGCCTGTCGCTGGCACTGGGGGCCTTCCTGGCCGGCATGCTGATCTCCGAAACCGAATACCGCTACCAGGTGGAAGACGACATCAAGCCCTTCCGCGACGTGCTGCTGGGTCTGTTCTTCGTCACCATCGGAATGCGGCTCGACCTGATGCAGGTGATGCTGAACTGGAGCGATGTGCTGCTGCTGGTGGCCGCCATCGTGGTAGGGAAAGTCGCGCTGGTGGCCGGCCTGGCAATGGCCTTCGGCAGCTCCCGTCCCACCGCTGTGCGCACTGCGCTGGGTCTGGCGCAGGCCGGTGAGTTTGGATTCGTGCTGCTGGCACAGGCGGCCGACCTGAAACTGATGGGGGCGGAGATCGGCCAGCCGGTGCTGGCGGCCATGGTGCTGTCGATGCTGATCGCACCGCTGTTGATTCACCGCATGGATGCGATCACGCGTCTGATCGCCGGCAGCGAATGGGCCGGGCGCGCCAAGGAAGTGCACGACATTGCAGTGAAAACCTTCGGCAAGACCCAGCACGTCATCTTGTGCGGATACGGGCGCAGTGGACAGAATCTTGCACGCCTGCTCGAAGCCGAGGGGGTCAGCTTCGTCGCGCTCGACGCCGACCCCGAGCGCATCCGCGCGGTCGCGGCATCCGGCGTCAGCGTGGTGTATGGCGACGCGAGCCGTCGTGAAGTCCTGGTTGCAGCTGGCCTCAGTCGCGCGCAAGCCGTGGTCGTGACCTATTCCGATGTGCACTCCAGCATGGCCATTCTGCGCCACGTGCGCGAACTGCGGCCGGATGTGCCGGTGGTCGTGCGCACCATCGACGACACTCACATTGACGCGTTGAAGGCGGCGGGTGCTGCCGAAGTGGTGTCCGAGGTGATGGAGGGTTCGCTGATGCTGGCTTCACACGCGCTGATGCTGCTGGGTGTGCCATTGAGCCAGGTATCGAAACGGGTCAGCGAGGTGCGCGAAACGCGCTATGCCATGATGCGCGGCTTCTTTCGTGGCGCCAGCGATGCCGACGATGAACTGGATCAGCACGCCCAGCCGCGCCTGCATACGGTGTTGATCACGCAGGGCGCGGCCGCGGCCGGCCACAGCCTGGAAAGCCTGGCGCTCAATGAGTTACTGGTGGAGGTGGTGGCAATCCGCCGTCAGGGAATCAAGGGAGTCGATCCCCAGCCCGACACTGAAATTCGGGTCGGCGATGTGCTGGTGCTGCGCGGCGCCGCCGATGGATTGGCGGCGGCGGAGTTCAGGGTGTTGCAGGGTTAAGCCTGCAACGGTTTACCTGCTTCAGGGTGCCTTGCAGACGACATAGACGTTGTTGCCGTCGTCGACGTAGTCAGTGGCAGCTGTGGCACCTGCTGTGGTGCCGACCGCTGCGCGTACAGTCCCCGTGCTTGAGGCACCATCGTCGAACTGGGTATCGATGGCCTGCGCAATCTTGGCTGGCAGGTTGTTCGAACAAACGACAATGCCCACAATGCCGAATGCAGCATTCTGCACGCCGGTGATCCCGGAGGCGGCGTTGGGCGGGTTGGTGCTGTCAGTCACAGCGCCACCCACCAAGCCTGCACGGCGGAGGTGCAGCCAGAACTGGCGGGATTCGTCCGTGGCCGTCGTGGAGTTGTAAGTGCCGGTGATGATGCCGTCGCCAAGCGTGCCGCCGGTTGGTGCGGTGATGCTCCAGCGGGTTGCAGCACCGACGTCATCCCCAGGCAAAGCACGATACCGATCCTGATACAGGTTGATTGCAGCCGTCATCGACTGGAAATCGTTGCCCACGTTGCGGATGCGGCCCTGGGTGATCAGTTCCTGCCCCTTGAGAATGCCGCCGAGCAGCAGACCGATGATGACCAGCACAATGGCGATCTCGATCAGGGTGAAGCCCGATTGGCGTCGCGGTAAGCAGGGTTGATGCATGATGGGAACCTCTGGCTGTTTTTGTCTGATGCCTAACCTGCAAAATGCGTGCCACTCCTGCTTGCGGTGTAACGTTCTGATAAATAAATGAAAAACGTGGAAAATTTGGGCCGGATTAAGCCCGTAACGATGAAAACACGACACCCATGCCGGATTTACGACAATGGTGCTGCGGTTGGGCTAGCCGTTCCCCGCGCGCTCCATTTCCCGGGCAGAATGCCGATAGCAGTGTCATGCTGAGTTTTTCCCGCTTCCACCCTGTTTCCAGATATGACTGAACACACCGAGATGGCGCCCCGGCTGACAGCGCTAACGACCCAGCTCGCGCGCGTGATGCCCGGGCGCTGGCTGGCCCTGATGCTCCTGGCCCTGCATGCGGCCATCGTGTTCGAAGCCGATGCGGCGCTGGCGCGGGCCTTCCTGCTGGCGCATTACGGCTTGTTCCTGCTATGGCAGCCGCTGGTGCGCAGCGAGGCACGCATCGAGCCACGACTTGCGCTCCCGGTCTTTGCCATGGCGGCGCTGCTGGTACTGGTGGACAGCACCTGGGTGATGGCACTGTGGCTGGCGATCCTGGCAGGGTTGGTGGGGGCCGTGGCCACGTCACAAAACGAACGCAAGCAGCGCTTGGCCTATCTCCTGGCGCTGGCCTACCTGCTTTCGCTGTTGCTGGCCTGGGTGCTGCCGCAGAGCCTGGGGGACTCATCGCTCCCCGAGGTGCTTCAGGCCACGGTGCGCTTCGGCTTGCCTTTGCTGCCGCTGGTGATTCTGTTCCTGCCTGCCGTCCGCCAGCGTGGCGCTTCGTCAACGCTCGATTTCATTTACGGCCTGATGCTGTCGCTGCTCATCATGGTGGTGGCGCTCGGTACGTTTGCCGTGGTGGCGGTGGCGAAGGTGAGTTACGCCTGGGCGCTGGTGCAGACCCTCCTGGGAATGGCGGTGCTGCTGCTGGCGCTGTCGTGGTTGTGGAACCCGCGCGCCGGATTTGGCGGACTGGGGCAGATCACCTCGCGTTATTTGTTGTCCGTGGGCCTGCCGTTCGAAGGCTGGGCACAGCGGCTTGCCACCCTCGCCGAGCGCGAACGCGACCCGGAATCCTTTGTGCGTGATGCCCTGGATGACCTGCACGAATTGACCTGGATCAGCGGGGGGCGCTGGCAGGCGTCGCGTGGCGAGGGGACGTTCGGCGAACCGGCCGAACACAGCCTGAGCCATGCCTTTCATGGCCTGAGCCTGACCTGGCAATCGCCGCGTCCCCTTACGCCTGCGCTGGCGCTGCATGTCCGGCTGCTGTCACAACTGCTGGGCTATTTTTACGCCGCCAAGGTGCGCGAGCAGACCTTGCGCGAACAGGCCTACAGCCAGGCCATCCACGATACCGGCGCGCGCCTGACCCACGACGTGAAGAACATCTTGCAGTCGATGAAATCCCTGCTTGCCGCAGCCGACATGTCCACTCCCGAGGACAGCGAGCGCCTGCTGGCGCTGATGAAGCGCCAGCTGCCGCAACTGGCCGCGCGCCTGTCGCAGACCGTCGACAAGCTCAAGCAGCCAATTGAAATGGATACCGCGCACATTCCCGCCCACGCTTGGTGGACGGCGCTGCAGACCCGCTACGAACACGACGACGTGCAGTTCTTCGCCGAGGCGGTGGACGACACGCCCTTGCCGCAGGATCTGTTCGACAGCGTGGTCGACAACCTGCTGACCAACGCACTGCGCAAGCGCCAGATTCATCCGGAAGTGGCGATCGAGGTGCGGTTGGCGCTGCGGCCGCTGGTCAGCCTGACCGTGACCGATAGCGGTGCGCCCGCGCCTGAACACGTGGCGCGCAATTTGTTCCTGAGTCCGGTGGCGTCGGATTTCGGCTTGGGGGTGGGCTTGTATCAGGCTGCGCGACAGGCTGCGCGGTCAGGGTATCGGCTTGAGTTGCCGGACAATCAGGACGGGCGAGTGAGTTTTCATTTGCAGGCTACGGGCAGCCGCCTGACGGACAGGCAGGAAAGCTGATCAGGTCTTCTGGCACCCGCATCACCCGGTCGTCGGATTCGCAGCCGCGGTTCTCAAGCCGGCTGGATCCTTATGGCGCGGACGCTTCAGCGGCCGGTGCGGCGGGGCTCGGTGAAACCGGGCGCAGCACCTGATAGGGTTCATACACCTTGCCGTCGGCGCGGACCTGGCCTGGCTTCAATCCTGATACCCCGGATTCATCGAGTTGTGGCTTGCCGTCGACCCAACGTGTCGTCTTGCCGTCGGAGCGAATCACCATGCCGTCATAACGCCGGGGGGTAGGCGAGCCGTCGGGCGAACCGCGTTTGCTCCGGCTGGAAAGCGGGGTGGCGTCGTGGGCACGCGCATTTTCCAGTTGGGCGCGCTGGGCCGGTGTGTAAAACAGCCGGCCCAGGTCGGCCGGCGCGGCCAGGCTCGCATTTCCCATTCCCACGAAGGCGGTAACCAGCCCCATCATCAGCAAACCGCGGATCAGCCGCCCTGTTGTCTGCCCGCCTGCGACAACTGGCGTCTGCTCTCGCGTCCGGGGATCGGGCTGGCGTGAAGACGGGTTCATTGCGTGCCCCCTTGCGTTTGCGCGACGGTAAACCACAGCAGTTCGCATTCGGCCTGCAGCCGCGGCTGGTTGATCGCTTCAGATGAGAGATCGCCCAAACGCGACAGGCGGCAGCCCTGAACGCGGAATATCCCGCTGGATCGTGCATTGAGTGCGGCCAAAAAGCGCGTCAGATCGGTCTCCACCAACAGCGGCAAGCTCAGGATCATGGCCGTCTGGCCCAGCGACAGGCCCTGTGCCAGCTTGGGATCGGATGCAACACGCGGGGTCAGACGGTACTCCAGACCACTCAGACTGGCCTCGCGGCCTGCCAGTTGCACCGCTTCGATCCAGGCCAGCCGGTCTTCAGCACCGACAAAACCGCGACGTGCGAGCGCCTGGTAGTGGGCCAGATGGGTGTCGATGAGCTGCTGCTGCTCGCGGCTGCGATCCAGTTGCCGCTGCGCCGTTTCGAGCGTGGCTTGCTGTTGAAGCAAGGCGGCTTCGGCCTCAAGCGCCTCGCCCCTGCTCCACATCACGCCGATGCCGGCGAGCAGCAACGCTGCCAGCAGCATGATCAGCGACAGTTTGAGCACGGCAAAAGGCGGGCGCGTCATGGCGCGGACTCCCGATAAGTCATTTCGATGCTGAAGCGGGCAACCGATGCCCGGGCCGTGTCGGCATTCAGCGTCCTGCCGGTCAGGGTGCTGCTGGAGTCGGCGTTGACCGGACTGGTGTGGATGCGCACATCGTGAAGCGAGGGTGTCGATCGCAGGGTTTGCATGAAGCGCTCGATGCGCTGCATGGCCGCACGGTAATTGCCGTCGAACGGATCCAGGGAAGCGTCCAGTTTGATGCGGGTGCCCTGCGCGGAGGTCAGGGTGTCATCGCTCCAGCCCAGGCTTTCCAGCGTGACATCGGGGAAGGCATTCAAGGCCTGGCCCACCGAAGCGAGCAGTGCAGTGGCATCAGTCGGGCGGTCGGCCAGATGGCGTGCAAGCGAAACGGTCTGAGCCAGCTGTTCGGGCGTGGTCGCTTGCACGGGAAACGTGCGGGCGATGGCGTGATACCGGGCGTCGAGTTGCTGCTGCTGCTGGGCCATCCGGTGGGCCTGATCGTTCAGGTCCTGCGCATGCAACCAGTACGCCGCCGTGATGCCCAGCCCCGCCAGCGCGACGGCTCCGGCAACGGCGTGCAGGCCGCGCCGCCAGCGGAATTCGGTGTGGGCTTGCAGCAGTTCGGGCGGCGCCAGATTCAGTTGCAGCGGTTCGCCTGCAATGGCGGCCAGCGGTGCGACCTCCGGGGTGGCTGCCAGGAAACTGTCGGGGACTCGAAGTGCACGTCCGAGACTTGTCATGTCGATCAGCCGCGTGCTGAACGCGGGGTCGGCATCAAGTTGCGCCTGCGCGCTGTCGAGTTGCCCGCTGGGATCGAGCAGCAACACGTGCAGGCGCGCTTCGCGCGGCAGAATGCGCTGGCCGGTGAGGTAAAGCTGCGTCTTGGCGATTTCGTCGGCCGCGTTCCCCGGCAACTGGGTGGGCGTGTCGCTGCTGATCAGGCGCGAAAAACGCAGCAGGCCATTGTGATAATAGGATAGCCGCAGACGGTTGTTGAGGCGATACGCAAGCAGGGTGTGCGGTTCCTGCAGCCGTAGCCGGGCCAGCAGGTGCTGGCACGCCAGTGCCAGGGGGGTGATGCCGCAAAGCGGCACGCGTTCGCGGTGCAGCACGCTGATCCACGGCGTCAGCCAGTCGGCGTCGGTCAGGGCAGCGAGCAAATAGCGGTCGTCGCGACGGCCGGTTGTCTCGCGGACCTGCCGCCAGGCACCGATAAAGCGGGCGTTGCGGAATACCTGCTTGAGCTTGCGGGCCAACAATTCGTTGCGTGCATCTCCCTGAACGTGAGGCAGGATCTCGCTGCGATAATCCTCGTCCACCGTGTCGACCACAAGCAGCACCGGCAGCTGGGCATGCTTGGCCACGACCGCGCGGAAGGCAGCCAATCCCGCTGCGCTGGCGGCAAACTCGCCCAGCCAGTGCATGTGGCCCGGACGCCAGTCGAGCACGCCGATCTGGCGTGGCGTGGCGAGCAGGATCAGGCGATGGTCGAGCATCACAATGGCAGGTTTCCGATCAGATCGTAAATCGGCAGCAATACCGACACCAGGATGCCGCCGAGCAGCAGGCCGAGAATGGCGGTGAGCAGCGGCTCAAGGACCCTGAGACCGTTCTCGATCGAGTCGAGCACTTCGCGGTTATAAAAAAATGTCACGTTATCCAGCGCTTCGTCGAGGGCTCCGGTGGTCTCGCCCACGCGCAGCATGCGGATCACCAGCGGCGGAAACAGTGCCAGCGATTGAAAGCTTTCCGACAGGCCGCGGCCGTCCGCAATCTGCTGCGAGGCGCGGCGGATGCCGCTGGCGATCACCCGGTTGCCGGCGACCATCTCGCCCGCCCGCAGGGCTTCGAGAACGGTGACGCCCGATCGGTACATCATGGCCAGCGTATTGGTGAAGCGCGACAGTGCAATTTTTTGCACGATCGGCCCGACGACAGGAAGCTGCAATTGGGTGCGGTCCCACCATTCGCGTCCCGTCTCGGTCTGCCTCACCCACAGCGGCAGTCCGATTCCAAGCGACAGCATCAGCAGCAGGCCGACCAGCCAGTACGACTGCATCGCATTCGAAATGGCCATCAGAATCAGCGTCGGCAGCGGCAGCACCACCCCCATGGTCTCGACCAGGGAGAGCACCTGCGGTACCAGGTACAGCATCAAAAACAGGATGGCTGCGCCGACGACGACCAGCACCATCGACGGATAGATCATCAGTCGCTTGGCCTTGGCAGCAACCTCCTCCTGCCATTTGAGCGATTCGGCCAGGCGATCGAACACCGCATCCAGTAGGCCGGTCTGCTCGCCCGCCCGCACACTGTGGACAAATACCGCGCCGAATACGGACGGATGAGCGGCCAGCGCCTGCGACAGCACCTTGCCGCCTTCCAGGTCTTCGAGCAGCGCGGTCAGCACATCGCGAAAGCCGCGTTTTTCCATGCTGTCGCGCAAGTCGCGTAAACCATCAAGCAGTGGTATTCCGGCGCGCGTGATGTAGCGCATGTGGATGCAGAATGTCACCAGATCGCGTCGCGTGATGCGTTCGCGCCCGCTGGGGGCATACTGCCGCGACAGTTCGGCGAGCGTGACGAGGTCCAGCCCCATGCGTTTGAGGCGCAGTTCGAGGTCGACGTCGTTGACAGCCGAGAGCGTGCCCTTGACGGTGCGGCCGGTCTGGTCAATGGCGCGGTAGTCGAAGAAGGGCATGGTCAGGCGAGTCCCATCTTTACACCCGAGCCGTCAAATCCACCACCCGCGCCACTTCCGCCAGCGAGGTCACGCCATCGCGCACGCGCTGGATGCCGTCTTCTGCCAGCGGGTGATAGCCATGCTCGAGTGCCGCGCGGCGGATTTCGTGCAGGGGCGCATGGTTGGCCACCAGTTCATCCAGCTCGGGGTCCATGCGCAGCAGCTCGATCAGCGCCAGCCGCCCCCTGTAGCCCTTGTGGCTGCATTGAGGGCAGCCGACCGGGCGATAGATCTGCGGCGGCCGGGCGGGGTCGGCGCCGAGTATGCGCGCCTCATTTTCATCCGGCGTGTAGGCTTCCCTGCAGTGCGGACACAGCTTGCGTACCAGGCGCTGGGCGACGACACCGATGATATTGCCTGACAGGATGCCGGGCTGGATGCCGATGTCCATCAGGCGCGGGAACACGCCGAGCGCGGAGTTCGTGTGCAGCGTGGTGAATACCTGGTGGCCGGTCATGGCCGCGCGGAAGGCCATTTCGGCGGTGTCCTTGTCGCGAATTTCACCAACCAAGATGATGTCCGGGTCCTGCCGCATGATGGAGCGGATGCCGTTGGCGAAATCGAGCTTGAGCGTTTCGTTGACCGAACTCTGGCGCATCAGCGTGACCGGGTATTCGACCGGATCTTCCAGCGTCATGATGTTGACGGTCTCGTCGTTAAGGTGCGACAGCATCGAGTACAGCGTGGTGGTCTTACCCGAACCTGTGGGGCCGGTGACGACCAGGATGCCTTCCGGGCGCGCCATCATCAGTTGCAGTTCGCGCAGGGCGTCGTCGGTGAAGCCCATCTGCTCCAGCGGCATGATGGATTTTTCGCGGTCGAGGATGCGCAGCACCAGGTTCTCGCCGTGGATGCCTGGCTGCGAGGAGACGCGGAAATCGATCGGGCGGCCGTTCAGCGTGAGCGACATGCGGCCGTCCTGAGGCGCGCGCGTCTCGGCGATGTTCATCCCGGACAGCACTTTCAGACGCACCAGGATGCCCGGCCAGTAGGTCTTGTGCAGGCTGCGGATCTGTTCAAGAACGCCGTCCACACGATAACGAATACGCAGGAAGGCATGCTCGGGCTCGAAGTGAATGTCGGAGGACTCGCGCTTCACCGCGTCGGTCAAGAGCGCGCCGACCAGCCGCACCACCGGCTGGGTGTATTCCTCGGTCTCGGGATTGAGGCTGGCGTAATCGACCTCGCCGGTCTCGATCTCGCGCAGGATGCCGTCGAGCGAAAGGTCGAAGCCGTAGAACTTGTCGATGCACTCCAGCAACTGCGCCTCGCTCGCCAGCAGGGTGTCGATTTCGAGCTGCCCACCGAAGGAGGCTTTCAGCTGGTCGAGCGCGACTACGTTGAACATGTCGGTGGTCGCCAGCGTCAGCACGTTGCGCGCGGCGTCATGCGCAATCGGCAGCAGATGGTGGCGGCGGGCGAACTCCTCGGGCACCAGTTGCAGCGCCTCCGGGTCGGCTACCACCTGGGTGAGATCGATGCCCTGACTGCCGAGTGCGTTGGCGAGCTGGTCGCGCAGCACCGCCTCGGTCATGAAGCCCAGCGCGACCAACTGACGGCCGATCGGCAGACCGGTTGCCTTCTGTTCCTTCAGGCCGATGCGCAGCTGGTCGAGCGTGATGAGCCCTTGCGAGACCAGGGTTTCGCCCATGCGGAGTTTCTTGCGTCTTTCCATGGGTGGGACTCAGCGCGCCGATTTCAGCAGTTGCACACGCGATTCGGCCTGCACACGGTCGAAACGGTGCGCACCCCTGCCGGCGAGCGCTTTTTCGTAATACGTCAGTGCCGCCGGATATTGGTGCAACTGGTCGAGACTGACCGCCAGGTTGAAAGCGTAATCGGCGTTTTCCGGTGCGCCACGATACGCCTCGAAGTAGGCGGCCTGGGCGTCGTTCCAGCGCCCCTGCTCGGCGTAGAGGTTGCCCAGGGTCTGGTAGAGGTGCGGGCTGGGCTCGCGCTCGATCAGCAGTTTGAGGCGGCTTTCGGTAGCCTGGCTGTCCGTGTTGCCGAGCAGGTCGAGCAGCGCGCCCTGGGCCGTCGCATTGCGCGGATCGAGGTCGAGCACTTCGCGATACAGGCGCTGCGCATCCGTCTCGCGGTTTTGCACATTGGCGATCGCCGCCAGTCCAAGCAAGGCATCCACGTTGCGCGTACGGGCGGTGGCCTGGGTATAGAGCCGCTGCGCGTCGTCCAGTGCGCCGCGCTGATAGGCCGCATAGGCCTGGGTGAGCAGCGTGGTGTGCGCGTCAGGCTGGAACAGCGGCAGCGCAGCCGACCCCGGTGCCGTGCTGCGCGCGGACGGGGCGCCACGGTCTGGACGCGGCTGCGGTGCAGCAAGGGCGGGGGCCTGGGGCGCTGTCTCGGCGGGTGGGACAGCGGGTGCAGGCGATGGAGACGACGCGGGTTCCGCCGCGACGGGATAGACGGGGGCGGCAGGGGCTATGGGCGTGCCGACGATGGCCTGAGCGGGCATGACGGCGGCCGGCGGCTGCAGGGAAAAATAAAGGTAGATCCCGTAGCCCAGCGCAACCAGCGCGGCCAGCAGCGCGGTGAGCGGCACCAGCGAGAGTCGCGGCCAGCGGAAAGCAGGGGCAAGCTTCGCTTCGGCTGAATGTCCGCTGCTGCCGAATACCAGGGGTGGCGGTTCCACCCATTCGCGTTCCTCGGCGACACTTTGCGAGCCGAGGGGCTCCAGTTCGAGATCGCCCTCATCCCGGCTGTTGGCCGCAGACTTGCCCGCATTCGTAGCTTCGGCCTGCTTCAGGGCTTTGAGCAACAGACTCAAGGCGTGCTCCGTGCACTGCTCGGCAACAGGCGCTGGAACTGCCGCAGATCCTCACTTTCCAGCGTGGGGTTGGATACCACGATGGGCCGCAGAAAGATCACCAGTTCGTTCTGGCTGTTGATGCGCTCGTGCTGGCCGAATATCGCGCCGACCCCTTCCGGGCGAGACAGTCCGGGGATGCCATCGCGCGCGTCCTGCCTGTCGTCCAGGATCAGGCCGCCGAGAATGACGGTCTGTCCGCTGCGCACCTGCAGCAGCGATTCCATCTCGCGCACCTGGATGATCGGCACGCTGTTGGTGACGCCGGCGTCTTTCAGGTCGGGGTTGGGGTCCTGCACCGAGCCGACCTGGCGCGAGATGGTGGGACGCACGGTGAGCGACACCATGCCGTTCTCGTTGATCTGCGGCAGCACCGACATGACGATGCCGACCGGCACGGTTTGCGGGGTGGTGGTGTAGGTGGTGGTCGTGCCGACGTTGGCAGTGGAAATGGTGTCGGCCTTGACGGTGAAATACACCAGATTGTTGACGACCTTGAGCAGGGCGGTCTGGTTGTTCAATGCCATCAGCTTGGGGCTGGAGAGGACGCGGGTGTTGCCGAAGGACTCAAGCAGGTCGATCGCCGCGGTGAAACCGTTGCTGCCTGAATTGGTGTAGGTGGCCTGAATGAAGGGTGTCAGCGCCCCTGCCAGCGCGTTGGTGCCGCCGCCCAAGGTGTTGATGGACCAGCCGGTCGCGCCCTGCAAGGCCTTCGACCAGTCGATGCCCATGCGGTATTGATCCTTGAGCGCGACTTCCACGATGGTCGCTTCGATCAGCACTTGCCGTTGTGCCGACTGCATGACGCGGTCGAGATACTGCTGGACCAGTTCCTGCTGCTTGGCTGTTCCCAGAACGGTGATGGTGCCCGCCACCGGGTTGACTGCGACATCGTATTTGCCGTCTCCGATCGGTTGGTTGGCGAAGGCTGCAGTAAACAGATTGGCGGCCCCGGCGCCCGCCTTGCTGGCCGCTTCGGCCTGCGACACCCGCTCGGAACGGGCGGCTTTTTCAGCGTCCAGCCGTGCGGCACGTTCCTCGTTGCTCTGCGTGACAGCACGGGTGCCGGCCAGGATGGTGCGGATGTTGTCGGCCAGCACGCTCCACAGGTCGTTGTTGGATTCGCTGGCGACCGTGGTGGTGGACGAGTTGCCAGTGGACGAGTTGCCGCCCCCCATGCTGGAGGTGGCACCGCCGGTTCCGGTGCTGATGCTGCCGCCGCCGGTACTGGCGATCTCGGCTGCCACCCCGACGCTGGACGTGGTGTTGCGCGTGACGTTGACGTAGTTGACCGCGTAGGTCTTGGTATAGGGCGTGTCCGGCATGACCGACACGGTGCGGCCGTTCATTTCGTAGCGCAGGTTGGCCTGCCGCGCGATACGGTCGAGGATGGCAGGCAGGGGTTCCTGAACGGCGTTGAGCGAGACGGTTCCGGTGATGCCCGGATGCAGGTCGATGTTGTATTCGGTGTCGCGCGCGATGGAAAACAGCAGGTCTTTCACCGGCACGTCATTGACCACCACCGTGTAGGTCGGCACCGGTGCGCTCGGCTTGGGCGGGGATAGCGCGGGCGCCGCCCTAACCGGTGCGGGCGGTGGTGCCAGCACGGCGGGCTGACTGGGTTGGTTGATGTGTCCGGGCGAAGTGTCGAACGCCAGGGGCGGCACGCAGCCGCCCAATAGCACCAGGCTGGCGAGAGCCAGGGTCGTCGGTAGCGGGCGTTTCAACACAGCGTTCATTGCGATCCAGTAGGTAGGACTACGCTGCGCATTTTTCGGACCGTGCGCAGAAACGGCTCGCTTGCTGGCATGGCCGGCAGCGCGCGCAGTGCCACCATGGCCGTTTCACGGTCAGGGAATTCGCCTGCAAGAATCATCCAGGCAGGCCTGCCCTGGCTCAGGCCGTGCAATACCCGTACCGGCTGCGGGGCGGCGGCATTCAAACTTCCCAGTAATACGGCTGCTGCGGCGGCTTCTTTAGCCGATGCCACCTGGATGACGTGGGTGTCGGGCGCGGCGGCGGCGAGCCAGCGCTGGGTTTGCCGGGCCAGTTCGGTCACGTCGGGTGCGGGTGGCGTGGGGGAAGCGGGTGTCAGGGCGGACACCGGCGTGGCGGGAAGAGGGGGGGGCTGCGTCAAGACCTGCCACCCAATGAAGCCCAGCAGACTCAGCACCGCTGCGAGGCCCGCGCCCAGCCAGGGCCAGTGGCGCTGGCCAGTGTGTCGGGCCGGCGTCGCGCGGGTCGGCTGCATGTCGGCGTCGCCTGCTGCGGCTTCCAGGTGGGCCGAGGTCAGGGTATGGGTTTGTCCGGCATAGGCCGCCAGCAGGGTTTTGTCGGCCAGCACATTGATCCGTCGCGACAGACCGCCGGAGAGCTTCGTCATGCGCGCGATGAGTGCCGGCTGAAACAGGTCGGGCCCGCGATAGCCCGCCACCGCCAGCCGCGCGCGCAGGTAGGCGGCGACTTCGGTTTCCGTCAGGGGCGACAGGTTCAGGCTCAGGGTGATGCGGTCCTTCAACTGGCGGATGCTCGGATCGGCCAGTTGCGCGTCGAGTTCGGGCTGGCCGAACAGCACGATCTGCAGCAGCTTGTCGGTGGCGGTTTCCAGATTGGTCAGCAGCCGCA
>JAABQU010000089.1 GCA_011391285.1 Thiobacillus sp.
CTGGTGCACGTGTCGCAGATTTCCAACGAGCGCGTCGAGAAGGTTTCCGACAAGCTCAAGGAAGGCGACGTGGTCAAGGTCAAGGTGCTGGAAGTCGACAAGCAGGGCCGCATCCGCCTGTCGATGAAGGCCGTCGAGGAGGGCGAGGGCCTGTAAGCCCCCGCTGCACTTTGCACGATCCGGAAAAGCGGGCTTCGGCCCGCTTTTTCCTTTTGGGAAGCCGATGTGGGAGGGCCTTCAGGCCCGACGCTCCTGGCCGGAAAGCATCGGGCCTGAAGGCCCTCCTACACAGGGGGCGGTAGCTGGTAGATTCACGCCATCGTCCCGGAAGATGACCACCCATGGCCTCAGGCACGCAGGATCTGGAATGGTTCGTCAGGGAGGCACTGGCCAAGGGCGAGTCGCGCGATTCCATCGGCCAGGCGCTGGCCGCCGCCGGCTGGCCGCCCGAACAGGTGCGCAGCGCGCTGGCGGTGTACGCGGACGTGCCGTTCCCGGTGCCGGTCCCCAGGCCGCGGCCCTACCTGTCGGCGCGCGAAGCCTTCCTGTACCTGCTGCTGTTCGTCACGCTTTACCTCTGGGCGTACCACCTCGGCAGCCTGCTTTTCGACTTGATTTCACGAGCGCTGCCCGATCCTGCGGAGCAATCCTGGCGCGCGGACCGATTGGAACAGTCCATCCGCTGGTCGGTGGCGTCGGTGGTCATCGCGTTCCCGCTGTATGTCTTCATCGCCAACCTGCTGGGCAGGGAGCTGGCGCGCAGCCCGGTCAAGCGGCTGTCTGCCGTCCGGCGATGGCTGACCTACCTCACGCTGTTCGTCGCCGGCACGGTGCTGATCGCCGACATGATCACGCTGGTGAACGGCGTGCTGGCCGGTGAATTCACGCTTCGGTTCATCCTGAAGGTGATCGTGGCGGCGGTGATCGCCGGCGGCATCTTCGGCTATTACCTGTGGGACCTGCGCCGCGACGAAGGGGAAGCATGAGCGCGACCGGGCCGGGACGCGCGCTGCTTCTCACCGCCGGCGTCGTGGTGGTGGCCGTGCTCGCTGCCGCCATGTGGGTGATCGGCTCTCCGGCGGCACAGCGCGAGCTGCGCCTGGACGAGCGCCGCGTAGCCGACCTCGAGCGGATCGAAGGCGCCTTGGGTCGGCATGTGGATCAGCACGCCCGCCTGCCCGGGGACCTGTCCACGCTCGCGCGCCAGCCCGGCGTTTCGCTGCCGGTCGTGGACCCGGTGGACGGCACGCCCTACGGTTATGAGGTCCTGGGCCCGCGCGCGTACCGCCTGTGTGCGGTCTTCAGCACCGACACCGCCGCGCGCGACGGCAACACTGTCGACCAGGATCTGTCGTGGCTGCATGCCAAGGGTCGCCAGTGCTTTGATCGCTCGATAAAGGACAGCAAGTAGTCCGAGGACGCCCGCCATGAAGCGCCACTTTTCCATGCTCCGCGAGTTCCACTTGGCCGACTGGTTCACGCTCGCCAACGCCTTCTGCGGCACCGGGGCCGTGTTCGCCGCGATGCGGTTCCTGCAGGACGGGCGCACGTCCGACTTGCTCTGGGGCATGGCCCTGATTCCGCTGGCCTTCGTGTTCGACGCGCTGGACGGCAAGATCGCGCGCTGGCGGCACACCGCGTCCACGCTGGGCCGTGAGCTTGATTCGCTGTCCGACGTCATCTCGTTCGGCGTGGCGCCGGCCGCGCTGGCCTACGCCTGCGGCATGCAAGGCGGCTGGGACTGGCTGGTGCTGTCGTATTTCGTCTGCTGCGGCGTGAGCCGCCTGGCCCGCTACAACGTCACGGCCGAGTCATTGAGCGGCGACGAGGGCAAGGTGAAGTATTTCGAAGGCACGCCCATCCCCACCAGCCTGGCGCTGGTGGTGGTGCTGGCGGTGGCCACCTGGCAGGGCCGCATCGGCGACGCGCTGTGGTTGGGCAGCATCGACCTGGGCTGGCAGCTGCATCCACTGGTGCTGCTGTTCGCACTGTCGGGCTCGCTGATGATCAGCAAGACGCTGCACGTGCCCAAGCCCTGAGCACGTCGGTGGGGCGACCTGCCGGCACCGCTTTTTTTCGCGCAGTTGCCCGGACACGGGGTCTACTTCCAACCGCGAAACGTGGCTGGCGCCGGGCGTCGGCCAGTACGGCTGATTGCCTTTTCAAAGAAGGACTTGCATCGACGGCTCCAAGCCGCATCCGGGTCGGAAGATCGATGCCGGCCAGGCCGCCGCGTGGCTTTTGACGGAGTAAATCCCGGGGCGTAGGTTCGGCAAACCGGCCCTTTGCCGGTAACACCAACCAGGGGAACCACCATGAAGCGCATTTCCGTTTTGTGCCTTGCGATGCTTTGCGTTGCCGCGTCCGGCGTGTCGGCCCAGGAATCACGTGCGTTCACCGAGGGCACGGTGACGGTCGTCACTGCGGTGGACATCAAGGATGGCCAGTACGACAAGTACATGGCCTACCTGGCGAAAACCTACAAGCCCCAGATGGAGGCGCAGCAGAAAGCCGGCAACATCGTCAGGTGGAGCGTGTTCGACGCCAATCCGCGCAGCCGCGATGACGCGGACGTCTACCTCACCGTGACCTACGCCAACATGGCGGCCTTCGACGGCCTGGATGACCGCATGTACCCCGTGTCGAAGGAGGCGACCGGCATGACGCGCGACCAGGCCAACCAGGCTTCCGCCGACCGCGGCAGCATGCGCGACATCATCGGCAGCGAAGTGATCCGTGAAGTCATCCTGAAGTAGGCGTCGCGATGCGGGCATTGAAGAAGCGGGCCCTGGGCCCGCTTCTTCATGCCTGGCGCCGGAGTTGCTGGCCCGCGCGTGTTTTTTTCGCCGGCGTTGGCCGCAGGACCGACCCTTATTCGTTTCATTCCGTGGCCGCGAATTGATGATTGTTGGCGCGCCGTTGCAGGCGTAGCGTGCCTTCACGCGGGGCCTGTCGCCCCGCAGGGGGAGCACCATGAAGACCAGCATCATCGCAATCAGCCTCGGCCTGGCGATGGCCGGAAACGTGCACGCCGCTTGCAGCAACGCCGACAAGGCGGCGCTCGAAGCCTTCGACAGGGCCTGGGCCACCGCCGCCGAGAAAGGGGATGCGCAGGCACTCGCCGCCTACTACAGCGACGACTACCTGAGCATGGCGCCCGGCGGCGGGATGGGCAAGCAGGCGGCGATCGCCGACGCCATCGCCAATGCCCGCGAAGGCGGCGAAGCCGTCGTCACCCGGCCGGACTTCTACCAGATCCACTGCAGCGGCAACACCGCCGTCATCAGCCACCGCAACGTCAGCACCGCGGGAACGGGCGACGAGGCGGAAACCTGGTACGGGCGCAGCGTGCACCACATGGTCAAGGAAGGCGGCGACTGGAAGGTGATGTCCAACACCGGCCATCCGCTGGGCGACGGCGGCATCGTCACCTACCTGGACCTGGAGTGGAACGTCGCGGAATTGGCGGCCGACAAGTCGTGGTTCGAACGCAATCTCGCCGAGGACTTCATGGGCGTCAGCCGCACCGGCGCGTTGGAAACCAAGGCCGAGCAGGTTGCCGCGGTCGGTACCTACCGTGTGACGCAGGCCGACAGCACCGATGTGCGCACCAACGTCGATGGCGACCGTGCCCTGGTCACCGGCATCTACCACACGCGCGGCACCGACAAGGATGGCAAGGCCTTCCAGCGCAAGACGCGCTACATCGACACCTTCATCAAGCGCGACGGCCGCTGGCAGATCTGGTCCTCGCAGGGCACCCCAGTCACCGACTGATGCCCGGTGCCGGCGGGCGGCGGCGCACGCCGTCTCCCGCCTGGCGTTGCTTACGACGCATGGATGAGAATCCCGAGTCGGCGGTCCGCCGCGTCGGCGATGAACGCCTTGAGCGAAGCAAAGTAGCTGGCGCAGTAGTCGATCGCGCCATCTTCGCCGGGCTCGTCGTCCCAGATGGCAGGGTAGATGTCGAGCCGGACCATTTCCCCGGGATTGAACCGCGCCCGCAGGTCGCCTTCGCTGATCGCGGACAGTGCGGCATGGATGCGCTGCACGTCGTCGGACATGATCGCGCGGGCCGGGCCGTAGCCCACGTCCACGTCGCCGATCGGCACGCCGCCCTGGACCAGGAAATTCAGCGGTGCCTCGCCTTCCCAGGCCGTTCCGGTGAGCAGGTAGTGGATGCCGTGCCAGGACTTGTCGAGGTCGGTTTCGCTTTCCGCCGGGCCAATGGCTGAGTCGACGGTGACGCGCGCGCCAAAACCGAACAACCTCGCGAACCAGGACCCGGGCGCACCGCGCGCGGCGCGGTAAAGCTCCGGCTCGTCGGGCGCCAGCACCTTCCACACCAGTGGCGGGTCGTGAAGCAGGGTCGCGATATCCGCATCGCCGACGGCGCACAGGCCCATGCACATCCCCATCGGTCACCTTCCTGTTTCGAACGAAACCCGAATTTAGCCTCTGCCGATACTGAACCGACACCCCGGCCGGGCAGGGGCAACTCCCAAGCCGTTCAGGTAGCGGCTGCTATCAACGACGCACGCTGCGCAGACAGCGACCGAGCCGGCTCGACGCCCGGAACCAACCTAGGAATCCTTCCCATGTCATTCGCACTTTTCCTGATCGGACTGGCCCTGCTGGTCGGCGGCGTTGCCTGGGGCATGGTCACCGCCGGCATCCCGGCGCTGTATGTCGGCATCACCTGCGTGATCATCCTGGGCATCGGCATCATGGCCGCGGTGTCGCGTACGCGCACCAAGGACTGAACCGATCGGGCGCAGCGCGGCCCCTCAGCCGTTGAACACCACCGGCTCGGGGCTGCGGTTGCGCTTGCGCACCACCACGGTGCCGGCGA
>JAABQU010000090.1 GCA_011391285.1 Thiobacillus sp.
GCGTTCGCCTCCGAGCAGCACGCGCAGGCGGAGAACTTCCGCAAGATGCTGCTGGCGATGGCGCAGGACGTGCGGGTGATCCTGGTCAAACTGGCCGACCGCCTGCACAACATGCACACCATGGGCGCGATGCCGGCCGAAAAGCGCAAGCGCATCGCCAAGGAAACGCTGGAAATCTACGCCCCGATCGCCAACCGGCTGGGGCTGCATTCGGTGTACCAGGAACTGGAGGACCTCGGTTTCCGCTACAGCCACCCCAACCGCTACCAGGTGCTGGCAAAAGCGGTCAAGGCAGCACGCGGCAACCGGCGCGAACTGGTCGACAAGGTCAAGGTCGCGCTGCAGGAGAAACTCGAACATTGCAAGATCGACGCCACCATCACCGGACGCGAAAAGCACCTCTACAGCATCTACCGCAAGATGCAGGAAAAGAACCTGGCGTTTTCCGAGGTGTTCGACATCTACGGTTTCCGCGTGGTGGTGCGCGACCAGCCGACCTGCTATCTGGCACTCGGTTCGCTGCATTCGCTGTACAAGCCGATCCCCGGCAAGTTCAAGGACTACATCGCGATTCCCAAGGCCAACGGCTACCAGTCGCTGCATTCGATCCTGTTTGGTCCCAACGGCACGCCGATCGAGGTGCAGATCCGCACCACCGACATGAACCGGCTGGCCGAATCGGGCGTGGCCTCGCACTGGATGTACAAGTCGGCCGATGCGGCGCTGAACGACGTCCAGACCCGCACCCACCGCTGGCTGCAATCCCTGCTCGACATCCAGGCCGACCACGGTGATTCACCCGAATTTCTCGAACACATCAAGGTCGACCTGTTCCCCGACGAGGTCTATGTGTTCACCCCCAAGGGCAAGATCATGGCGCTGCCGCGCGGCGCCACGGCGGTCGACTTCGCGTTCGGGGTGCACACCGATGTCGGCTATCACTGCATCGCCGTGAAGATCAATTACGAGCTGATGCCCTTGCGCACCCAGCTCAGGAACGGTGACCACGTTGAGATTCTCACTGCGTCGAACGCCAGTCCCAACGCGGCCTGGCTGAACTTCGTCGTCACCGGCAAGGCGCGCTCGCACATCCGCAATTACTTACGCAACACCCGGGTGGAGGAAGCGGCCGCGCTGGGCGAGCGCCTGCTCAACCATGCCATCACGGCGCTCAATCCGGAAGCGGTCGTGCCCGATGCGGCGGTATGGGACCGCGTGATCAAGGACTACGGCCTGCAGAGCCGCGAGGAACTGTTCGCCGGCATCGGCCTGGGGCGCAAGCTGCCGCTGGTGGTGGCGCACCAGCTGCTTCAGGTGCAGGGCGAGAAAACCGGCGAGCCCGCGCATCCGCACGCCATCAGCATCCGCGGTACCGAAGGCATCGCGGTCGAACTGGCGCAATGCTGCCACCCGATTCCCGGCGATCCGATTCTCGGCTTCATCCACAAGGATCGCGGCCTCATCATCCACACCCACGACTGCCCGTCGATCCGTTCCTTCCGCACCGACCCCGACAAGTGGCTGGACGTGGAATGGGAGGCCGAGCCGGGGCACATGTTCGACGTCTCGATCAAGGTCGTCGTCGGCAACCAGCGCGGCGTGCTGGCCAAGGTCGCCTCGGCGATCGCCGAGCACGGCTCCAACATCGGCAACGTCGCGATGGAGGAGGAAGACGGCAGCCCCTATACCGTGCTGTTCTTCACCGTGCAGGTGGAAAACCGCATGCACCTTGCACGCGTGATGCGGGCCCTGCGCGTGCTGCCCGACGTAGTGCGAATTTTCCGCATCAAGGGCAGGAAGGACGGCCGCGCCGCGCCCTCACAATAATTCAACCGCATCAGGATTCAGCATGAACAAAAGCATCATCCAGACCGCCGACGCGCCGGCCGCGATCGGCACCTATTCGCAGGCCGTACGGGTCGACCAAACCGTGTACCTGTCCGGGCAGATCGGTCTCGACCCCGCCTCGATGCAGATGGTGGACGGCATCGACGCGCAGATTCATCAGGTATTCAGGAACCTCGCCGCCGTGGCATCCGCGGCGGGCGGCTCGCTGGCCGATGTGGTGAAGCTGAACATATTCCTGACCGACCTCGGCCACTTTCCCAAGGTCAACGAAATCATGGCCACCTATTTCAGCCAGCCCTATCCGGCGCGCGCCGCGGTCGGCGTCGCCGCACTGCCGCGGAATGCGCTGGTCGAGGCTGACGCCGTGATGGTGCTCGGCTAGAGCATAGGGCGTGTTAACACGCCCTAAATTGAAAGCGGCCTCGCCGTTTTCCTTTCCCGTCAGTCCGGCGCGCGCAGCCAGATTCGCCAAGCTAGGCCTGACGCGCGACGCCGACCTGGTGCTGCACCTGCCGCTGCGCTGGGAAGACGAAACCCGCCTCACGCCGATCCGCGACCTGCTGCCGGGGCAGACAGCGCAGGTGCAGGCGGTGGTGCGCGAGGCCAGCGTCGCCTACCGCCCGCGCCGCATGCTGACGGTGACGGTCGAGGATGCAAGCGGCGTGCTCGGCATCCGCTTTCTCAATTTCTACCCCAGCCACCTCAAGCTGTTCCAGCCGGGCGACTCCTTCCGCTTCAACGGCGAGGTGCGCGGCGGTTTTCTCGGACTGGAAATGGTGCATCCGCGCTTCTCCAAGGCCGACGATGACACGCCCCTGCCGGCTCAGTTGACCCCCGTCTACCCCACCACAGCCGGACTCGGCCAGGCCCCATTGCGCAAGGCGATCGAACGGGCGCTGGCGGCGCCGATTTCCGACACGCTGCCTGCCGAGTGGCTCGCCGAACTCGGGCTGCCCGAACTGGAGGCCAGCATCCGTCTGTTGCACCAGCCGCCGCTGGAGTGTGCGCTTGCCGAGCTCGAATCGCGTCAGCACCCCGCATGGCAGCGGCTGGCATTCGACGAACTGCTGGCGCAGCAACTGTCGCTGGCGACTGCGCGTCAGCAACGCACGTCACGCCCAGCCCTGCCCTTGCCACCCCGTGAACGGCTGACGACCGCGTTCACCCACACGCTGCCGTTTGCACTCACTCGTGCGCAGGCGTGTGCCTGGCAGGAGATCAGCACCGATCTTGCGCTGCCGCACCCGATGCGCCGCCTGCTGCAGGGCGACGTCGGCAGCGGCAAGACCGTGGTGGCGGCGCTGGCCTGTCTGCAGGCGATCGAAAACGGCTTTCAGGCCGCCTTCATGGCGCCGACCGAAATCCTCGCCGAACAGCATTACCGCAAGCTGGCGCCGCTCTTGTCCACCCTCGGCGTGCGCTGCGCCTGGGTGTCGGGCAGCCAGCGCAAGGCCGAGCGGACTGCCGCCTGGCAGGCGATCGCCGCGGGCGAGGCCGACCTGGCGTTCGGCACCCACGCGCTGTTCCAGGAAGCCGGCAGTTTCCAGCGGCTGGGCATGGCGGTGGTCGACGAGCAGCACCGCTTCGGCGTCGGCCAGCGGCTGGCGCTGATGCAGAAAGGCAGCGAGCCACACCAGCTGATGATGAGCGCGACGCCGATCCCGCGCACCCTGGCGATGAGCTTTTTTGCCGACCTCGACGTCTCGGTGATCGACGAACTGCCACCCGGGCGCACGCCGATCGTGACCAAACTGGTGAACGCCGCGCGCCGCGACGACGTGCTGGCACGCGTGAAGGATGCCTGCCTCGCCGGCGGCCAGGCCTACTGGGTGTGTCCGCTGATCGAGGAATCCGAGAAGCTGCAATTGCAGACCGCGCAGGACACCTATGCGACGCTGGTGGAACAGCTTCCGCAACTGCGCATCGGCCTGGTGCACGGGCGTCTGAAGCCGGACGAAAAACAGGCGGTGATGGCCGCGTTCCAGGCGCAGGAGATCGACCTGCTGGTCGCCACCACCGTCATCGAGGTCGGCGTCGACGTACCCAACGCCGCGCTGATGGTGATCGAACACGCCGAACGCATGGGACTCGCGCAACTGCATCAGTTGCGCGGACGCGTCGGGCGCGGCAGCCGCGAATCAGTGTGCGTGCTGCTGTACCAGACGCCGGTATCGGAACTCGCCCGTGCACGCCTCAAGGTGATCTTCGAGCTGAGCGACGGCTTCGAGATCGCGCGCCAGGATTTGCTGCTGCGCGGCCCGGGGGAATTCCTCGGCAGCCGCCAGAGTGGCCTGCCGATGCTGCGCTTTGCCGACCTGGAACGCGACGTGGCGTTGCTGGAAAAGGCGCGCGACTATGCTCGGCGCTGCCTCAGGGAACATCCCGACATCGCCGCGCGCCACATCGAGCGCTGGCTGGGCAGCCGCACGGGCCTGTCACAGACCTGATTGATGCCACAGGCTCAACGCGGGAATGTAGGTCAGGAGCGCAAGCCACACCAGCATCAGCGCCAGAAAAGGCAGTGCCGCGTGGAACACGGCGAGAATGGGCTGCTTGAAGCGCTGGCTGGCAAGAAAGAGGTTGATTCCCACCGGTGGGGTGAGATAGCCGATTTCCAGATTGGCCAGGATGACAATTCCCAGATGCACCGGATGGATGCCGAAGTGCGCCGCCAGCGGCAGCAACAGCGGCGTGACGATGACGATGGCGGAAAAGATATCCATCATGCAGCCGACCGCCAGCAGGGCGAGGTTCATCCACAGCAGGAACTCGAGCGGGCTTGTGACCTGGGCCTGGATCCATTCGAGCAGATGCATCGGCACCTGGGCGTCGATGAGCAGGTTGGTGAGTCCCAGACTCAGCCCCAGAATGATGAAGAGGCTGCCCACCAGCGTCGCGGCTTCATACACGACCCACACCATTGATTTCAACCTGAG
>JAABQU010000091.1 GCA_011391285.1 Thiobacillus sp.
AAGCCCTGATCCCCTTCATCACTGCCGGCGACCCCGGCAAGGGACTGACAGTGCCGCTGATGCATGCACTGGTGGAAGCCGGGGCGGACATCATCGAGCTGGGGGTGCCGTTCTCCGACCCGATGGCCGACGGCCCGGTGATCCAGCGCGCGTCCGAGCGGGCGCTGGCGAACAAGGTCGGGCTGAAAGATGTCCTGGCGATGACGGCGGAATTCCGCAAGACCAATATGACGACACCGGTAGTGCTGATGGGCTATGCCAACCCGGTCGAGCATATGGGCTACGCGAACTTCGCCCAGGCGGCGAAGGCGGCCGGCGTCGACGGCGTGCTGACGGTGGACATTCCGCCGGAGGAATCGCACGGGGTGGCGGACGTGTTCAAGGCAGCTGGCCTCGACCCGATTTTCCTGCTGTCGCCGACCACGCCGGAAGCGCGCGTGGAGCAGGTGGCAGCCGTCGCGGGCGGGTTCATTTATTACGTGTCGCTGAAGGGCGTGACCGGTTCGGCCAACCTCGACACCGAGGAAGTCGCGGCCAAGCTCGCCATGGTGCGCAAACATTGCAGCCTGCCGGTCGGCGTCGGCTTCGGCATCCGCGACGCGGCGACCGCCGGGGCGGTGGCGCGGATCGCCGATGCGGTGGTCGTAGGCAGCCGCATCGTCAACGAAATCGAAACCGCGCCCGAAGGCGAGGTCATCAACCGCGTCAGGACACTGGTGCAGGATTTGCGCCGCGGCGTCGACGCGGCATCGAAATAATCGGAGAAAAACATGAGCTGGTTCCAGAAGATACTGCCGCCCAAGATCAAGCGCCGGGTGGAGGCACGCAAAACGATGCCGGAAGGGCTGTGGTCGAAGTGCCCGGCATGCAACGAAGTGCTCTACCGCGCCGATCTGGAAAGCAACCTGGAGGTATGCCCCAAGTGCGGCCACCATCACCGCATCGGCGCCCGCGCCCGGCTGGCCATGCTGCTGGACGCGGAAGGGCAGCATGAAATCGGCGCGCATGTCACGCCGCTTGATCCGCTCAAGTTCAAGGACAGCAAAAAATACCCCGACCGTCTGAAGGAAGCACAGGCCGGCACCTCGGAAACCGATGCTTTGGTGGTGATCGGCGGCAGCGTCAAGGCCGTGCCGGTGGTGGTGGCGGCGTTCGAGTTCAAGTTCATGGGCGGTTCGATGGGGTCGGTGGTCGGCGAACGTTTCGTGCAGGGCGTGGAAGCGGCGATCGAATCCAACTCGGCTTTCGTCTGCTTTTCTGCCAGCGGCGGCGCGCGCATGCAGGAAGGCCTGTTCTCGCTGATGCAGATGGCCAAGACCTCGGCGGCGCTGACCCGGTTGTCGCGCAATCGCCTGCCCTTCATTTCGGTGCTGACCGATCCCACCATGGGCGGTGTGTCGGCGAGCTTCGCCATGCTGGGCGACCTGGTCGTGGCCGAGCCGAACGCGCTGATCGGCTTCGCCGGTCCGCGCGTGATCGAGCAGACGGTACGCGAGACGCTGCCGGAAGGTTTCCAGCGTGCCGAGTTCCTGGTCGACAAGGGCGCCATCGACCGCATCATCGACCGCCGCCAGATGCGTGACGAACTCGCCACCACGCTGTCGATGATGATGGGACGCCCTGCGCTTGCCGCCTAGCCTTTCCCTGGCGGGCTGGCTGACGCGGCTTGAACAGCTGCATCCCAGCACGATCGAGCTGGGTCTTGAGCGGGTACGCAGGGTCAGGGACGCAATGGGGCTGGCCCCAGGTTTTCCCTGCATCATCGTGGGTGGCACCAACGGCAAGGGTTCCACCTGCGCCTATCTCGAAGCCATCCTCGGGGCTGCCGGTTACAAGACCGGCCTCTACACTTCGCCGCACCTGCTGCGCTACAACGAGCGCGTACGGATTGCCGGCAGGGAGGCGGGTGACGCCGAACTGGTCGCTGCGTTCGAGAAAATCGATGCGGTGCGCGGCGACACCTCGCTGACCTATTTCGAATTCGGCACGCTGGCCGCAATGGCGCAGTTCATCGATGCCGGTGTCGAAGTCGCCATCCTCGAAGTCGGCCTCGGCGGACGGCTCGACGCGGTGAACGTGTTCGATGCCGAGGCTGCAATCGTCACCAGCGTCGATCTCGACCACATGGAGTATCTGGGCGACACCCGGGAAAAAATCGGCTTCGAGAAGGCGGGGATCTTTCGCGCCGGCCGGCCTGCGATCTGCGCCGATCCTGCGCCCCCCGCCAGCCTGATCCAGCATGCCCGGAGTATCGGCGCCGACCTGCGCTGCGTGGAGCGGGACTTTTCCGCGCAACGCGAGGGGAACGGCTGGCGCTTTCGTGGCCGTGCGGCAAACTGGTCGTCCTTGCCCCTGCCTGCCATGGTCGGCGCTTGTCAGTTACGCAATGCGGCCGCCGCGCTGGCTGCACTGGAGTCGGTGCAGATCCGTTTGCCGGTGAGCGAGACGGCGTTGCGTCAGGGACTGGCTGCGGCGCAGGTGCCGGGGCGTTTTCAGCGCATAGCCGGTGCGCCCGAGGTCATTCTGGATGTGGCGCACAACCCCGAAGCGGCGCGGGCACTGGCCGTCACCCTGCGTGAGCAGCCCGTACCCGGACGCACCCTGGCAGTGGTGGGCATGCTGGCCGACAAGGATGCGGCGGGGGTCATCGACGCCCTGTCGGACGAGATCGATGCGTGGTGGGCGTGCGCACCCGGGTCGCCGCGAGCGCGTGACGCCGCAGCGCTGGCCGCCGTCCTGCGCGACCATGTGGGCGGTGCGCCGGTCAGGGTGCAGCCGGATGTGAGTGAGGCGCTCGCGGAGGCGCGAGGTGCAGCGGACGAAGGTGATAGAATTCTCGTCTTCGGTTCGTTCTATACCGTTGCCGCCGTGCTCAACCATGCCGCCACCCAGCAGTGAAAATGACCTCAAACGCCGCGCCCGCCGTCGCCTGATCGGTGCGGTTGCACTGACCCTGCTGGCGGTGATCGTGTTGCCCTTGTTGCTCGAGGACGAGCCGCCACCTGCCAGCGATCTGGCTGTCCGCATGGCTGTGATGCCGGAGACGGTGCCTGATCAAGTGGTGCCGTCGGAACCTGCTAAAGCACCCGATACGGCGGATGTGCCTGCGTCGCCCCCCCCGCCGCCGGCGCCGAAATCTCCGCCCGAACCCCTCAAGGCCGCGTCTCCCAAGCCTGCGCCCAAGCCCCAGCCTTCCGCATCCGGCACGACACCCGCACCCCAGGCCAGGTCTGTTCCGGCCAACGAGACGTTCGTGGTGCAACTGGCTGCCTTGTCCGATGCCACCAAGGCCGATGCGCTCAAGGGGCGTGCGGCCCTGGCCGGGTTGCCGGCCTACACCGACAAGCTGGGTGACCTGACACGCGTGCGCGTGGGGCCTTATTCCTCGCGTGAGGCCGCCGAAACTGCCGCGAAAAAACTCTCCGATAATGGCTTGCCGGCCGGCCAGGTGGTCGCAAAATGAGCATGCTCGATCTCATCATCCTGCTGGTACTGGTTTTCACGGTGGTGCGTGGCCTGATGCGCGGCATGATCGATACCCTGTTTTCGCTGGCGGCCTGGACGCTGGCATTCATGCTCGGCAAGTGGGGGGCAGTACTTGTTGCCCCGCTGTTGCCGATCGGGATTGATAATCCCGCGATCCGCTATTTCACCGGCTTTGCCGTGGTGTTTCTGGTGATGCTGATCGGTGTGCTGCTGCTGGGGCACGCCCTGGCGTCGCTGGTCAGGACAGTTGGACTGGGCGGTGCGGACACGCTGCTGGGTGGCGTGCTGGGGCTGGCCAAAGGCTTGGTGATTCTCGTTGGCCTGACGCTGGCAGCCGGACTTACCTCACTGCCGCGCACCGAGTTCTGGAAGCAGGCCATGCTGTCGGGCAGCCTGCAGGCGATGGCGCAGCGCTCACTGCCGCTTCTGCCTGTCGATGCGTCGAAATATGTTCGTTTTGAATAACCTTTTGAATGGGTGCACAGCATGTGCGGGGTAATCGGAGTCGTTTCCAATTCGGCGGCCAACCAGCTTCTGTATGACGGGCTGATGGTGTTGCAGCATCGCGGACAGGACGCTGCCGGCATCGTGACGGCGGAGGAGAGCCGCTTTCACATGCACAAAGGGCAGGGGCTGGCGCGCGACGTGTTCCGCACCCGCGACATGCGCAACCTGCTGGGCGACATGGGCGTGGCGCACGTGCGCTATCCCACCGCGGGCAGCGCGTCGTCGTCGGCCGAGTCGCAGCCGTTCTATGTGAATTCGCCCTACGGCATCGTGCTGGGCCACAACGGCAACCTCACCAACACCCACGAGTTGAAAGAGTCACTGTTCCGTGCCGACCTGCGCCACGTCAACACCAACTCGGATTCCGAGGTGCTGCTGAACGTCCTGGCGCACGAACTGCAGGTGCGCGCCTCCGGGCGGCAGCTCAACCTGGACACGATCTTCGGCGCGGTCACCGGGGTGCACGCGCGCTGCAAGGGCGCCTATGCGGTGACCGCCTTCATCGCCGGCTACGGTCTGCTGGCCTTCCGTGATCCGCACGGTATCCGCCCGCTGGTGATCGGCGTCAACGACCAGTCCACCCCGCACGAGTACATCATCGCCTCGGAAAGCGTGGCGATCGATACCCTGGGCTTTCGCCTGCTGCGCGACG
>JAABQU010000092.1 GCA_011391285.1 Thiobacillus sp.
CTGATCCAGCTGAAAGGCCGCAACGCGGCCAAAGGCTTGCTGCTGATCGCCCACCATTTCAAGCAGTTCACGCCCTTTATTCGTCCGCTAAGTGCCGCCGACCAGATGAAAATGCAGCGCAGCTGGCCCGGCCCCGTTACCTGGGTCGTGCCCGCCTCCCCTGCCTGCTCACCCCTGTTGACCGGCGGGCGCGCCACGATCGCACTGCGCGTCACCGCCCACCCTGTGGCCGCGCGCCTGTGCCGCGAACTCGGCATGGCCCTGGTTTCGACCAGTGCCAACAAAAGCGGCAAAAAACCCGCCCAAACTGCGGCACAATGCCGCAGAATATTCGGCTCACGGGTGCGCGTGATCGATGGCCTCATCGGTACACGCCGCCGCCCCTCCACCCTGATCGACCTTGCCACCGGAACCACGCTTCGCCCCTGATGCCCGCCCACACACTCGACACCCCCGCCTTTGATTCAAGCGCCGTCAAAACCTGGCTGCTCGACCTGCAGGCGCGCATTGTCGCCGTACTCGAAGCCGCCGATGGCCTGCCGTTCCGCACCGATGCCTGGCAACGCCCCGAAGGCGGCGGCGGCATCTCGCGGCTGATCGAAGAAGGCCAGGTGCTGGAACGCGGCGGGGTGAATTTTTCGCACGTACTGGGCAGCCAGCTGCCGCCGTCCGCCAGCGCACACCGGCCCGAGTTGGCCGGACGGCGCTGGGAAGCCATGGGCGTATCGCTGGTGCTGCACCCGCGCAATCCCTATGCACCGACGGTGCACATGAACGTGCGCTGCTTTGTCGCGATGAAAGAGGATGAGGCGCCAGTGTGGTGGTTTGGCGGCGGCATGGACCTGACGCCCTATTACGGCTTCGAGGATGACGCACAGCATTTTCACGCCACCTGCAAAGCCGCGCTCGATCCGTTCGGCGCCGACCTGCATCCGCGCTTCAAGGACTGGTGCGACCGCTACTTTTTCCTCAAGCACCGCAACGAACCGCGCGGCATCGGCGGTGTGTTCTTCGACGACTTTTCCGAAGGCGGATTCGCGCACGCCTTCGCCATGACGCAAAGCGTCGGCGACGCGTTTATCGCCGCGTATCTGCCCATCCTTGAACGCCGCAAGGACATCGCGTACGGCGAACGTGAACGGGATTTCCAGGCCTACCGGCGCGGCCGCTACGTCGAGTTCAACCTGGTGTACGACCGCGGCACCCTGTTTGGCCTGCAATCGGGCGGCCGCACCGAATCCATCCTGATGTCGCTGCCACCGATTGTGAAATGGCGCTACGACTGGCACCCCGAACCAGGCAGCGCGGAAGCCTGCCTGTACACCGACTTTCTCACTGCGCGCGACTGGGTCTAGAACATGAAAAAAACCCCACGTCGCATCCTGATTGGCCTCGGCATTCTGCTGCTGCTGGTCGCCCTGATCGGGCTCATCGCCTGGGAATTGGTGTCGTCTGCACTCGAAGCCAAATACCTGGTCAAGACCGCGCAAAAAATGACCTGGCAGATGCAGCCCGGACCGTCCAAACGCATCCGCTACCCTGGCGACGGGCCGTATGACGTCCGCCTCGGCTATCACACCCTGCCGACCTATCTGACGCGGCTCGACCAGGCCGGTTGGCAAATCGACCAGCAGGCCAAGATCAGTGCGCAGATGGAACGGGTGGACGATCTCGGCCTGTTCCTGCCGTACCACGAAAAAGACCAGGCGGGGCTGAGCCTGCTCGACAGTGAAGGGCAATCGCTCTATCAGGGCAAGCATCCCACGCGCGTGTACGAGCGCTTCGAAGCCATTCCCCCCGTGCTGGTCAATGCCCTGCTCTATATCGAAAATCGCGAACTGCTGACCGAACAGTTTCCCACCCGCAACCCGGCGGTGGAGTGGGACCGGCTCGCGCAAGCCTTGCTTGAAAAAGGCATCAGCCTGATCGACACCAACCGCAACGTACCGGGCGGCAGCACCTTGCCGACCCAGATCGAAAAATATCGCCACTCGCCCGAAGGCCTGACCAACAGCATGGGCGACAAGCTGCGCCAGATGGGAAGCGCCAGCCTGCGCGCCTATCTCGATGGCGCCAACACGCTGCCGATGCGGCGCAAAACCGTGATGGCCTATCTCAACACGGTGCCGCTTGCCGCCGCTCCGCGCTTCGGCGAAGTCAACGGTGTCGGCGACGGCTTGTGGGCATGGTATGGACTCGACTTCGCTGCGGTCAACCGGACCCTGTCCAAAAAACCCGGCACCCGCGACGACGCCTATGCCAGCGCGCTCAAACATGCACTGTCGCTGATCGTTGCCGAACGCCGTCCGTCGTATTACCTGGCCGCCAACCGCAAAGCGCTGGATGCCAGCACCGACGATCACCTCGACTTGCTGGCGCATGCCGGCGTGATTCCGCGCGAACTGGCCGATCGTGCCAAGCGAGTCAAACTGCGCAGCACGCGCGAGCGCATCGATCCGCCGCCACCCCGTTTTGTCGACCAGAAAGCCACCAACGCGCAGCGCATCCGGGTTGCACAACTACTCGGCGAGCCTCGCCTGTACGACCTCGATCGGCTCGATCTGCAGGTCAAGACCACCATCAACCAGCCGGCACAAAAAATCATCAGCGGCTATTTGCAAAGCCTGGCCAAACTCGAGGCCGCCACCGCTTCGGGGCTGGTCGGGCATCGCCTGCTCAAGCCCGAGAATCCACTGGCCGAGGTGATTTACAGCTTCACCCTGTACGAAAAAACCACTCAGGGCAATCTGCTGCGGATTCAGGCTGACAACCTAAACCAGCCATTCGACATCAACAGCCAGGCACGCCTCGACCTCGGCTCCACCGCCAAGCTGCGCACCCTCATCACCTATCTGGAAATCATTGCGCGGCGGCACGCTGAATACCGCACGCTCGCACCCGAAGCGCTCGAGCAAATAGCCTTGCCACGGCGTGATGTGTTGTCGCAGTGGGTAGCCGGACGCCTGATCGCCAATCGTGATGAAACGCTCGCGGTCACGCTCGAAGCCGCCATGGCACGGCGCTATTCCGCCTCGCCAGAAACCTTTTTCACCGGCGGCGGACAGCACAACTTCGCCAACTTCGACCCCAAAGACAACAGCCGCGTCATGGATGTATGGGAAGCCACCCGCAATTCGGTCAACCTGGCTTACATCCGCATCATGCGCGACATCGTGCGCCACTATGCCAGCGCCACCCCCGGGGCGGCTGCGCGGATTCTCGACGACGCCAGCAATCCGCTCCGCGAAACCTATCTGATGCGCTTCGTCGATCAGGAAGGCCGCGTGTTCATTAACCGTTTTTACCAGCGCCACAAAGCACAAACCCCCACGCAGATGGCTGACGACCTGTATGGCAGGATTCGCCTCAATCCGCGCCGTTTCACTTCGGTGTTCCGTTATCTGGAACCGCTGGCGGGGTTTGATGCGTATGTTGCCGCGCTGCATCAGCACGTTCCCGCCAGTGCCAGCCTGAGTCCCAATGTGCTGAAGTCGATGTTCAACGCCCATGCCCCGGATGCCTACAATCTGGCTGACCGTGGCTACGTGTCACAAATTCACCCACTCGAGCTGTGGGTGGTCAAAACCATGCGTGCGACGCCAAAAACCAATCTCAGCACCTTATACGAACAAGGCACGGCGGCGCGGCGCGAGGTATACAACTGGCTATTCAAAACCAGCCGCAAGAATGCGCAGGACATCCGCATCCAGTCGTTGCTGGAAGTCGAAGCATTTGACCGCCTGCTGGTTGACTGGAAGCAGCTCGGCTACCCCTTCGACAACATCACGCCGTCCTATGCCACCGCGATTGGCAGCTCGGGCGACCGTCCGGCGGCGCTGGCCGAGTTGATGAGCATTCTGGTGAATGACGGGGTGAAAAAGCCGATGGTCAGCCTCACCCACCTGCATTTCGCCGCCAACACACCGTTCGACACGCAGCTGTCGCTCAAGACCGCCAAGGGTGAACGCCTGCTGCCTGTCGAAGTCGCACAAACCGTGCGCCGCGCACTAGCTGGAGTAGTCGAGCACGGCACCGCCTCGCGGCTGGCGGGTGCACTCAAGGATGCCGCTGGCAAAGCGCTCACCATCGGCGGCAAAACCGGCACCGGCGACAACCGCTTTGAACGCTATGGTCGCGGCGGCCAGTTGCTCGAATCACGCGTGGTCAACCGCACCGCCACCTTCGTCTTTTATCTGGGCGACCGCTACTTCGGCACCTTGACGGCACTGGTACCCGGCGAGCAGGCGGGGCAGTTCGGCTATACCAGCTCGCTCGCCACGCAAATCCTGAAAACCCTGCTGCCGCAATTGCAGCCCCATTTGTATCCGCAGCCCCCTGCGCCGTCCAAACCGCTACCCGCTGTCAGCACGCCCGCCATCGTCGAGACGCCTGCCCGCGAACCGGTGAAAGAAGCAATCGACGACACCACCAGCAAGGCCGACCTGCCGGTCAAGGAACCCATGGCGACACAGGGCGGTTTCCCCGAAGACCTGGAACCCGGCATGGAAGCCCCCCTGCCCGACACGC
>JAABQU010000093.1 GCA_011391285.1 Thiobacillus sp.
AGTTCCTTGGACACGGGGTGACGCCATTCAGTCACCAGATAGTAGGGATGGCGTCCCTGGACCGTGATAGTCGTATTTTCTTCCACGTTTTTGTACGAGGTAATGACAGGCTTGCCCCGTTGCAGCAGGCGACTCAGCTGCATGCGCCGCCAGCGGCGGATAATGAGCGGAGCGAGACCGAGCAGCAACCACAGCCCACCGAAGCCGGCGAACATGAATGTCAGAAACCACCGTCCCATGAAGCTGTCGATAACCGCGTTATCTGGATCGTGGGAGTCGTACAGGATTTGCACCCTGTCACCCACATCGTAGGCGGGCGGTGAGGACGCGTTGCCCGAAGTGAACCGGACGACCTGTCCATTGGCATCCACATATTGCAGTTCCGGACGGTACAAGGGGTTGCCCTCGTCGGAATCCTCGCGCATCAGGCGAACCACTTCTGCCTCGGCATGCTGACTTCGGGCTTCGAAGCGAAGCTGGTGGATCATCAACCCCAATCCGAGCGCGCCAAATAACACCCCAAAGCCCAAAGCGTAGGTGACGAATTGCTTCACTTTCCTGCTCATGGCCGGGAGGGCAAAGAAATCCGGCGCCAGCTTTGCGCTCGCCGCCTTCTCCACGCCCAATGCATAGAGCCCCTCGCGGATATGGTCTGTGAGCCGCGCCACGTCCTCATCCCAATGGGTGTTGCCCAGTGTCAGCGCATTGCGTGTAGCCAGCGCCTTCAGGTCAGGCGGCAGTTGTTCCGCCGCAGGCATCTGGATACCTTCAACCAGGACAGGAATCACCCGCGCCCCGCTTTCCAGGGCGAGGGCAATTTCCTGCCGGACGAAGTCGCGCGGATTATCGAGGCGACGATTGCCGGCGGCGTCTCTGGCATCCAGCCAATTCAGGCCGATCAGAGCGAGCAGCACGTCGCAGGACTGCACTGACTCCCGTAGCACGGCAGGAAAATCGGTTCCGCCCTCGATGTCCTCAATGTCCATGAACACCTGGTCCGATCCAATGCGGCTATTGAGTTCCCGCAGCAAAGCCCCTGCGTAGCCCTTGGTATCATCCCGCCGATAGCTAATGAAGACCCCTGGCATGCTTTCCCTCCAAACCGTCAAAGATTTTCGATCAGCCACAATCGAACAGGCCATTGTCAGAATTTATCCGCGGCGGCGTCATATGCGTCGCTGGCTTGCCGCATCACAACATTTGCGCTGTTGGCCCCATGCTCATAAGGTAGTTCATGAAAAAACCGAAAATGCTGCAGTGAGCACGATTTACAGCCAGCGGAGGTGCATCAGCTTATCTCGTAAAACGGTCATGATCGGGGCCGCGCAGCGTTATGCCCGTCAGGTTTCAAACCAGCACCCGGACCCAGGCTGCTGCTTGCAAGACTAAACGCAGCCCCACCCTCAGGTTTCCCTGAATAAACTGATCGCCTCGTCCAGCCGCTGCACCGCGTGAATTTCCATCCCGGCTATCTTCTGCTTGGGCTGATTGGCCGCCGGCACGATGGCCTGGGTGAAACCGAGCTTGGCAGCTTCCTTGAGGCGTTCCTGGCCGCGTTGCACCGGGCGGATTTCGCCCGCCAGGCCGACCTCGCCAAACATCACCAGCTTGTCCGGCAAGGGCTGGCTGCGCAGCGAGGACACGATCGCGGCGAGCACGGCGAGGTCGGCGGCGGGCTCGCTAATCTTCACCCCGCCGACGGCGTTGACGAACACGTCCTGATCGAAGCACGCGATGCCGGCGTGGCGGTGCAGCACGGCCAGCAGCATGGCCAGCCGGTTCTGCTCGAGGCCGACGGAGAGGCGGCGTGGGCTCGGCGCGTGGCTGGAATCGACCAGCGCCTGGATCTCGACCAGCAGCGGGCGCGTGCCTTCCTGCGTCACCAGCACGCACGAACCTGGCACCGGCTCACCGTGACGCGACAGGAAAATCGCCGAGGGATTGGAGACGCCTTTCAGCCCCTTCTCGGTCATCGCAAAAACGCCGATCTCGTTGACCGCGCCGAAGCGGTTCTTGAACGCGCGCACCAGCCGGAAAGACGAGCCGGTGTCGCCCTCGAAATACAGCACGGTGTCGACGATGTGCTCAAGCACGCGCGGCCCGGCGATCGCGCCTTCCTTGGTGACGTGGCCGACGAGGATGATCGCGGTACCGGTCTGCTTGGCGTGGCGTGTCAGTTGCGCCGCGCATTCGCGCACCTGCGCAACCGAACCGGGGGCCGAGGTCAGCGCTTCGGAATACACGGTCTGAATCGAGTCGATTACAGCGACGTCGGGCTTCAGGTCGGTGAGTTGCGCGAGGATGGCTTCGAGGCGAATTTCCGGCAGCACCGGCAGATTGGTCTCGGGCAGGGAAAGACGCCGTGCGCGCAGCGCGACCTGGCGCGCCGATTCCTCGCCGCTGACGTAAAGCGTCTTGAGGCGGCCGGACAGCCCGGCCATGGCCTGCAGCAGCAGCGTCGACTTGCCGATTCCGGGGTCGCCGCCGATCAGCGTCACCCCGCCCGGCACCAGGCCACCGCCGAGCACGCGGTCAAGCTCGCCGATGTCGGTGGCGATGCGCGACTCCTCGCTTCCTTCCACTTCGTGCAGCATCTGTACCTGGCTCGTCGCCGCCAGCGAGGCGAATCGCGGCTTGGCTGACTCGGCAATGGTTTCAACCAGGGTGTTCCAGGCATTGCAGGCAGGGCACTGCCCCTGCCACTTGGGTGACTGCCCGCCGCATTCGGTGCAGGTATAGATCGTTTTGGTTTTGGCCATGTGGCCGCTTTATGCCGGAAACACGCCGGTCGACAGATAGCGGTCGCCTCGGTCACAGACGATGGAAACGATCACCGCGTGCTCGACTTCCTTCGATAACTGCAGCGCCGCCCACAGCGCGCCGCCCGACGAGATGCCGGCGAATATGCCTTCCTCGCGCGCGAGTCGGCGCGTGGTTTCCTCGGCATTCCATTGGCTGACGTAAATCATGCGGTCGACGCGGCTGTAGTCACAGATTTTCGGAACGTATTCTTCCGGCCATTTGCGGATGCCGGGAATCTGCGCGCCTTCGTCAGGCTGTACGCCGACGATCTGGATATTGGGATTCTGTTCCTTGAGATAGCGCGAGCAGCCCATGATGGTGCCGGTGGTACCCATGCTGGAAACGAAATGGGTAATCTTGCCTTCGGTATCGCGCCAGATTTCCGGACCGGTGGTGCGGTAGTGCGCCTCCGGATTGTCGGGATTGGCGAACTGGTCGAGGATCTTGCCGATGCCCTGTTTTTCCATCGCGACCGCCAGATCACGCGCGCCTTCCATGCCGGCCTCCTTGCTCACCAGCTGCAATTCAGCGCCAAAGGCACGCATGGTCTGCTGCCGTTCGACCGATGCATTCTCCGGCATGATGAGAATGAGACGATAGCCGCGCATCGCCGCTGCCATGGCAAGCGCTATGCCGGTGTTGCCGCTGGTCGCCTCGATGAGGGTGTCGCCCGGCTTGATTTCCCCGCGTGCCTCGGCCTGCTCGATCATCGACAGCGCCGGACGGTCCTTCACCGAACCCGCCGGGTTGTTACCCTCGAGTTTGACCAGAATGGCATTGCTGGTCGTGCCCGGCATGCGCTTCAGTCTGACCAACGGCGTATTCCCGACGCAGTCTTCGATGGTCTTGTACATGCCTTACTGACGTCCGATCGGCAGATAATCGAAGCCCATCTCGCGCATCGCCTGCGGCTCATAGAGATTGCGGCCGTCAAACACCAGCGGCGTTTTCAGCAGCGACTTCATGGTGTCGAAGTTGGGGCTGCGGAACACTTTCCATTCGGTGACGATCAGCAGCGCATCGGCGCCCTTCAGCGCGTCCATCGGGCTGTCGACCAGCAGGAGATCGGCACGCTCGCCGTAGATGCGGCGGGTTTCCTCCATCGCCGCCGGGTCATAGGCCGACACGACGGCACCCATCGCCCACAGGGCTTCGAGCATGCTGCGGCTGGGTGCCTCGCGCATGTCGTCGGTGTTGGGCTTGAACGCCAGCCCCCACATGGCGAAGCGCTTGCCCTTGAGGTCGGTGCCCAGCTTTGCGGTCAGCTTGTTGACCAGAATCTGCTTCTGCGCGTCGTTGGCGTCTTCCACCGCATCGAGCACGCGCAGCGGTATGCCGTTTTCCTGCGCGGTGCGGCGCAGCGCCTGCACGTCCTTGGGAAAGCACGAGCCGCCATAGCCGCAGCCGGCATAGAGGAAGTGGTAACCAATGCGCGGGTCGGAGCCGATGCCGTGGCGCACCTGCTCGATGTCGGCGCCGAGTTTCTCGGCCAGCACGGCGAGTTCGTTCATGAAGGAGATGCGCGTCGCCAGCATGGCGTTGGCGGCGTACTTGGTGAGTTCTGCGCTCTTCACATCCATCACCGTCAGGCGGTCGTGGTTGCGCTGGAACGGCGCATAGAGCTGACGCAGCAAAGCGGTGGCGCGCTCGCTGTCGGTGCCGATGACGATGCGGTCGGGCTTCATGAAGTCGTCGACCGCCGCACCCTC
>JAABQU010000094.1 GCA_011391285.1 Thiobacillus sp.
CAGCCGCTGCCCGCTCCGCCACGGTGCCCTTGCCCGATGCCGAGGGGCCATCGATGGTGACGACGGGGATTTGGGTGAGCGCGGCGTTCATTGAGCGATCCCCGCAAACGTCTTGAAGTACTCCGGGAAGGTCTTGTTCACGCACGTCGGGTCGTTGATGCGCACTGGCACGCCGCCGAGCGTCACCAGCGACAGACACATCGCCATGCGGTGGTCGTCGTAGGTGTCGATGACGGCGTTGGGCGTCAGTTTTTCCGGCGGCGTGATGCGGATGAAGTCCGCGCCCTCCTCCACCGTCGCGCCGACCTTGCGCAGTTCGGTCGCCATCGCTGCGATGCGGTCGGTTTCCTTGACGCGCCAGCTGGCGATGTTGCTGAGCGTGGTCACGCCGTCGGCAAACAGCGCCGCCACCGCCAGCGTCATTGCAGCGTCGGGGATGTGATTGCAGTCGAGGTCGATCGCTTTCAAGCGTCCGCCCTGCGGCGCGCGCGCCTCGATCCAGTTCGGCCCCATCTCGATTCGGGCGCCCATCAACGCCAGCGCGTCGGCAAAGCGCACGTCTCCCTGCACGCTGTCACGGCCCACGCCCTCCACCTGAACCGGGCCGCCGCCGATGGCGCCTGCGGCGAGAAAATAGGACGCCGACGAGGCATCGCCTTCCACCCAGATTTCGCCGGGGCTCTGGTAACGCGCCGACGCCGGGACGCCGAAGCGTTCCCAGCGGTCACGCGCGATCTCCACACCAAAACGACGCAGCATCGCCAGGGTGATCCCAATGTAGGGCTTCGAAATCAGCTCGCCCACGACTTCAATCGTGGTGTTGCGTTGCCGTAGCGGCAACGCCATCAACAGGCCGGTGAGGAACTGGCTCGACACGTTGCCGCGCACCTCGGTGGTGTCACCGGCAAGCTCCGCGGGGTGGATTTTCAACGGCGGGAAGCCGTCCTGGCCGAGATAGTCGATGCGCGCACCCAGCTTCCGCAACGCATCGACCAGATCGCCAATCGGCCGCTCGTGCATCCGCACCACGCCCTTCAACACATACTCACCGCCCGACAGGGCGCATGCGGCAGTCAGCGAACGAAACGCCGTACCGGCATTGCCCAGAAACAGCTCGGCCTGCTTGACCGGAAACGCGCCGCCCACGCCCGCAATCTCGTAATCGTCGGAATCGCTCACACGCGCCACGCCCACCCCCAAGGTGCGCAAGGCGTCGAGCATGACCCGGGTGTCATCGGAATCGAGCAGCGCACGCACGATCGTCGTGCCTTTCGCCAACGCTGCCAGCAGCAACACGCGATTGGAAATGCTTTTGGAACCGGGCAGACGAACCGTGCCGCGCGCCGCGCTGCTTGCGGGTAAATCGAGAAAGTCCATCAAGAATCCTGAGGCATAGAGCCTGTCTCAATGAGAATCATGCCCCGCACCGGCTGCCTGCGGGATGCAGTGCAAGGCACGGGGGGCGAAGTGTAGTCATTCTCCACGAGCCACCCGCAACGCGGCAATGCGCCCGCAGGCAGCTGGCCCTCCGGGTTGGGACCAGGATCGGCGTCTGCGGCGTTGCAGTGCTTGGCAATGGATGACCATTGCCTGCGCACTGCGCCTTGCATCCATCCGATCCTGGTCTCAACGCGGGGCATGATTCTCACTGAGACAGGCTCTCGATCCAGTGTTCACGTGCCGCCCGGGCACGCGAAAAAATCGCTAACAAGGCATCTGCGTCTTGGCTGGCCACGGTCTGGCGCAAGGCCTGCAAAGCGGCAAGGTAGGCATCCAGTTCGGTCAGCACCGCCTCGCGGTTGGCCAGCGCGATGTCGCGCCACATCTCGGGGCTGCTGCCTGCAATGCGGGTGAAATCGCGGAAGCCGCTGGCGGCAAAGCGGAAAAAGGTGTCGCCATCGGCGCGCTGTGCGAGTTCATCCACCAGCGCAAATGCCGCCAGATGCGGCAGATGGCTCACCGCGGCAAACACGCGGTCGTGCAGATCGGCGTCCAGGGTTTCGACCTGGGCTCCGGCCGCAACCCACAGTGCCCGGACGGTGGCAAGCGCACTGGGGCGGGTGTCAGCTTGTGGTGTCAGCACCACTTTCTTGCCCTGATACAGGTCGGCGCGCGCGGCGCCGGGGCCGCTCTGCTCGGAACCGGCGATCGGGTGGCCAGGCACGAAATCGGCGAAACGCTCACCCAATGCCATGCGTGCCGCCGCAACCACATTGGCCTTGGTGCTGCCGGCATCGGTGACGACGGCACCGGGCTTCAAGTGCGGTGCAAGCTGCTTCAGCACCGCCCCGGTTTCGCCCACCGGCAGCGCCAGCAGGATGCAATCAGCCTGGCCGGCCTGTGCCCAATCGACTGCACGGTCGATCAAGCCGAGTTCGCGTGCAACGGTGAGCCGTGCCGGATTCCGCCCGACCCCCAGCACCTCGCGCACCGCACCAGCCTGTTTCAGCGCCAACGCAAACGATCCACCGATCAGGCCGGTGCCGACAATGGCAAGCGTGTCAACGATCACAGGCAGGCTTTCAGACCGCCAGGGTCAGGCCGTGGTTCTAAAGCCGCTAAAGCGGCAAGAACCACGCTCAGGGCGTTGAGGAAGCGGGCATTCTGGCCTGCCAGGCCCACCGATACCCGCAGGAATTCGGGCAGGTCGTAATTGGCGACCGGACGCACGATCACGCCGCGCTTCAGCAATTCGGTATTGATGCGCGCGGCATCGCCGACCCTCGCCAGCAGGAAATTGCCTTTCGACGGCACGGTTTCGATTTTCAAATCGGCGAGCCCGGCCACCAGCTGCGCCATGCCGGCGGTGTTCAGCGCATAGCTGCGCTCAAGGAACGCGGCATCGTCAAGCGCAGCTTCGGCTGCAGCCAGTGCGGGCAGGTTGACATTGAAGGGATGCCGCACCCGGTTCATGAGGTCGATCACGTCGGGATGCCCCAGTCCGTAACCGACCCGCAATCCGGCGAGGCCATAGGCCTTGGAGAAGGTGCGGGTGATGAGCAGGTTGGGAAACCGCGCCAGCCAGGCTGCGGTGTCGCAGCGCTCGGCCGGCGGCAGGTATTCCCCGTAGGCTTCGTCCAGTACCACCAGCACCTGCGGCGGCACGGTCTCGAGGAAGACCTCGATCTCCGCCCATGGCAGGAAGGTGCCGGTCGGATTGTTGGGGTTGGCGATCCACAGTACGCGCGTGTTGTCGCTGATCGCCGCGCGCATCGCGGCGAGATCGTGACCGTAGTCCTTCGCAGGCACCACGATGCTCTGCGCGCCGGCCGTCTGCGTCGCGATCGGATAGACCGCGAAGGCATACTGCGCATGAACCGAGGAGGTTGCGGGCGTCAGGAAGGTTTGTGCCGCAATGTCGAGCACGTCATTGGAACCATTGCCCAGAACGATCTGGTCTGGCGCCACGCCCAGCTTCGCCGACAGTTTCGCCTTCAGTGCATATCCCGCGCCGTCGGGGTACAGCGCCATGTCGTGCAGTGCATCCTGCGCAGCTGCCAGCGCCAGTGGGCTGGGACCGAGCGGATTCTCGTTCGAGGCCAGCTTGACGATGTCGGTCTCGACCAGGCCGAGTTCTCGCGCCAGTTCGGAAATCGGTTTGCCAGGCTGGTACGGTGCGATCGCGCGCACATACTGCGGCACAAGTTCACAACAGGTGATCACGATGCAGCGGGATAAGAACCGAGAATTTTGAGGAAGGCGGCACGCGACCCGATTTCAGCCAGCGCGGCAGCCAGTTTGGGATCCTGGCGATGACCTTCGCAGACGACGAAAAACAGATATTCCCAATTGCCCGAGCGTGCCGGACGCGATTCGAGCTTGCTCATGGAAATGCCGGCATCGGCGAGCGGCTGCAGCAGTTTGACTACCGCGCCCGGCTGGTTGTGTGCACCCATCACCAGCGAGGTCTTGTCGCGCCCCGATGGCGCGGCATCGGTTTGCCCCAGCACCAGAAAACGCGTGGTGTTGCTGGCTTCGTCCTCAACCCGTGACTCCACCACGGCAAGTCCATACAACTCCGCAGCCGTTGCACTGCCGAGGGTGGCAGCATCCGGTTCGGCCGCGGCGCGGCGCGCACCTTCGCTGTTGCTGACCACGCTGATGCGTTCGACGTTGGGAAGATGACGACTGAGCCACTGCTGGCACTGGGCGAGCGATTGCGCATGGCCATACACTCGCCGGATACCGTCGAGGCTGGCCTGCTTGCGCATCAAAGTCTGGTGGATCGGCAGCATCACTTCGCCGCAGATTTTCAGCGGACTGGCGACGATCAGGTCGAGGGTTCGTCCGATCACCCCCTCGGTCGAGTTTTCCACCGGTGCCACGGCAAAATCGGCGCGTCCGGTTTCAACCGCCTGGAAACACGCATCGATGTCCGTCTCGGCAAGCGCTTCGACTTCATGGCCGAAATGCTTGTGGACCGCCTGCTGGCTGAAGGTCCCTGCGGGGCCGAGATAGGCGACGCGGGTGGTTTCCTCCA
>JAABQU010000095.1 GCA_011391285.1 Thiobacillus sp.
CCGGCTGCCATCAGCGCCGAAGTCCCACCAGTCCCCCACCCGCAGGCGATCCACCAGCTGGCGATGCGCGGCCCTGATATTGGCCTCCTCACCCGGCGACGCCGACAGCCGGCCAGGTGGCACCAGAACCATCGCCGCCCCAGTGCTGGCAGCGGAGGGCTCGGCGGCCAGCCTGTCGCCCAGTTCGTCGACGAACGCCGACAGCAGGCTGACGTCGATGTTGACTGTCGCCAGCGCGCGCTCGATCTCGCTCAGCAATGTCTGGGCCACCTCGGTACTGCGAACCGTATCCCGCCGAGCCGGATCGAGCCAGGCAAACAGCTGGTCCAGCACGGCCAGGCCTGCATCCCAGGCTTCGCCCTGTGCGCCCTGGCGTAATTCCAGCAGCACCAGATACTGGCGCCAGCCTGCATCCAGCAGGCGCAACAGCATGGCGGGCACCTCGCGCCCCGCCAGACGCTGTTCCAGTGCGGCGTTGACCCGGCTGCGGGCCGAACGGATGCGTTCTCTGCCTTCGCTCGCTTCCTGCAGGCGCGCCACGCGCGTCCTGCGGATCTGCAGGATCGGCAGCAGCACCTTTTCGAGGCTGTCACGAACCGTTTCGAAAATGCCGGGGTCATCATCCGCCCGGCTGCACACACGGTCCACCAGCAGATACAGGAAACGCTGCAGCTTGGCATCGAAAAACTTGCCCTTGTCATCCGCCGCCACGGCGAATTGTTCGATGAGATTAAGCACCTGCCGGGCAGGATGGTCTGGCAGGTTGGGAAAGTTCTCATCCTGCAGCGCCAGCTTGAGCAGCGGGCGCTCCATCCGCTTCACCAGCAATTCCATGTCCGAGCTGGGCACGAAGTCTGCCCGCGCCCGCGCGAACAGACCCGAGGTGGATTCGAGAATTTGTCGGTGATTCGCTGCAAGCCGCCGGGAATCCCCCCCAGCGGAGGCGATGCGCGCATCGACCTGGTCGGACAATGACGGCATCCCGGGTGCTGCCTGACTGGTCAGCGGCAAAGCGTCCAGGGCGCTCAGCAGTTCAACCAGGCTGGCCTCAGGAATCGCCGGTCCCGCCCCGGCCCGGGTGGAAGGCGGCGGCAGCTGCGAAGCGCGCGCACCCAACTGGCGGACAGCCTGCTGCAGATGGCTCACCACCTGCAGCACCTCGGGGCGGGCGGCACCCTGCTGCGGGGGCACGATGGCCTGGCGGCCGGATCGAACCACAGGCATTTCACCCTTCACCGCACGCCGCTGGGACTGGTTGAGCGTGGCCAGAATGCGATCCAGCGTGTATTCGGAGCTTTCCGGGCTCTGGGGGGTGCCGGCCTGCTCCTGTTTGTACAGCGTGTTCAGGATGTCGGCGACGTCGGCCAGATCCGGTTTTGGGCTGTCACCTGCAGTGGATTCATCTCCGGTCGCCGTGGCCGGCACAGGCTTTGACACCGTCTGTGTCTGGCCGGGAACCGGCACGGCCGGCTGCAGGCACGCCAGCGCCTCGTTGAGTTGCTGGTAAAGCACCGGGGCATGAATCGATATCGCCTGCCCGAACGTCTTGTACAGAACCGTCCGCATGCGGTTGGAGAAATCGAGCACCTGGATGGCATTCTGGAAGGTGCGGCCTATCGTTTCGGGACCAAAGCTGTTGTTCTTCCTGTCGACCGGCTTGCCGACCAACCGGCTGTAGCGCTGCTCGAACGCGTCAAGCGGGAGGGCAAGCTCGGCCTCGATCTGCTTGATCACCGCCGACAGATTCAGCCAGTCCTCGAATTCGGCCTCATCGACGAGCGCCAGCTTGCCTTTTGATGCAGGCGCGCGCTCGGGCCCATTGCTGACCGGGCCCAGATGCTGCATGTGATTGCGCATGGCGTCGAAAAAGTCGCCCTGAATGCGGCTGCGGCGCTGCACCAGTTCCTGGGCGCCATACTCGAAACGGGAGCGCTCCAGAAAACTCGGCTCTTCCTGCCCTGCCTCGTCCAGACGCTCGACCGCCCGCTGGAAGAAATCCTCCATCACCGCATCGAGAAAGCGGTGGAAGTGGCTGCTGCATTGCTGTTGCAGGGTCTGAACCTGTTGCGGGTTCAGGTCCGGCCCTGCCATCGCCGGGCCGGGCCGGACCATGCGCTCGCTTGCCGTGCGCAAGGCCTGCAGGGCGCCATCCGGCAGCGCGGGAACGTACACCCCGACGCCGCCCGGGGACACATGCGCGACCCGCCCTTCGAACCGGAACAGGCCGGAACTCCCCACGGCGAATTCCACCCGAACAGCCGTGCCCACCAGCGCCGGAATGGCGGCGTCGGGCGTGCCCTCTCCATGAAAGGCCACGTACAGCCCGGTGGGGCAATAGTCGCGAATTTCCGCGGGGATGGCGATGCCTTCGGCAAACCGGATACGGGCAGTCTGCAATGTGGCCAGCCGCGCATGACGCCGCTGGTCCTTGCTGCCTGCTCCGGGAAGATTCTGGGACATTTATTATCGATCGGGGTTGGACATCACCAGGCAAGGCCTGCGCCAGAATGCAAACATACACGTTATCCAGAGTGGCGCGGCCGCATTGGCTGCATCGGGCTCACCCTGCCATGCCCAGGGTTGCCGGCATGCAGGACCGTGCATGCGGCAACGCCGCTTCGCCAGGCACCTAGCCCTTGATAACGGCATGCCAATGGCTGGCTTGAGAGAGCCCCATGATTTGCAAGCGGGTAAAGACGGCCCCGCCGTGCACTGCCGACGGACCCATCGCATGTATCAATCGGCTGTCCGCATCAGGCCTGACGGCCCGGACTGATCACCAGCACGTCGCACGCAGCCGCGAACGCCACGTCTTTGCTCACGCTTCCCAGCATCCAGTCCTGCAGGCCGACGCCATAACCGTGCCGCCCCAGGACCACCAGATCGGTGTGGCTCTCCTCGATACACTGGCAGATTGCGGCGGGCGGGAAGCCGGGCTCGACCAGGCGACCGACTGTGGCACCGCCCTCGACCGTTGCCAGCAGGGCTTCGAGCTTCTTCTCGGCCTCGGTGCGCAGCCGCGCCAGCCAGCCCGTCACGTCCACCTGGGCGAGCTTCGCCTTGCGCAGACGCTGCTCGACCTCGCTTCCCAGCACGTGCAGGGTTTCGACCTGTGCCCCGTCGGCGAGGCTAAGGGCATGCGTGACCACTGCTCCCGATACTGGGGAAAAATCCACCACCGCCAGCACCCGGCGATAAGGTGCTTCCGCGGGTTTCCTGACGATGAGCACCGGGCACGTCGCCACCCTCAGCAAACGTAACGCGGTCGTCCCGAGAAACAGGTCCATCAGCGTATTCTCGCCGCGCACGCCTGCGACCATCAGGTCGGCGGACACCGCCTGCGCGTAAGCAGCGATTTCGGTATGGGCCCGGCCCAAGCGGGTGACCGGTTGAACGCGAATGCCGAACTGGCTGATCAGGCTGGCCGCCAGCGCTTCCAGCTGGCCCTGTTCGGCCTGCTGCAGATCCAGGTCGTGCTGGCTGAATTCCTCCGGGGCCAGCGTCAGGCTGGGATAGAGGTCGAGCGGGCGCACCACATGCAACAGATGCAACTCGGCATGGTGCTGTTGCGCAATGTGCGCGGCACGCTGCACCGCAAACTCGGAAAAAGCGGAAAAATCGGTGGCGGCAACGATACTGCGGATACTGGGCATGGCGGGTTCCCGAAAATGAGCGATCGACACCCTACATAATAGTCATCCCGAGGCCATCGTCATTCCGAAGCCCTGGAATTCGGGTGTTCAAGCCGTCACAGCCAGCCTTCGACCTTCTTGCGGTCCGGCACACCGCCTGCATGCACCACCTTGCCGTCGACCACCACGCCTGGCGTCGACATGACGCCGTAGCCAAGAATGGCCGCCATATCCTCGACCTTTTCCAGATTCACCGCCACGCCGCGCGCCTGCGCGACTTCCTCAATGAGTTTCAGCGTGGTCCTGCAGTTGGCGCAGCCGCTGCCGAGCACCTTGATGTCCTTCATGTTTTTCTCCTTTAGTTGGCCGGCTTGACGGCTTCGATCGTTGCCGACGCGATGTAGTCCTCGACCCCGCGGCCGGGCGCCCAGTGGCGAATAAACTCGCGGCTGGCGTCCTTGGGCGCGATGCGGATGTCGGCGAAGCCCGCTGCCGCGAGCATGGCCGTGAGCTCGTCGACACTGGCCGCGCCGGCGACGCAGGCGGTGTGGAGGGCGACCTCCTGCTGCATGGCCGCCGGCAACGGCGCGGTGGTGACAATATCGGAAATGGCCAGACGGCCGCCGGGTTTCAGCGCCCGCCAGGCATCACGAAAGACCTGCGCCTTGTCCGGCGACAGGTTGATGACGCAGTTGGAGATGATGGCGTCGACCGTGGCGTCGGCCACCGGCAGATGCTCGATCTCGCCGAGGCGGAATTCCACGTTGGCGTAGCCGCCCTTGACCGCGTTGGCGCGTGCCTTGGAAATCATGTCGGGG
>JAABQU010000096.1 GCA_011391285.1 Thiobacillus sp.
CAGAAGGCCGATCGCTACGAGATCGCGCTGTGGAAGAAACTGATCTATCCGCTGGCGGTGCTCGTGATGATGGTGTTGGCGCTGCCCTTCGCCTACATGCAGGATCGCATGGGTGCAGTCAGCGTCAAGGTGTTTGCCGGCATCATGCTCGGCATCGCATTTCACTTGCTGAACGGCCTGTTCGCCAGCCTGGGCGTTATCAACGGCTGGATTCCGGCAGTTGCTGCGATTACGCCGAGCGCCATGTTCCTGCTGGCGGCCTGGGGGCTGATCTGGTGGGTGGAACGCCGCTGAGCGGGGTCGGGTTGGAGCGTCAGCGCTTGAATTCGATGCGGGTGCCCGCGAGCCGATCATGGAGGAACTGGCGGTCGCGATCGAAGAAGGCCCACAACAAGCCGGCACCGAAGAGCAGCAGGCTGGCCCAGGACAGGGCATAGCGCAGCAGCAGGCGCGACAACGGCGGCTTGCTACCGTCGGCCATGCACAACTGCAATTTCCAAGTCTGCATCGCCAGCGTCTGGCCACCGTGGTTCCAGTACCAGACGAAATAGATTCCGAATACGGCGAAAACGTGCAGGAGCAGGGCAGAGCCAGGCAATGCGATGCCGAAGGCCAGGCCCAGGACAAGGTGGGGCAACATGAAAGTCGCCGCCCAGACGCCGAGCAACAGCAGCGATTCGTAGAGCAGGCTGGCGAGTCGCCTGCGGATGCCCGGCAATGGAGCTGCGGTCACGGCCTGGGGATTTGTGTCAGGTCACTTCGCGGGCGCGGAAGCGGGGGGCTCCTGCGCCGGTACCAAGGTCGCGGCGGGGTTGGTGGGCGTCCCCGTCGCAGCAACAGTGGGTGCGGCGCCAGACTGCGCGGTCGCTGACGTCGGTACCTTCGGTGCCAAGGGTTTGCGGGCCGCACCCTTGGGCACGGGTTTCGCTGCGGCTTCCGCCTTGAGGCGTTTCTTCTCGTCTTCGGGCAGTTCCTTGTATTCCTGCCACTTCTGCTTGAGCGCTTCCTTCTGCTCGGGGGTGGCCTTCCTCACGTCCTTGTACTGTTCGCGCACGGCCGTGCGCTCCTCGGGCGAGAGCTTGACCCAGTCCTTCATGCGACGCTGGATGCGCTCCTGTTCCTCCGGCTTCATGGCGGGATAACGTTGGGCGATGCCGACCCACTTCTTGCGGCGCCACGGCTCGAGTTTGTCCCATTCGCCCGCGAGCGGCGCGAGAATCTGCTTCTGTTGCGGCGACAGTTCCGCCCAGGCGGGCTGCGACAGCGGGGGAACCGCCGCGGAAGCGGGAAGGGGCAACAGCAGGCAGAGCGTTACTGCGATGAAGGCGAGGAACGCTCTAGCCATGCGCGAAATCCGTGGTCGAGATAAGCGGCCGGGGGAAGGTCGTCCGACAGCAACGCGCTATCGACCTCCTCGTTTTCAGCCGCCTGTTCAAATTGATTCCAGACATAGGTACCGGTCGCCCCGACGAGGAGCGCAAGCACCGCCACGATCATGCGACCATGGCCGAGCACGGTGTCCGTGAACAAATGGGCGATTCCAGCCAATTGCATGCCCCCTACCGCCACGCGGTGATGCTCGAGCGCCTGGCAACGCGCGGCATACAAACGCTGGGCGATGTTGCGATCGAGGTTCTCCGTCCCGTGGTTGAGGACTTGGCGGAGCTTATAGCCGAATTCTGTTTCCTGATTCATGATCCGAAGCCTATAACGTGACACCTTTGGTCCTGAGTGCGGCAGCCAATGCATGAACGGCTCGGGAGCAATGCGTTTTCACACTGCCTTCCGAGCACCCCATTGCCGCCGCGGTTTCGGCGATGTTCAATTCCTCCCAATAACGCAGCAGGAAGGCCTCGCGTTGACGCGGCGGCAGCTTTTCTACCTCTTTCTCAATCAGTCCAAGGACTTGCGATTGCTCGAAAAGCCCGTGCGGCGTTTGCTTGGTTTTCGACCCCTCCTCCTGTTGCAAAGTTTCCAACGGGTCGGCATCTTCGTCGTCCGCAGGGGTTAAGGAGGAAAACAGGGTGGTCCAGGTCGAGCGTACCTTGGTCCGCCGGTAGTAGTCGCGGATGGTGTTCTGCAGGATGCGCTGGAACAGCATCGGCAGTTCGGCCAAGGGCTTGTCGCTGTACTTGTCGGCCAGCTTCATCATGGCGTCCTGAACGATGTCCAAGGCCGCGTCATCATCGCGGACAGCGTAAAGGGCCTGCTTGAAGGCGCGCCGTTCGACTTCGGCGAGAAAATCGGAGAGTTCCGTGCGGGAGGCCAGGGGCTGAAGTCCTCGTGTCGATAAGGGCTTACGCCCGGCTTACGCGCTGCGAACGCCTTGACCTGAGACGGTCGAGCCAGTATGGTTACGCGTTTTCGGGCAGAGCCCGTTGTTTTCGGAAATAACCATGCAGTTGACCGGCGCAGAAATTGTAATCAGGTGCCTCCAGGAAGAAAAGGTCGAATTCGTTTTCGGCTATCCCGGCGGCTCGGTGTTGTATATCTACGACGAGTTGTTCAAACAGGACCAGTTCAAGCACATCCTGGTCCGTCACGAGCAGGCTGCCGTCCATGCGGCCGATGCCTATTCGCGCTCATCGCAGAAGATCGGGGTGTGCATGGTGACTTCAGGCCCCGGCGTGACCAACGCGGTGACTGGCATCGCCACGGCCTACATGGATTCGATCCCGCTGGTCGTCATTACCGGTCAGGTGCCGACGGCCTATATCGGCCAGGATGCCTTCCAGGAAGCCGATACTGTCGGCATCACGCGTCCCTGCGTCAAGCACAACTTTCTCGTCAAGGACGTCAAGGATCTCGCGATCACGCTGAAAAAGGCCTTTTACCTGGCCAAGACCGGTCGCCCGGGGCCGGTGCTGGTGGATATTCCCAAGGACATCACCAACCACAAGTGCGACTTCCATTACCCGAAGTCGATCACGATGCGTTCCTACAATCCGGTGGTGAAGGGCCACTCCGGTCAGATCAAGAAGGCGGTCCAGCTCCTGCTCGAGGCCAAGCGGCCGATGATCTACAGCGGCGGTGGCGTTATCCTTTCGGACGCTGCGGACAAGCTGACGAAGCTCACGCGCATGCTCGGCTTCCCGATTACCCAGACGCTGATGGGACTGGGTGCCTATCCGGCGACCGACCGCCACTTTCTCGGCATGCTCGGCATGCACGGCACCTACGAAGCCAACATGGCGATGCAGCACTGCGACGTGCTGCTGGCGATCGGCGCGCGCTTCGATGACCGCGTCATTGGCAACCCGGCGCATTTCGGCCAGGTGCCGCGCAAGATCATCCACATCGACATCGATCCGTCGTCCATCTCCAAACGGGTGAAGGTCGATGTGCCCATCGTCGGCAACGTGCCCGATGTGCTCGACGAGATAATCAAACTGCTCGAGGCGGCCGACGGCAAGCCCGATGCCAAGGGACTCGCGACTTGGTGGAAGGAGATCGACGAGTGGCGCGGCAAGAATTCGCTGCAGTACAAGCAGGGCACCGACCTCATCATGCCCCAGTACGTGATCGAGAAGCTCTACGAGGTCACGGGCGGCGATGCCTTTGTCACCTCGGATGTCGGCCAGCACCAGATGTGGGCGGCGCAGTACTACAAGTTCGACAAGCCGCGGCGCTGGATCAATTCCGGTGGCCTCGGCACCATGGGCTTCGGTCTCCCCGCCGCGATGGGCGTGCGCTTCGCCAATCCCAAGGCCACGGTGGCCTGCGTTACCGGTGAAGCCTCGATCCAGATGTGCATCCAGGAGCTGTCGACCTGCAAGCAGTATCGCCTGCCGATCAAGATCGTCAACCTCAACAACCGCTACCTCGGCATGGTGCGCCAGTGGCAGCAGATGTTCCACGGCAACCGCTACTCCGAGTCCTACGTCGATGCGCTGCCCGATTTCGTCAAATTGGCGGAGGCTTACGGCCACGTCGGCATTCGCGTCGAGAAGCCGGCCGATGTGGAAGGTGCCCTGAAAGAAGCTTTCGTCAAGCACAAGAATGAACTCGTCTTCCTCGATATCCTCACCGACCAGACGGCCAACGTGTTTCCGATGATCGCTGCGGGCAAGGGCCTGTCGGAAATGATTCTGGCGGAGGATCTGTAACCATGCGCCACATCATCTCCATCCTCCTCGAAAACGAAGCTGGCGCGCTGTCGCGCGTGTCGGGCCTGTTTTCCGCCCGCGGCTACAACATCGAGTCACTGACCGTGGCGCCGACCGAGGACGCCTCGCTGTCGCGCATGACCATCGTCAGCGTCGGCTCCGACGATGTCATCGAGCAGATCACCAAGCAGCTCAACAAGCTGATCGACGTGGTCAAGGTGGTGGACCTGTCGGAGGCGCCGCACATCGAGCGCGAGCTGATGTTGGTCAAGGTGCGCGCCACGGGCAAGGATCGCGAGGAAATGAAGCGCGTC
>JAABQU010000097.1 GCA_011391285.1 Thiobacillus sp.
CGACCTACCCCTTAGGAGGGGGTTGCTCTATCCACTGAGCTACCGGGGCGTGGCGCGCATTGTACCGAATCACGCATCGATTACCGAGCCGCGCCGGCCCGCTATGATGCGCGTCGGGAGAACACACATGCTGAAACTGATGCTGGGTGGATTGGCGGCGCTGTTACTGGTGTCGAGTGCGGTCCTGTGGATGCTGCGGCCGGGGGCGCGCCGGCAGGAAGGCAGTGCGGCACCGGGCTTCGCCTTGCCGGACCAGAATGGTCATATCCATCGTCTGGGCGATTACGCCGGGCGCTGGCTGGTGCTGTATTTCTACCCCCGGGACGACACGCCGGGCTGCACCCGGGAGGCCTGCCGCTTTCGCGACGACATCGGAATCCTGCGCGAACTCGACGCGGCGGTGGTCGGGGTCAGCGTCGACGACGCCCGCTCTCATGCCGGTTTCGCCCGCAAATACCAGCTGCCGTTTCCGCTGCTGTCGGACCCCGACGGGCAGACCGCCACGGCGTACGACAGCCTGCTGAATCTGGGCGTCATGCGCTTTGCGCGCCGCCGTACTTTCATCATCGCGCCGGATGGCCGCATCGCGGCACGCTTCGACAAGGTCGACCCGGATCGCCACGCGGAGGAAGTCGCCCGGACCTTGCGAACCCTGCAGCACGCCGGCATGAAACGCGCAACTTTGCCAACAGGCCAATCATGATATAAACATCACTAATAACCCCATCGCCAGCGTCTATGCCCAGACAACGCGGATTCCCCCTCACCGCCGGCGCGGCCTTTGTCGCGTTGATCGCCCTGATTTGCGGGCTGGCTTTGAACGGCCTGCTGCAATTGCAGACGCTGGGCGAGCAGATGCACCTGGTGGTGGAGCACCATAACCGCAAGATCGAGCTCATTACGCAAACCGAGGTGGCGGCGCATATCCGGACCGACAGCCTGTTCCGCATGGCGCTGGCCGACGACCCGTTTGAACGCGACGCACACTTCCTGGAGTTCATCCGCGCCGGTTTCCTCGTGGGAAGCGGACGCAACGCCCTGCGCCAGCAGGAGTTCACCACTGCCGAACAACGCAGCTTTGACGCGCAGACGCAACTAGTGAATGACATCGAGCAGGTGCAGGAGCGGGTGGTCGACCTGCTCAAGAACGAACGCAGCGCAGACGCGCGTCAGGTGCTGGTGCAGGAAGCCATTCCCATCCAGGATGCCTTCAATCGGCAACTTGCCGAAATGCGCAATCTTTATCAGCAAGCCAACCTGGTCGTCCAGCAACAGGCAGAACGCACTTACCAGCAAACGTTTCTGCTCACGCTGGTGTTCGGCATTGCAGCGATTGTCCTGGCGTCGCTGATCGCCTGGCGCACGTTGCGGAAGATCAGGCTGACGTCGCAACAGGTGCGCGAGCAGATGGTGGAACTTGAGCACTCACGCGCGGCGCTACACGAAAAAGCGACGCATGATTCGCTGACCGGACTGGCCAATCGCCGGCTGTTTTATGACCGGATGCAGCAGGCGATCCGACATGCCCACCGCTACGGCGGCAAGGTGGGGGTCCTGTTCGTGGATCTCGATCGCTTCAAGGAAATCAACGATCACCACGGACACCATGTGGGCGACGCCGTGCTGACCGAAGTGGCGAAACGTCTGACATCCAGTATTCGCGACTCCGATTCGGTTGCGCGTCTGGGCGGCGACGAATTCGTCGTTTTGCTGGAACAGGTCGAGGGGCGGGGCGACTGCCTCGCCGCTGCACACAAGATCAAGCAGGCGCTGAATGCGGACACGGATTTCTACGGGATCGACGTGCAAATCACTGCCAGCATCGGCCAGGCGCTTTACCCCGAGGATGGCGCCGACGAAGACGCCCTGATCCGTGCCGCCGACGCCGCCATGTACCGGGCCAAGTCCGGATGCGAATCGGAGCGCCAGCGCTGCCTTGCCCTTCAGTGAGCCTTCAACGGTTTCGCCGCGCGTTCGCGTCGCGCCTTGGCGCTCCATATCCACACATACTGCACGCCCGATACCACCGCGATCACGAACGCGGTCACGAACAGCGGCTGCAGCCAGGAGGTCAGATCGAGCACCCCGGCCAGGCCGGCCAGCACCAGCGTCAGCAATGCGAATTCGGCGAACATGTGCGTCTTGCCGAGCCAGGTGGGATGGATTTCAAGATGTCCGGCCAGGCCGCGGTAGCTCAGCGCGCCCAGCACGATGATGCTGTCGCGCAGCAGGATCGCCAGCGTCACCCACAGCGGGATTGCGCCCGCCTGTGTCAGCATCACCAGTGTCACGACACCCAGCGCCTTGTCGGCGATGGTGTCGAGCGCCGCGCCCAGCTGCGTCATCTGATCAAGCCAGCGCGCCAGCAGGCCATCGATCCCGTCCGACACCGCGGCTGCGAGAAACAGCCAACAGGCAGCCTCCCAGCGTTGCTGCAGAATCAGCCAGCCCACCACCGGCACGGCCGCGATCCGCAACAGGGTGATGCTATTCGGCAGGTTGAATACGCGCTCGCTCATAACCTGAACGCTACTTAATTCAGGGGCTGTCTGGCAAGCTCGTTCCATAATTTGTCGAGCCGCTTGGCCGACACCGGGTACGGCGTTTTCAGCTCCTGGGCGAAGAGCGAGATACGCAGTTCCTCCAGTTGCCAGCGGAAGTCCTCCAGCGCAGGAGGTGCCTCGCCCTTCACCTGCGCGCGCCGCGCCAGGTACTTGTTCTGCAGCGTCAGTACGCCGGCCATGCCGCGCGCGTCGCGCTGCTCGGCGGCGGGCAGTTTCTCCAGGCGCTTGAGAATGCCCCTCAAATAGCGCGGCAGGTCCTTCAGGTGCATCCACGGCGTGGCCGTGATGAAATCCCCCGGCACCAGCGCAGCGAGGTGCACGGCTTCGTCGCGCATCACGGCGGTAAACTGCAGTTTGGCGGCAAGGCGCGCCGCCACCTGCGCATGCAGGTCGAGAATTTCTGCCACGTCGCGCAACAGCGCCTGCTTCACCACTGAAATTTTCGGTTTGGCGCGCTCCTTCTGCTTGCCGAAGGCCTTCGCGTCGCGCGGAGTGTCGTCGTCACCCAGCAGCGCGCGCGTGGCGATGGCATTGATGAGTGCAGCGCGCAGCTGCTCGGGGCTGCCAAAGCCGCGGTATTTCAGTGCCATCGCGGTTTCGCGCGCGAGATCCTTGTCGAGCTGCCTGAACTGCGCGGCGAGCGCGATGCGCAGCAGCCGCACCACGCCGCGGCGGGTTTCTGCCGTCGCCACGTCGGCAGCGTCGAGCAGGCGCAGATCGACCGTCTCGCCATTGTCGACCAGCGCCGGATAGCCGATCAGTTCGCGTCCGCCACGCCTGAATTTCACCTGCTCGGGCAGGTCGCCGAAATTCCATTCGGTCAGACCGGTGCGTTCGAACTCGCTGTCCTCGGCGCCGCCGCCGTAGGTGATGCGCGCGGCGCCCCCGAGCTGCTGGCGCAGTGCGACCAGATCGCGGCCGCTGGCGAGCTCCTGCCCGCTGTCATCGATCACGCTGAGGTTCATGTGCAGGTGGACCGGCAGTTCGCCCTTCCATTCATCGGGATGGATGTCGGTACCAGTCTTCTTGCGAATGTAGGCGGCCAGCGCCTCGGTCAGCGTCTGCTCGGTCGGCTTCGCCACCGAGAGAAACGCCGTCACCGTATCGGGCAGCGGAATCAATGGCCGACGCTTTTCCTTCGGCAGGGACTTCAGGAGCAGTGTGAGCTTTTCGCGGATGAGGCCGGGCACCAGCCAGTCGACCTGCGCCGGCTCGATGCGGTTGAGCAGGTAGAGCGGCAGGTGCAGCGTCACCCCGTCAAGCGGGTGGCCGGGTTCGAAGCGGTACTTGAGCTTGCACGCCACGCCATCGACCAGCATGGTCTCGGGAAACAGCGTGTGGTCGGCGCCGAGCGCCTCGCCAAGGATGTCTTCCCGTTCGAGAAACAGGATCCTGGGGTTTGCCCGCTCGGCTTCAATGCGCCATTGCTCGAACGCCGCGCCGTTGTGCAGGTCCGCCGGAATGCGCGCGTCGAACACGCGGAAGATGCGTTCCTCGTCCAGCCATACGCCGGATTTCCTCGCCTTGTGTTCGAGGTCCTCAATTTCCTGGATCAGCCCGCGGTTGTGGGCGAGCCACGGCGCCTTCGTGTCGTATTCGCCGGCCACCAGCGCGCCGCGGATGAACAGTTCGCGCGACAGCACCGGGTCGATCGGGCCGTAGTGGATCTTGCGCCGCGGCACCAGGGTGATGCCGTACAGGCTCACGCGCTCGAACGCCACCACGCGCGCGCCGTCCTTTTCCCAGTGCGGCTCAATGAACATGCGCGTCAATAAATGACGCCCGGCGGCCTCGATCCATTCCGGCCGCACCTCGGCGACGGTGCGCGCGAGCAGGCGGCCGGTGTCGGTC
>JAABQU010000098.1 GCA_011391285.1 Thiobacillus sp.
GGCCTGACTCGATCAGGTCCAACCGCGCCAGATCGATCACCTGCACGCGCAGATCGAATGGCAGGCGCAGGCTGACGGGCAGTTCGGGCGGTGTCGGGTCCTTTTTGAGTGTCTCGATCCGCAACGTCTGCGCCGCCAGCAGGTCGATCTCTATCAGTCGATGCCACAGCGACCGGGGTTGCCAATCCAGTCGCACCTGTTGCAAGGTGATGCGCTGCGTTTCCGTCTTGATGATCAGCTTCTGGATGTGGACCGACGCCCCCAAATGACCTTCCACCCCTTCGAGTACCAAGCGGCCATCGCTCAACGGCGTGGCCTGTTTCGCCAGCCACAAAAATCCCGTGGCCGTGGTCGTCAGCCACATCACCGCCAAAACCAGTACAGCCAAACCGGCCAATAGCGACGCCGCCCCCCAGGCAACGCGCTTCAAAACGACACCCCCAGCGAGAAATGCAGTCGGTAGTCGTCAATGGCCTCGCCATATGCCAGATCCAGGTTGATCGGCCCCACCGGCGAGCGGTAGCGCGCACCCAGTCCGTATCCGAACACCGGCGACAGCGCACCGGGACTATCCGCCGCATCACCCGCATCGATGAACACGGCCATGCCCCATTTACCGTCGAAAAAATAGTTGTATTCGGCGCTGCCGGTGGCCAGATAACGCACCGACTCCACGCCGCCGGTGAGCTTGCGCCCAAGGCTCTGGTAATCGTAACCGCGCACCGAATTGTCGCCGCCGGCACGGAACAGGAAATCGGTGGGAATGCCCTCCAGCCGGTCCGCCAGCACGCTGCCGAGTTCACCGCGCAGGATCAGCCGCCCCTTGTCCCCTGCGCGGAAATACTGGATGTGGCGACCGTACAGGCGGACAAAGGTGGTGTCCGACAGCAAGGACTCGACCGCGCCGCCGCCCTGCAGGTTCAACACATATCCGCGGCGCGGATAAAACGCGCGCCCCACCGTGCGCTGGGTCCACGCATAGTTGGCGACCAGCGCCTGATTGCGCGCATCGAGCACATCGCCGATTTCCTGCGTTTCATCCTGGTACTGCAATGACAGCGTGGCTTCGATCTGCCCGCGCTTGCGGGTACGCTTGGCAATCAGGATGGAGGCGAGCGTTTCCTGTCCCTCGATGTCCGTGTCCCTGAGCTGCGCCGCCACGCTGTTTTCGTAGCCCTTGGCATTGCGCGGCCAGGCCAGTTCCACCTCCCCGGTCTTCTGCTCCTCCTCGAGGCGGGCATCCAGCCTCAGGCGCAAACCTCGCTCCAGAATGTTCCGGTGTAGCCACGTCGTGCTCACCCGAAGACCGGTATCAGTGCTGATGCCGGCGCCCACGCTGAAGGTTTTTTCCGGCCGTTCCACCACTTCCACCTGAATCGGCACCGCCGCCGCCAGCACCGGATCAGGCTCGATGCGCACCATGGCCTGCGCGTAATAGCCGCTCGTCTCCAGCGCCGCCTGGTAGTCGAGCAGATCCTGCTGACTGACCGGCTGGCCTGGTTTCAGCGGACTCAGGTGTCGGACGATCGATTCGGGGTAACGCTGGGGGCCGCTGATGACCGGCTCGCCATAGAAAAACGCCGGCCCGCTGTCCACCGTCAGCGTCAAATCCGCGGAGTGGGTGGCCGGATCGATGCGCGCCTCGCTCGCCACGATCTGTGCAGCCGGATAACGGCTGCCTAGCAGGGGGCCCAATACCGCCCGCTTGGCCGCGTCCCAGTCGGCCTGGCGAAACGGCATCCCCTGCTTCAAGGAAAAACTGCGCTCGATCCGCCCCTGCAGGCCCGCTGCCCCAGGACGCATCTTCAGCGCGCCGTCGAACTGCAGCTTCACGCTACGCACTGTCGTGCGCGCACCCGGGTGAACCCGGTAGCTCACCCGCCAGTCCTCGCCTACCCGTTCCGCCGCGCTTTCCACCTGCGGCGAAAAATAGCCCTCGGTCGCCAGCAGGTCGCGCGCGGTCAATTCACTCTGCCGCTGCAGACGCGCGATCTCGTCGGCGTCGAATTGCTCACCCAGCCGCGCTGCCCGTGCCGTTTCAAGATGTTGCATCAAGAGCGTTTTAAGTTCATCGGGCGCCTGCACCTCCACCGTCAGCGCGTGCGCCTGCATCACGCACAAAGTGGCGAGCAGCAGCAGGATTTTGAAAATGCGGAGGGGCAAGACAGTCCTGGCGAAGAAGATCGTCAATTCATTTTAGGGGGTGGGCAGGGATCGGGCAAAAATGCGGGCAAGGCTCACGGTTGCCCAGCTGTGGAAATGGGCGCTGGCGCCATGCCAGACAGGACGCCCCATGGCAGGCGATTTCACTCGATTGACGCTGTCATCAGTCCCTGCCGCGCAAACAGCCACAATTGCCGGTGCGTCAATTCAGCAACGGTTTCCGATGGCAATGTCAGACCAGCTTCGGCCAGAACGCCTTGCATGGCGACCGCCAGTTCGTCGATCGTGTGATGGCCATCCAGCAGTCCCAGCAAGATCCGGCCTGCCGGATCCAGGTCGATCGCCACATGGCGCGCCCCGCTGACCACCCATCCGGGCGTGCCGGCCTGCAGGCGGGCCAGGGCATGCGCAACCGGGCGCGCGCCCGGCTCGGCAGCAAAGGAGGGGCTCCATACGGTTGGCATCACGCCGTGGGTGATCACCAGTTGAAACAAGGCATCGTTGTAGCCCGCTGCATCAGTGTTTTCCGGCACACCATAATCTGCCATCAGTTGTCGTGCCGCGCTCAGCAGCTTTGCATGGGTCAACTCGCCGGGATACGTCTCCGACAACACCATCGCTGCCGCCTTCATCAGCGGTTGTGCAACGGGAAACATATTGCCTGCAGGATTGATGAAAGGCTGTTCCGTGACGTCCTCCATGTCGATCGCCTCTTCGCTGCGCAAGTCCGCGTAAAAACTCAGCGCGCTCAAGGCTTCCGCACGTGGCGGCTGGGCGCATGGCGCATCGGCACGCGCAATCAGCGCGCGCCTGAAACGGATGGCAAGCGCATCGTCGAGCGCCGCCTCGGCGTCCAGCCAACGCCCCGCCATACCCTCCGGACTCAGGCCCCAGGCGTCGTCGAGTTCGACCACGGCGCTGCGCGGGCCGGCCTCGCCGACATAGCGCAGGCCGTACGCCTCCAGTTGCGCGGAGAATTCGCCGAAGCGCATCGGTGCGTTGAATTCGGCAAGGTATTCATGGAACAGATAGGAGGGTGAAGCCGTCTTGAGATAAGCGACCTCCTTGAGGAGGAACGGGTCGTTCCACTCCACTTCCAGTTCGTCCAGAACCCGCAAGGCGTGTTGATACCGTTCGGGGGCAGGCAGGTCGGCTGGGGTGCGCTCGAGCAGGGCGTTGCGAAGCGGCTGCAGGCGTTGCCAGCCGGCCGCGACGTTGAAGCTGATGTAGGCGATGCCGTGCGCAGCAAGATGGCGGCGGCAGACCTCAAGCAGCGCCTGCTGCACCGACGGCGGCACCCAGGAGAACACGCCATGGGCGATGATGTAGTCGAACGCGCCGAGGTCTTCCGGCAACGCGGCCAGATCGCCATGCACGATGCGGACGTTGCGCGCACCCAACGCGGCGACGAAGGCCGCCCCGGCTTCGGCCTGTACCCGCGACAACTCCACGCCCACGCACTCGGATTCGGGCCAGCGCCACGCCAGCGGAATCAGGTTTCCGCCCTGCGCGCAGCCGAGCTCCAGAATCCGGGAACGCTCGGGGTCGGGCGCGTCGAAACCGTGCAGTTTCGCCATCGCCGCCAGGAAATCCGGCTGGGTTTCGGGCAACGGCAGGCTGTCGTAGGGAAGTTCGTCGTAGCGGGTCAGGGTGTCCATGCGCAAAATTGTAGCTTCGGCCATACTGAAACCTGGGTATTCCGCCAGGCACCCCCGCTCGCCATGAACGCAAACCGACTGCCACCCCGCCCCGAAGGCGCTGAGCCCCTGATTCACGCCTGGCTTGTCCGGGCTATTGGCTTCACGGTGCTGCTGCTGAGCCTGCTGGCGCCGTGCGCCGCAGCCGATACGGCCTGGATCGAGCCGGGGCCGGACGGCCGCCCCGAGGTGCACCTGTATTTCTTCTGGTCGCTGACGTGCCCGCATTGCCTGGCGGCGCGCCCCTTCGTCGAGGACATCCCCGCCGGCCGGCCGTGGGTGAAGCTGCATTCGCTGGAGCTCACCCGGCATCCCGAACACGCCCGCCACTACGTCGCGCTCGCCGACCAGTTGGGACAGCCGGCGCAGTACGTGCCGGCGCTGCTGTTCTGCGGCCGCATGCAAACGGGATGGGACGACGATACCCGCAGCGGCCAGGAACTGCTCGCCGCGCTGGATGCCTGCCGCGATGCCGCACAGACAGGCACCGCGCTTGACACCGCCCGCACCCTGCCCGCGCCCGACCTGAA
>JAABQU010000099.1 GCA_011391285.1 Thiobacillus sp.
TCACACGCCCCTTCCTCGTCCGCAACGGCGCCAATCCGGACGACGGCCCCGACCTCGCTGCGGTCTGCGCGCTGGTGAAGGAGCGGGCCGCAACCATCGAGGAACTCGGCGACGCCGCCACGCTGTTCTACCGCACCCTGCACCCCACGCCCGAACTGCTGGCGCAGCACGTCACGCCCGAGGTGCTGCCCGCGCTCGCCGATCTCGCAAACCGCTTCGAGGCGCTGACCTGGGAGCGCAGCGCGATCAGTGCCGCATTCAAGGAAACCCTGGCCGCCCATGGGCTCAAGATGCCCAGGCTGGCGATGCCGGTTCGGGTGCTGGTGACCGGCGAACCGCAGACACCGGCGATCGACGCCACGCTGGAACTGATCGGCAAGGACAAGGTGATTTCCCGTCTGAAAGCCGCGCTGTAGGCGGTCACAGGCGCAGTTGAATCCGCTATAATGCGCGCTGTTTTTCGCCGGCGTAGCTCAGTTGGTAGAGCAGCGCATTCGTAATGCGAAGGTCGTCAGTTCGATTCCGATCGCCGGCACCATACACATGAAGGGCTTGGCTTCGGCCAAGCCCTTTATTCATTTGTGATTCCCTGATTTCATCCCGGCTTCAGCAGGCCCGGCGCCGTTGCAGGTGCCGCACCATCGCAAGCACGGCCAGCGCAGCGATCACGTGCTTGATCGTATGCCCGCTCACCCACCCGCCGGTCAGCGCGAATACCGGGCGGTCGCTCAGATCGAACATGAAGGCCAGCAGATACAGCCCGAGGACAGCCAGGATGCCGCGGTCTCCGCTGTATCGCGGCGGGTAGCGCCACAGCAGCAGCGGAATCAGCAGCATGGGAATGAGCTGCATCAGCAGGTAGAGCCGCAGGTCGCCCATTCCATGCGCCTCGCTCCAGCCCCACCAGGCCGCACTGCCGAGACCGACCGCGACGAACAGCGGCAGCAGCCGCAGTCCGGCCTGCGTGCTCACGCGCTCTGACACGATGGCCGCGAACCAGGCCATGAACGCCAGCATCATCGCCAGGCGGTCCCACAGCAGCCGCTCATTGTCGGGCGCGAGGTGGTAATAGCCCGAGCCGAAACCGACCAGGATCATGGCAAAAAAGGTCAGCCGGTAAAGCGAGGCTTCGCGCCGATCGCGCCAGACGCCCTGCCCCCGCTGCACGAAGATCAGGCCGAATGCCCCCGCCAGGATGAACAGGGCGTTGGAGGTGGTATCGAGGCAATTGGGCAGCCCCCAGCAAGCGCGCTGATCGGCAAAATCGTGATAGGCGGGCGGCTGCGCGATCGGCGGCAGCGACCAGGCGATCCCGGCCAGGACAGCTGCCAGCAGCCACAGGCCGAGCGCCCGGCGGGTGGACGCTTGCAGACTCATGCGTCCGCCTCCCGCTCGGCCAGCAGCAGGTCGATCACACGCCACAGCCGCCACAGGTCGGGCAAATCCTCACGCCAGAAACGCCACGTGAAGACACGAGGCGCACTGAGATCGACATGTCCGAGGACCCGCTGTATGAGGAACACACGGGCCTGACCCTCCGGAACGGCGGCCGCAAGCGCTTGGCTTTCAGGCCAGGGAATGAGGTTGTCGTTGAAGCCATGCACCAGGATCAGCCGCGCCTTCAGCGGCCGGAGGTCGTGGCGCGCGAGGTCAAGCTGGTCGATATCCGCGCGCATGCGACTGGGCAACTGCGCGAACAGCGCGTCAAACCGAGCGGGGTCGTCGTTGACGGCCAGGTCATACACCGCACGCGCGCCCTCGCTCAATTTTCCGGCGAGCGGCGACAGGTCGATATCGGGGGTACGCGTGCGCTCTGCCACCATGCGGTCGAACACGTCGCGGTCGGCCTCGTTCTCCAGGTAGTCCAGGCTGGAATAGGCCAGCACCATCCGGCCGGTATCGTCAGGCGTGATGCGCTGCGAGTGGCCGTCATGGTCGAACCAGCCGGTGGTGAAGAAACGCATGGCGCGCCGCAAGTCGTGATAGCCGCCCACCCCGACGACGAAGCGCACCCTGTTGCGGATATCGTCCTGCAGCGCCGCCAGCAGCGCGGGCCCCACCGAGTAGCTGAAAGCGAACATTCCGGCGCGACCGTCCGGGGCCAGCTCCCGGCGGCTGGCCACATAGGTGAAGGCGTCGGCGATGTCCTGCGCATCCGCAGGCCGGATGCGCAATTCCCGATAGCCCACGATCTCCGGTGCGAGCACCGCGAATCCGGCGCGTGCCAAGGTGGTGGCGAACGCCACCAGGCGCGGGTCGTCCTTGCCCAGCGGCACTGCGCCGGGGACGGCGACCACGGCAGCGCGCGGACAGCGCGAAGCGGGCTTTTGATCCGGCATGCCACAGCCTTCCAGCGCGTCTGGCAGATAGAGATCGGCGTGATGCACCCGCCCCGCCACCGTGTAGGAAAGCGCGTGTCGAATCGGCTCGGGCGTCTTTTGCTTGAGCCATGAATCGGCTGGACCGGAAGCAAAATCCTGCAGCACGAGCACAGCTTCATAGTGCCGCGCGGGCGCACAGCCTGCCAGCGCGATCAGCATGAAAACAGCCAGCGGAAACCGTACCCGCCACAAGCGGGAACGCGGGGCGCTGGCCATCAAAACACTCCAGGTCAAGCGGATCCGCTGGGACCGATCAACAGCACGTCACACTCCACTGCAAAAGCGACGTCCTTGCTCACGCTGCCCAGCATCCATTCCTGCAAGCCGATGCCGTGCCCATGTCGGCCGAGGACGACAAGATCGGCTTCATGATCCTCGATGCGCTGGCAGATCGCGGCGGGGGGAAAGCCTGGTTGGACCAAACGCCCGACTGCCGCACCTTTTTCGACAGGCCCGAGCAGTGCATCCAGCTGTTTTTCGGCATCGGCGCGCAGGCGCGTGAGCCAATCCGTGATGTCTACCCGGACAAACTTCGCCTTGCGCAAACGCTGCTCGACCTCGCTTCCCAATACGTGCAGGGCTTCCACGTGCGCACCATCGGCGAGACTGATCGCATGGCTGACCACCGCCGCCGATACCGGGGAAAAGTCCACCGGTGCCAACACCTTGCGATAAGCCTCATCCGCCGCCTTTTTGACAATGAGCACCGGGCAGGCGGCCACTCTAAGCAGGCGCGACGCAGTGGACCCGAGTATCAGGTCCTTCAGCGTGTGCTCGCCGCGTGCCCCAGCCACCATCAGATCGGCAGACACCGACTGGGCGTAAGCGGCGATTTCCGTATGGGCCCGGCCAAGACGGGTAACGGGGTGGATGCGAATGCCAAACTCGCCGGACAGGCTGAATGCCATGGCGTCGACCCGGGTCTGCTCCTCCCGCTGCAAATCCTGGTCTTGCTGGCCGAACTCGTCCGGGCCCAGCGTCAGGCCGGCATATAGATCAAGCGGACGCACCACGTGCAGCAGGTGCATCTCGGCATGGTGCTGTTGGGCAATGCGGGCGGCACGGCGCGCCGCCCATGCGGAGCATTCGGAAAAATCGGTGGCAGCAACGATACAGCGGAAACTGGGCATGGCGTACTCACTGAAAATGATGGACTTACGCTACTCATCATAGTCATCCCGTTGAGATCGCAGGGCATCACGCTGTGCCTGATTCTCGGTCGCCGAGTGTACGCCCGCCACGCTTGGGCATTGTCGGCAACACCCTGGAGAGGCGCGTGAACAAGCCCATGACCTTGCATCATGGGCCGGCAATCCGCCTGTAGGCGATTGCCTGTCACAGCACGCACCGGATCTTTATCGGGACAGACCCGCAAAAAATCCCGGTGGAGCCATGCAGCAAGCTCAGCCGATGGCGGCCTCGGTGCTGTTCTTGTCGCCCTTGTTGTCCACCCAACTGACGACAACCTTGTCGCCGGCCTTTGCGCCCTTGACCTTGAAGCCGAGGAAGGGGTTCTTGGACACGGCGGGGCCGATTTCAGCATTCAGCACGGCTTTGCCGTTGAGGGTCGCGGTCACTTCGGTGATGTAGTGGCCGGGAATCAACTGGCCGGTCTTCGCATCTTTGCGGGTACCGGTTTCCATCGGGTGGTTCATCAACACTTTGACGTCGGCGACGTCACCGGCCATGGTGGCTCGGATACGCATGGGTTCAGCCATTTGGCTTTCCTTTCCTGAATATGAATGGGGGGTGTCGGGGACGCAGGGGCTTAACCGCCGCAGCCGCCGATGGTGACTTTCACTTCCTTGGCCGCCGTGTAGGTCTTGCCGCCTGCACTGACAACGGCACGGACGAGCGAGGTCTGGCCCATCTTGATGCGGGTGGAGATGAAGCCTTCAGCGCCGCCGGACATGCCGAAGGTGCCGACCAGGGGCTGGCCGTTCTTCTCGGCAAGGATGGCGATGCTGGTGATGCCGGCAATGCCGCTGGAGACTTCGACCGGCACGACGGCGCCGTTTTCGGCGATGTCAGGTGCCTTGATGGTGATGTCCTTGCTGTCGGCCGGGCTGGATACGCCAATGCCCTTGAGTGCGTCACCGACGCTCTTGGCTTCAAATGCAGCCTTGTTCCAGGCGGCCAGCGCCTGGGTCGGCTTCAGCAGGCCGGCAGCCACGGCAACCGCCACGGCACTGGCGCCTGCGGCGCTTTTGAGTACGTTTCTACGAAGTGCGTTCATGGGCAAATCTCCTTTTCAACTTCAAGTATTTCAGTTTGGCTTCCAGCAGCATCGCTGGCATAAAACCACTCATGGAAGTTAGGGTTCGTAAAATAACAATAGTTTCATGCCCTGTGTGGGTATTTTCGGACCATCCAGGCCTACTAAAAGCGACTGCATACGACACGCTTCCCCGTCACAGCCAGCCCTCGATCGTCTTGCGATCCGGCACGCCGCCGGCGTGCACCACCTTGCCGTCGATCACCACGCCGGGGGTCGACATGACGCCGTAGCCGAGAATGGCTGCCATGTCCTCGACCTTTTCCAGCTTCACCTGCACGCCGCGCGCCTGTGCGACCTCTTCGATCAGCTTCAGCGTGGTCTTGCAGTTGGCGCAGCCGCTGCCGAGCACTTTGATGTCTTTCATCCTGATTCTCCTTAAAGGTTTTTCGGCTTGACCGCTTCGATGGTCGCCGAGGCGATGAAATCCTCGACCCCGCGGCCGGGCGCCCAGTGGCGAATGAATTCGCGGCTGGCGTCCTTGGGGGCGATGCGGATGTCGGCGAAGCCCGCCTCCGCGAGCATCGCCGTGAGTGCGTCGACGCTGGCCGCGCCCGCCACGCAGGCGGTGTAGAGCGCGACCTCCTGCTGCATCGCTTCCGACAGCGGGGCGGTGGTGACGATATCGGAAATAGCAAGCCGGCCACCCGGTTTCAGCACCCGCCAGGCGTCACGAAACACCTGGGCCTTGTCCGGCGACAGGTTGATGACGCAGTTGGAGATGATGACATCGACCGTGGCGTCGGCCAGCGGCAGATGCTCGGTCTCGCCGAGGCGGAATTCCACGTTGGCGTAGCCGCCCTTGGCCGCATTGGCGCGAGCCTTGGAAACCATGTCGGGGGTCATGTCGACGCCGATGACGCTGCCGCTCGCGCCCACCTGGCGCGCGGCGAGGAAGGCATCGAAGCCCGCGCCGCTGCCGACGTCGAGCACGGTTTCGCCCGGCTTCAGCGCTGCGATGGCCTGCGGGTTGCCGCAGCCGAGGCCCAGGTTGGCACCTTCCGGCACCACCGCCGTCTCTTCGGCGCTGTAGCCGATGCCGCGCGACAGCAGCTCGGCGACGTCCTGGTCCGAGGGCGCGCAGCATCCTGTGCTCGACGCGCAACAGCCGCTGGATTCGGCGCGCGCCACCGCTCCGTAGGCGTCGCGCACCTGCTGGCGGATCTGGTCGTGTTCGTTTATCGTCATGATCGGACTCCTTTCAGCAGCACGATTTTCCGGAAGACGTGGGGGTGCAGCAGGCGCCGCTTTCCGCCACCGCGATGCCGGCGAGTTTATCGGCCGCCCACGGGTAATGGGCCGCGTAGGCCTCGTCAAATTTGGCGTCGAGCTTTTGCGCGGTTTCGTCGCGGATGTGGCGGGCAATCTCGATCACCGTGTCGATCTGCTCGCGCGACACGCCGTAGCCCTTCAGGCGCTCGATCTGGCACAGGCCCTGGCCGGGATGATTAGACGCGACATTGGCCGCCAAGGACACCAGGGCGACGATGGAAGGATGCAGGTCGGTACTCATGCGATGACACTCCTCAGGCTGTTGAACAGAACGCCGACCAGCACGAAGGCGGTGGCGAGGTAGGCGGCGAAGAGGCCGAGCAGCGGCCATTTGACGACCTTGCGCAGGATCAGCATCTCCGGCAGCGACAGGGCGATCACCGCCATCATGAACGCCAGCACGGTGCCGAGCGGCACGCCCTTGCCGAGCAGGGCCTCGGCCACCGGGATGATGCCAACCGCGTCGGAATACATCGGCACGCCGACCAGCACCGCGACGATCACGGACAGCACACTACCGTCGCCCGCGATCCTTGCCACGAAGTCTTCCGGCACATAGCCGTGGATGACGGCGCCGATGCCGACGCCGATGAGCACGTATTTCCAGATGCGGCCGACGATCTGCCGCACCTCGTTCCAGGCATAGTCGTGGCGGGCGCGCAGGCTGTTGTCGCGTTCTTCTTGCAGCGCCGCCTCGCCCATGTGGATTTTCCACACGTAGTCCTCGACCCAGCGTTCCAGCTTGAAGGCCTGCAGCACGTAGCCGCCGACGAAAGCGACGGTCAGCCCGGTCACCACGTAGATCAGCGTCATCTGCCAGCCGATGACCCCGGCCAGCACCACCACGGCGACCTGGTTGACCATCGGGCTCGCGATCAGGAAGGACAGCGTCACGCCGAGCGGGATACCGGCCTCGACGAAGCCGATGAAGAGCGGAATCGACGAGCACGAGCAGAACGGCGTCACCGCGCCCAGGCCCACCGCCATCAGGCGTGCGCCGGGGCCGGAACGGCCGCGCATCATCGCGCGCACCTTCTCCGGAGTGAGCAGCGCCCGCAGCCAGCCCATCAGGTAGATCACCGTCGTCAGCAGCACCAGGATCTTCGCCACGTCCATGACGAAGAAGTGCAGCGCCGCGCCCAGCGGGGTGTCGGGCGCCAAGCCGGCAAGGTCGAAGACCAGCAGGCGGGCGAAGGCGTCGAACATTACTGCGACTCGAACTGGGTGAACGCGCGGCTCATGTTGCCGCGGTGCAGGCCTTCGTAGTTGTCCAGATGCCGGAACGCAGGCAGGTCAGAATAGCGGTCGAGCGTTTCAGCCAGCGGCTCCATCTCGCGCGCGGCCGCGCCCACCTTGTCGGCCAGGAAGTCGTAGTAGTCGCCCGTCTCGCGCTGCGCCTGCGCCAGGTCGCACACCCGGCCGTGGCCCGGAACGATGCGCGCGGGCTTCAGCGCGGCCAGCGCCTTGAAGGCCTGCTGGCCGTTCTTCACGCTCGACCACGGCAGCACGCCGAGCAGGCGGTCGACGTAGACGAGGTCGCCACTGAACACCACGCGCTGCTTCGGCAACCAGACCCAGGCATCGCCCGGGAAATGGGCATTGGTGTAGGTCAGTTGCAGCGTCTCGCCGCCCCGTTCCAGCGTGGCCGACTCGCCCGCCAGCATTTTGGAGGCAGGCAGCGGCTTCGTGCCCTGCATGCGCTTGCCGAGAAAACGCGTCAAGCCTTCCATGTGCTGCGCGGCATACTCGGCCTGGGTGGCGGCGGTGCGGCTCATGGCGATGACCTCGGCGCCCTTGCCGGCGAAATAGTCGTTGCCCAGCCAGCGGTGATCCTGGCTGCCGGTGTTGACGACCCAGCGCACCGGCTGCTTCGTCACCTTGGCGATGGCGGCTTCGATCTTTTTTGCTCCCAGCAGGCTGGCGCCGGAGTCGATCAGGATCACCCCCGTGGGCGTGACGACGAAGCCGAAGTTGGCGTTGAGGCCGTCGTTCTCGGCGCTGCGCTGGCCGAGCGGGCCGACGATGGCGTAGACGTTGTCGACGACCTTTTCGGCCCGGGGCTGGAAAGCGTGGGCCGCAGGTGCGGCCAGCGCAAGGACGAACAGCAGCGGAGCAAAAAATAGTCGCATGTGGTTTTCCTTATTTCAGTCGATAGGCGGCGTGGCAGGCCACGCATTGTGCGGTTACCCGGCTCAGGGCCCCGAGGGCACGGGGCAGGTCGCGGGTGACGGCGGTTTCCTGGGCGGAAACGGCAAAGCGGCTGGCGGCCTGGTGCATGGCGGTGCCGGTCTCCTGCATGCCCTTCGGCATGAAGCCGGCCATGTGGCTGGCGCCGTGGGTTCCGAGCGAGCTCATGCCGAGACGCTTTTCGGCAATGTCGGCGGCGACATCGTATTCGCCGGCGGCCAGCCGGCTCTGGATTTCCTGGATGGCCAGCAAATGGTCGCGCATGTTGGCGAGCATGTGGGTTCGCATCATCGCCGGCATGTCGACCGCGACCCGCGTGTCTTCCTCAGCGGCCAGCGTCAGGGGGAAGGCCAGCAGGCCCGCGAAAACAAGGGGTGCAATCAGCGTTTTGTGCATGGTGAATTTTCAGTGAAATGGATCAGGCCTGCCGCGTGGGCAGACCGCTTTCATACCACCCCTTACTGCGATTCACAATCTTCACCACCAGCAACATCACCGGCACTTCGATCAGCACGCCGACCACGGTGGCGAGCGCCGCGCCCGACTGGAAGCCGAACAGCGCGATCGCCGCCGCCACCGCCAGTTCGAAGAAGTTGGAGGCGCCGATCAGCGCCGACGGGCAGGCGACGCTATGCTTTTCGCCCACCTTGCGGTTCAGCCAGTAGGCGAGACCCGAGTTGAAAAACACCTGGATCAAGATCGGCACCGCCAGCAGCGCGATGATCAGCGGCTGCGCGATGATCTGCTCGCCCTGGAAGGCGAACAGCAGCACCAGGGTTACGAGCAGCGCGAGAATGGACAGATGGCCGAGCGTGGCCAGCGTGGTGTCGAACGCCGCCTGCCCCCGCTTCAGCAGCAGCTTGCGCCAGACCTGCGCCAGGATCACCGGAATGACGATGTACAGCACCACCGAGGTGAACAGCGTGTCCCACGGCACCACGATCGCCGACAGCCCGAGCAACAGGCCGACGATGGGCGCGAAGGCGAAGATCATGATGGTGTCGTTCAACGCCACCTGCGACAGGGTGAAATACGGGTCGCCGCCGGTGAGGCGGCTCCACACGAACACCATCGCGGTGCAAGGTGCGGCGGCCAGCAGGATGAGGCCGGCGACGTAGCTGTCGAGCTGTTCAGCGGGCAGGTAGGGCGCGAACCAGTGGCGGATGAAGAGCCACGCCAGGAGCGCCATCGAAAATGGCTTCACCGCCCAGTTGACGAAGAGCGTGACGCCGATGCCCTTCCAGTGCGACTTCACCTGGTGCAGCGCGCCGAAGTCGATCTTCATCAGCATGGGGATGATCATGATCCAGATCAGAATGCCGACCGGCAGGTTCACCTGCGCGACTTCCATGCGCCCCAGCGCCTGGAACGGCGCAGGGAACAGCTGGCCGAGCAGAACGCCGGCGACGATGCACAGCGCCACCCACAGCGAGAGCCAGCGCTCGAACACGCTCATCGGCGCGCCGGCAGCGCGCTTGCTGGTCACTTCACACTGGGCGCTCATCGAGCGAACTCCATTAAAGCTGGTGCGATCATGCCGTCTTCCCGATCTCGCGCACGGCTTGCTGCAGCTTCATGCGTTCCAGTTTGTCGAACGGCAGGCTAACGAACATGCAGACACGACGCTGCAACTGGCTCATCGCATCGACGAAGGCATGACGCTTGACCTCGTCGCTGCCTTCGACCGCAGCCGGGTCGGGGATGCCCCAGTGCGCGGTCATCGGCTGCCCCGGCCACACCGGGCATACTTCGCCCGCAGCCTTGTCGCACACGGTGATGACGAAATCGAGGCGCGGCGCATCGGCATGCGCGAATTCGTCCCACGGCTTGCTGCGCAGTTCATCGGTGGGGAAATTATTTTTCTCCAGCAACTCCAGCGCATACGGGTTGACCTGCCCGGCCGGATGGCTGCCCGCACTGAACGCCCGGAAGCGCCCCTTGCCCAGATTGTTGAGCAGCGACTCGGCCAGAATCGAGCGCGCCGAATTGCCGGTGCACAGGTACAACACATTGAAGACCGGTTCGGCCATGGCAGCGTCTCGTCGATTCAGGCAGCAGCTGTTTGCAGGCCGAGCTTCTCGCGCACGGCGGCCACCAGACGGGTGCGGATGTCGTCGCGCACCGTGAGGAAGCTTTCCAGCGGCTCGCCGTGCGGATCGTGGAAAGGCAGGTGGATGGCCGGGATCGGCTTGGGGAAGATCGGGCAGGCTTCCTTGGCGTTGTCGCACACCGTCACCACCAGGTCGATGTCCTCGTTCATCACCGCGTCGATGTCTTTCGGATGCAGGCCGTCGGTGTTCAGACCGGCGGCTTTCAGCGCGGCGATGGCGCCGTCGGCCACCTTGGGCTGCGGCCGGGTGCCTGCGGACAGCGCACGCACCTGGCCGGCGAGGTCATGGTTCAACAGCACTTCGGCCATTTGCGAACGACAGGAATTGCCGGTGCACAGCACCAGCACGGTGTAGGGTTTGTCAGCCACGATGGGTTCCTTGATGAATGAAAAAATTCAGCAGCAGCTGCCGGCCGCCGACTGGGCCGGGGTGCAGCAAGCGGCTTTTTCCACCGCAGGCTCGGGCACGCAGCAGCCGCCTGCCGACGGCCCGCCGAACACCGGGATGCTGTCGAGCGTGTGATAGGTCTCCCAGGCGATGCCGGTGGGATCGGTCGCCCAGTACTTGTCGGATTTTGCATAGCAGCACGCGGTGCCCATTTCCTCGACCACTTCGCCCTCCAGCTTCTGCAGGCGCGTGTTCATCTCGGCCAGTTCATCGGCGCTCTCCACCTGTACGCCCAGATGGTTCAAGCCGGGTGCGGCACCGCGCGCCGAGATCGCGAAGTTGACGCGGGGATCGTCGAGCATCCATTTCGCATAGTCGTCCTTGGTCACGGTCGGCTCGGCGGCGAACATCGTGGAATAGAACTTGATGCTGGCGGCCAGATCGTCGACCGCAACGTGTACGTGAAGGCGTTTCATGAGGGTTCCTTGTCAGTCGAACAAGCGGGAGTGCAAACCGGCGAGCAGGGATTGCCGCCGCAGCAGTTTTCGGTGAGAAAACCGAGCAGCGCGTTCATGGTCGCGAAGTTCGCGGTATAGATGACGAAGCGCCCCGCCTGCTGCGAACTCACCATGCCGGCGTGCGACAACTCCTTCAGGTGGAAGGAGAGCGAGGATGGCGCGATGCCGGTGAGTTCGCTGATCCTGCCAGCGGCGAGGCCCGCCGGGCCAGCCTGGACCAGGGTGCGAAAGATGGCCAGACGGGAATCCTGGGCCAGTGCGGAAAGGGCAGTGACGACGGTCTTCGTTTCCATATTTCAATATTACTTGAACAATGGAACGGAAGACAAGTGAAATTTCGCAGCATGCGAAAAACCATGGCCCGGCATGCCGATGACCCCGGGTAACAACCGCGCCAACTGGCACGGTCGTCGTCAAGAACTCAGTATCCGCAGCCCGGGCCCGAGCGGGCTCCCGAGCCCTCCGCTTCAAGCCCGAGCATGTCCCGCGCGACCGCCTCGGCGACCTTGATGCCGTCCACGCCGGCCGACAGGATGCCGCCCGCATAGCCCGCCCCCTCGCCCGCCGGATAGAGTCCTTGGACGTTCAGGCTCTGGAAGTCATCGCCGCGCGTGATGCGCACAGGCGAGGAGGTGCGCGTCTCGACCCCGGTCAGCACCGCATCCTGCATCGCGAAGCCCTTGATCTGCTGGTCGAAGGCCGGCAGCGCTTCGCGGATCGCCTCGATGGCGTAATCCGGCAGCGCAGCGGCGAGATCGGTGAGATGCACGCCGGGCTTGTACGAGGGCGCGACGCTGCCGAGCCCGGTCGAAGGCTTGCCTTCGAGGAAGTCGCCGACTCGCTGTGCCGGCGCGTCGTAATTGCCGCCGCCGAGTTCGAACGCGCGCGCTTCCAGCTGCCTTTGCAGTTCGATGCCGGCGAGCGGGCCCTTGCCGGGAAAATCCTCCGGCGTGATGCCGACGACGATGCCGGCGTTGGCGTTGCGCTCGTTGCGCGAATACTGGCTCATGCCGTTGGTTACCACGCAGTTCGGCTCGGAGGTCGCCGCCACCACCGTGCCGCCCGGGCACATGCAGAAGCTGTACACGGCGCGGCCATTCTTCGCGTGATGCACCAGTTTGTAGTCCGCCGCGCCGATCAGTGGATTGCCGGCATTCGGCCCCAGTCGCGCCTTGTCGATCAGGGACTGCGGATGCTCGATGCGAAAGCCGATGGAGAAGGGCTTCGCTTCCAGGGTGACGCCACGCTTGTGCAGCATCTCGAACGTGTCGCGCGCGCTGTGGCCGAGTGCGAGGATGACGTGATGGCTGGTGAGCGTCTCGCCGCTGGCGAGCGTCACCCCGCCGATCCGTTTCCCCGCCGGACCCGCCTCGATCAGCACGTCGGTGACACGCTGCTGGAAGCGGATCTCGCCGCCCAGGGCTTCGATCTCGTGGCGCATGGTCTCGACCATGCCGACCAGGCGAAAGGTGCCGATATGCGGCTTCGACACGTAGAGGATTTCATCCGGCGCGCCCGCCTTGACGAACTCGGTCAGCACCTTGCGGCCCAGATGCCTGGGGTCCTTGATCTGGCTGTAGAGCTTGCCGTCGGAGAATGTGCCCGCCCCGCCCTCGCCGAACTGCACGTTGGATTCTGGATTGAGCACGTGCTTGCGCCACAGGCCCCAGGTGTCCTGCGTGCGCTCGCGCACCGCCTTCCCGCGCTCGAGCACGATGGGCCTGAAGCCCATCTGTGCCAGCACCAGGGCGGCGAAGATGCCGCAGGGACCGAAGCCGACCACGATCGGGCGCTCCGCCAGGTTCTCCGGAGCTTGGCCGACGAACTGGTAGTCCATGTCCGGCGTCGGGGCGAGGTGGCGGTCGGTGCGGAATTTCTTCAGCAACGCTGCCTCGTTTCTCACCTCGATGTCGACCGCGTAGATCAGCAGCAGCGCGTGCTTTCTGCGCGCGTCGTAGCTGCGCTTGAAGATGCTGAAGTCGACGAGATCATCGTCCGCGAGCTCCAGCTGCCTCAGGATCGCCGCGCGCAGAGCCTCGGGCGGATGGTCGAGCGGGAGTTTGAGTTCAGTCAGTCGCAGCATGGTGAGTTTTCAGGTAATTCAAGGCGCCCTGCCCCGCAACACGGCCGCTGGCAAAACAAGCGGTCAGCAGATAGCCGCCGGTGGGCGCTTCCCAGTCGAGCATCTCGCCCGCACAGAATACGCCCGGCAAGTCACGCAGCATCAGGTGTTCGTCGAGCGCCTCGAAGCGCACGCCGCCTGCGCTGCTGATCGCCTCGTCAAGCGGACGCGGGGCATACAAAATAATTGGCAGCGATTTTATCGCGTGTGCAAGTGTCACCGGGTCATTCAATTGATCCGCCGACAGGATTTCACGCAGCAGCGCCATCTTCACGCCCTTGATCCCGGCGCGGCTTTGCAGATGGCTGGACAGCGAACGCGCACCGCGAGGATGGACGACTTCGGAAATGACCCGCTCCAGGGTTTTATCGGGCGCCAGGTCGAGTTGCACGGTCACTGCGCCGTGCGCCGCGACCGTATCGCGCAGCGGCGCCGACAGCGCGTAGACCAGGCCGCCCTCGACGCCGGTGTCGGACAGCATCAACTCGCCCTTGCGTTCGTGTTCAACCCCGGCCGCATCGGTGAATCGCAGCGCCACGGTTTTCAGCGGCGCCCCGGCGAAGCGGCTCTTCAGATGCTCGCTCCAGCCTCCGGCCACATCGAAGCCGCAGTTCGACGGCAGCAAGGCCGCGACCGCGACCCCGCGCTGCGCCAGCAACGGTACCCACGCGCCGTCCGATCCCAGCTTCGCCCAACTGCCGCCCCCCAGTGCGAGCACCACCGCGTCGGCCTTGACTGCAATCTCGCCCTGCGGGGTCTCGAATCGCAGCGCGCCGTCCTCGCCCCAACCCAGCCAGCGATGCCGCACATGGAAGTGCAACCCGGATTCGCGCAGGCGATGCAGCCATGCACGCAACAGCGGCGCTGCCTTCATGTCGTTGGGGAATACGCGCCCCGATGAGCCGACGAAGGTTTCGACCCCCAGTCCGTGTATCCATTCGACAAGCGCAGTTGGGGAAAAGACCTTGAACAGCAGTTCAATGAGAGGTGCTCGCGCACCGTAACGCGAGAGGAAGAGGGCGATGGGTTCGGAATGGGTGATGTTCATGCCGCCGACACCGGCCAGCAGGAACTTGCGTCCGACGGAGGGCATGGCATCGTAGAGATCCACCCGCACGCCGCCTTGCGCCAGAATTTCAGCCGCCATCAGGCCGGCGGGGCCGCCTCCAACGACAGCAACGGTTTTCATGGGCCGCACATGCATGGTCATCAACGGGCTCGGGACACTGACTTCTGCCCGGCTATAAAGTCACACACGGTACCCGATACGCGCTCGAGCACCCGCTGAACCGTGCTGCAGAAACGCCCCGTTTACTACGTGATTACTTGATCAGAAACGCTTCTTTGGAACGTCCTTTGGCCAGTTCTTCCGCCAGCCACTTCGGCGTGCGACCACGACCCGACCAGGATTCACCCGTGACAGGGTTGCGGTACTTGGCAGCCACGGCAGCACGCGCTTTGGCCTTTTTGGCCCTGCCCTTGAGGTCATCCAGGGTGATTCCGAATTCCTTCATCCTCGCCTGAATTTCCGCGACCACGGAAGCAATCTCTGCGCGACGCGCCACCTCGGCTTGCTTCAACAACGCTTCCGCCTGCGCTTTCAATTCCTGGTAAGTTGCCATCGCTTTTTCCTTTCTAGTTAAGTCGGATCAATATCCGACCTGTCCAATCTGCATTCACCCGCGCTCATTCCCATTCAATCGTAGCCGGCGGCTTGCCGCTGATGTCGTAGACGACGCGATTCAGCCCGCGCACTTCGTTGATGATGCGGTTGGAAACCTTGCCGAGCAGGGTGTAGGGCAGTTCGGCCCAGTGGGCGGTCATGAAGTCGCTGGTGACGACGGCGCGGAGCGCGACGACATAATCGTAGGTACGGCCATCACCCATGACGCCGACGGACTTGACCGGCAGGAAGACGGCGAAGGCCTGGCTGGTTTTCTCGTACCAGCCGCTCGTCCGCAGTTCCTCGATGAAGATGGCGTCGGCGCGGCGCAGCAGGTCGGCGTATTCGCGCTTTACTTCGCCGAGGATGCGAACGCCGAGGCCCGGTCCGGGGAAGGGATGGCGGTACACCATGTCATGCGGCAAACCCAGTGCAATGCCGAGTTCGCGCACTTCGTCCTTGAACAGTTCGCGCAGCGGCTCGAGCAATTTGAGATGCAGCGTATCGGGCAGTCCACCGACGTTGTGGTGGCTCTTGATGGTGTGCGCCTTCTTGGTCTTGGCGCTGGCCGATTCGATGACGTCCGGATAGATGGTGCCCTGCGCAAGCCATTTCGCCTTGGGCAGTTTCTCAGCTTCTTCCTGGAACACGTGGACGAACTCGCGGCCGATGATCTTGCGCTTCTGCTCGGGGTCGGTGACGCCGGCGAGCGCATCCATGAAGCGGTCGCGCGCATCGACATGGATGACCTTGACGCCGAGGTTGTCGGCAAAGGTCTGCATCACCTGCTCCGCCTCGTTCAGGCGCAGCAGGCCGTTGTCGACGAACACGCAGGTGAGTTGCTGGCCGATGGCGCGATGCAAGAGCGCGGCGACCACCGAGGAATCGACGCCGCCGGACAGGCCCAGAATGACTTCGTCGCTGCCGACCTCGCTGCGCACCTTGCCGATCGCCTCGTCGACGTAATCCGGCATGTTCCAGTCGCCCGCGCAGCCGCACAGGTCGCGCACGAAGCGGTTGAGAATGTTTTTTCCCTGCAGCGTATGCGTGACCTCGGGATGGAACTGCACGCCGTAGAAGCGGCGCGCCTCGTCGGCCATCGCGGCGATCGGCGTGGCGGCGTTGCTCGCCATCACCTTGAAGCCGTCCGGCAGCGCGGTGACCTTGTCGCCGTGGCTCATCCACACGTCGAGCAGGCCGTGGCCCTCGTCGTTGACGCGGTCCTGGATGTCGCGCAGCAGCGCGGTGTGGCCGCGGGCGCGGATCTCGGCGTAGCCGAATTCGCGCTTGGCCGCGCCCTCCACCTGGCCGCCCAGTTGCGCCGCCATGGTCTGCATGCCGTAGCAGATGCCCAGCACCGGCACGCCGAGGGTGAACACGACGTCCGGCGCGCGCGGCGTTTCCTCCTCATAAACCGAACTGGGCCCGCCCGAAAGAATGATGCCGGCCGGCGCGAAGTCGCGCACGAATTGCTCGGTCACGTCATTGGGATGCAGTTCGCAATAGACGCCGGCTTCACGCACGCGCCGCGCGATGAGTTGGGTGTACTGGGAGCCGAAGTCGAGGATGAGGATTTTCTGGTGCATGGCTGGCCGGGTATACCCGATGAAGATTAATCGACGAGGCTGTATTCGACCGATGACACCACGCGCACTTTCTTGATGTGCGGCGTACTGGCGTCACGGCTTTCGATGGAGAACTGGCCCTGGTTGGCGCGCCGGATCTTGCCCAGACGGCTGTCCGAATCCTTGGCGAATTTTTCCGCGGAGAGGCGAGCGTTCTTGGTTGCTTCCTCGATCATTGCGGGCTTCAGGGCGTTGAGGCCGGTAAACAGGAACTGGGTGCGGTTTTCATACTGCTCGGGGGAGAGCGCGATGCCCTGCTTGCCGAGTTCGCCCAGGCGTGCCATCGCCTCACGTACGCGATCGACTTGCCGGGTATAGACGGTGAGCGTCGACTTGCCGCTGTAGCGCAGGCGCTCGGCGAGTTGGGCATTGCCGTAGTCCTGCGCCTGGCGGTCGGTGATGGAGGGCGCGGAAACCGAGATTTCCTCGGGTTTGAAGCCGCTGGATTGGAGGAAGGCCGCGATTTTCGCGTTCTTCTCCTGCAGGGTCTGGTACAGCCTTGGCAAGTCGTTGTCTGCCTCGCCGAAAGAAATCGGCCAGATCGCCGTGTCTGCGGGGACTTCGCGCTCGGCAAGCCCCTTGACCTCGACGCTGCGGTCGGCCTGCTTGAATTGCAGCAGGGACTGTCCCAGTACCCAGGCACCCGCCACCATACCTGCGGCAAGAACCAACGCCTCGATGATCCGGCGTGCGTTCATGTCATTCGACGCGGTAATTCGGCGCTTCCTTGGTGATCTGGACGTCGTGCACGTGCGACTCGCGGATGCCGGCGCCGGTGATCTCGACGAATTCGGCCTTCGCGTGCATGTCGGTAATGGTGGCGACCCCCAGATAGCCCATGCTGGAACGCAGGCCGCCCATCAACTGATGGATCACCGCCAGCACGCTGCCTTTGTAGGGCACGCGGCCTTCGACGCCTTCGGGAACCAGTTTCTCGGCGCTTTTTTCAGTGTCCTGGAAATAGCGGTCGCTGGACCCCTGCTGCATGGCACCCAGGGAGCCCATGCCACGATAGGACTTGTAGGAACGGCCCTGGAATAGTTCGATCTCGCCCGGGGCTTCCTCGGTGCCGGCCAGCAGGCCGCCGAGCATGACGCAGTTTGCGCCGGCGGCCAACGCCTTTGAAATATCGCCGGAATAACGGATACCGCCGTCGGCGATGACCCCGACGCCGCTGCCCGCCAGAGCATCCGACACGTTCGACACGGCGGTGATCTGCGGCACACCGACGCCCGCGACCATGCGCGTGGTGCAGATGGAGCCGGGGCCGATGCCGACCTTGACGGCGTCAGCGCCGTGCTCGACCAGCGCCGCGGCGGCCGCTGCGGTGGCGATGTTGCCGCCGATGACCTGGACTTCGGGAAAGTTCTGCTTGACCCAGCGCACCCGTTCGAGCACGCCCTTGGAATGGCCATGCGCCGTGTCGACCGTGATCACGTCAACCCCGGCGGCGACCAGCGCGGCGACGCGCTCTTCGGTGCCCTCGCCGGTACCGACCGCCGCACCGACGCGCAGACGACCCATCGCGTCCTTGCATGCCAGCGGGTGCTCGCTCGACTTCTGGATATCCTTGACGGTGATCAGCCCGCACAGTTCGAAGGCATCGTTCACCACCAGCACGCGCTCCAGACGATGCTTGTGCAGCAGCGCCATCGCCTCGTCGCGGTTGGCGCCCTCCTTCACCGTCACCAGCCGCTCTTTCGGGGTCATGATGTTGGCGATCGGCTGGTCGAGACTGGTTTCGAAGCGCAGGTCGCGGTTGGTGACGATGCCGACGACCTTGCCGCCATCGATCACCGGCAGGCCGGAAATGCGCTTGGCGCGGGTGATTTCGAGCACCTGGCGCACCGTCATCTGCGGCGCGACGGTGATCGGGTCCTTGACCACGCCCGACTCGAAGCGCTTCACGGCGGCGACCTGCGCGGCCTGCATTTCGGCATTCATGTTCTTGTGGATGATGCCGATGCCGCCTTCCTGCGCCAGCGCAATCGCCAGGCGTGCTTCGGTCACCGTATCCATGGCGGCGGACAGCAGCGGCAGATTCAGGGTGATCGTGCGGGTCAACTGCGTGGACAGGCTGACTTCGCGGGGGAGGATGGCAGAATGGGCGGGAACGAGCAGAACGTCGTCGAACGTCAGCGCTTTTTGCAGAACACGCATGGGCTTTCCTTAACGCAAAGCGGAATTATACGCGGCTGCCCCTGAACCGCACAAACGGAAGCCTGCCAGAGCCACTTTTGGTCGTAATCTACCAATCCAATTAGGCCGCTGGCGGTTGACTCCGGTGCGCGATGCAGCTAACTTTGCGTCAGCATTCAACCTGCTAGGGCGCGTGGTTCGACAGCCCGATCCCTGAACGCCACACAACACGAGGAGATAAAACAATGTCCAAATTATTGCTTGCCCTGACTTCCGCCGCCCTGCTGGGTCTGTCTGGCTGTGCTGGTACGGAAACCAAGCCGGCCGACAAGGCCGCTGCGGCCCCCGCCCTCAGCGCCGAAGCGCAGGCTGCGCTCACCGCTGCCCAGGCTGACGTCAAGACAGCCAAGTCCAAAACCGCCCTGTGGACCACCGCCGACGACGCGCTGAAGGCTGCCGAAGAAGCCGCCAAGAAAGGCGACAGCGCCACGGTCATCAAGCAGTCCAAGCTGGCCAGCGACCATGCCAAGAAAGGCCTGGCCCAACTGAACTACCCGCTGCTCAAAGTCGGCGACTGAGTCACTCTGCTTCAGCAAAAAGGCCTTCCGGATGAATCCGGAAGGCCTTTTGCTTTGGGCCGCAGGCCTTATGTTTCCTCGGCAGCGTCAGCGGCGGCGGCCTTCTCCGGCGCGGCGTCCCCCCCGCCCTTTTTGGTGACCTTGCCCTCTTCCGCGCGCTTGCGGCGCACCTCCTTGGGGTCGGCTATCAGCGGACGGTAGATCTCCACCCGATCGCGGTCGCGCACTTTCTCATCCAGCTTGACCAGTTTGCTGAAAATCCCGACCTTGTTTTTGGCGAGGTCGATTTCAGGGTGTGCATCCAGCACGCCGGATGCGCGAATGGCGTCTTCCACCGTCGCGCCCTCGACAAGCTGGATCCTCAGCAGCGGTTGCTGCGCAGGCAGCGCATAAACGACTTCGACGGTGATACTGGCTGTGTTCATAAGGCAACCACCTCGTCCGCACGGCGCACGAAGGCGTCGACAAAAGTATTGGTGATGTGGCTAAAGACAGGCGCCAGAACCGTTTCCAGCACCCGGTTCGAAAACACGTACTGCAGCCGGAACTCGATCTTGCAGGCGTCATCGCCCAGCGGGGTAAAAAACCAGTCGCCTTCCAGTTCGGCAAACGGCCCGTCCTGCAGCGTGATGCGCATCTCGCGCGGGTGGGTTTTGCTGTTTTCCGTGGTGAAACTCTGGCGGATGCCCATGTAGGCAATGTGAATCGTCGCGATCGTGCGATGCTCGTCACGCAGTTTCAATTCGGTGCCGCCGCACCAGGGCAGAAAATCGGGGTAATCCTCGACCCGATCCACCAGTTCGAACATGCGTTCGGGGGTGTGTGCCACCAGCACACTTTTTTCCACACGCGCCATGGGACACTGAAGCCTTGTAAAATCAAGAATTGTACGCAAGCCCGTCAGCCATGAGCATCGTCGACAACAAAAAAGCCTTCCACGACTACTTCATCGAAGAAAAATTCGAGGCCGGACTCATGCTCGAGGGCTGGGAAGTGAAGGCCATCCGCGCCGGCCGCGTGCAACTGAAAGAGGCTTATGTGGTGGTCAAGAACGGCGCCGTGTATTTGATAGGCTGCCACATCAGCCCGCTGCCGACGGCATCCACCCACATCCACCCCGACCCCACCCGTTCGCGCAAGCTGCTGCTGCACGCGGCCGAAATCAACAAGCTGATCGGCAAGACCGAGCGCGCCGGCTTTACCCTGGTGCCGCTCGATATGCACTATGTCAAAGGCCGCATCAAGCTCGAAATCGGCCTTGCCAAGGGCAAAAAACAGCACGACAAGCGGGCGGCGGAAAAGGACCGTGAATGGCAGCGTGAAAAGCAGCGCATGGTGCGCACCGCCCAGCACTGACCTGTTGTATGGAGGCGACCAACGGACGAACTTGTCTGCTTATCGGTCGATTAATCCCTTGAAAACATGTCGATAAATCAACTATAATTGTTGAAACTTCGACAAGCGAGGGGCAATCCGATGTCGGCACTTCCTGTTTACCAAGTTGAATTCATTCCGCTGGAGCGACGTCTGTTTGACCGTCGCGTCGCCCCGCGCAATGCCGCGTTGCCGCCCGAGGTTTCGGCAGACCGCCGCAAGACGACTGCCCGGCGTTCTGAAGATCGCCAACCCGCAACGCTGAAAGTCATTTCGCAATAAACGCCTCGGGCGCTCCGCGCGCCTGTGTCGTTTTGTTTGCACTGCAGGCAGCGTGCCTTGCTGCCCTTCCTGGATTTCCCCTTTTTTACCCCTCTACCGCATGAACCGCAGCCCCACAGGCGCGGTTTGTCACCAGGCAAAGCAGCAACCACAGCCTGCCCGCCTTTGCCGCCGCCCACACCCTCATGGGAAAATGCCCAGCCGTGAAGCCTGTATCCCGTGTTTCATCCCTGAAAGTTGAACCCAGCGTGCCCGCCACCGTAACTGACCTCGCGGATTTCGATGAGATCATCGACGCCCGTTCCCCCGGCGAATATGCCGAAGACCATATTCCCGGCGCGATCAATCTGCCGGTGCTGGACGATACCGAGCGCGCGCGCGTCGGCACGCTCTACAAGCAGGTGTCGTCGTTCGAGGCGAAAAAAGTCGGTGCCGCGCTGGTGTCGCGCAATATCGCCCAGCATCTGGAAACCTGGTTTGCCGGCAAGCCCAAGTCATACCGCCCGCTGGTGTATTGCTGGCGTGGCGGAAGCCGCAGCGGGGCCATGACACACATCCTGCAGAAAATCGGCTTTGCGGCGATGCAACTCGACGGCGGCTACAAGGCCTACCGGCGGCATGTGGTGGCCGAACTCGACCGCCTGCCGGCGCAGTTCAGCTACCGCGTGGTATCCGGCCCCACCGGCAGCGGCAAGAGCCGCCTGCTGCAGGCGCTGGCTGACGCAGGCGCCCAGGTGCTCGACCTCGAGGCGCTGGCGGCGCACCGGGGCTCGCTGCTGGGGGCACTGCCGGGCCAGGACCAACCCTCGCAGAAAAGCTTGGAGAGCGCCATCTGGGCCGCGCTGAAAGGTTTTGATCCCGGCCGGCCGGTATTTGTCGAGTCCGAAAGCAAGAAAATCGGCGCGCTGCGGGTGCCCGATGCCCTGATCGCCGTCATGCACGCCAGCCCCTGCCTGCAACTGGAAGTGCCGCTGGCGGCGCGGGTGCAGTTGTTGACCGAGGATTACGAACACTTTCTGCATGACGCGGAAACAATCAACCGCCAGCTCGGTTTTCTCGTTTCGTTGCGCGGGAGCGAGACCATCGCCGCATGGCAGGCGCTGGCCAATCGGCAGGCATGGCCCGAACTGGTGGCCGCCCTGCTGGATCAGCACTACGACCCGGCCTATTTCAAGTCGCTGGCACGCAACTACGCGCCCTCACCCAGCCATCTGAGCTTCCACACCGATGACCTGTCGGTCAGCGGGCTGCAGAAGTTGGCGCGCGCGATTCTGGCTGCTGTTTAAAGCAGCTTGCCCAGCACGAAACCGATGACGATGCCGATGATGACCGCGATCGTGAGGCCACGGTAGGTCAGCACATCCTTTGAATAGCCGCGCCGGATGGCAATATAGGCGACCAGGTAGCCCACCGCGTTGAGCAGCCAGATGAAGCCGATCGACAACACCTTGACGACGATCGGTCCGACCACCGGCACCAGCGCGATAAAGCCCAGCAGCCAGGCAAAGGCGTTGGAGAGCAGCCCCACGGCCACTACAGTGCCGGCGATCACGCTGCGATCGACATTGAAATACAGACCCAGCCACACCAGACCGCCGATTGCACACCACACCGGCAGCATCACCCTCCAGTTGCGCCACCACGCCGCACGGGGCGACAAATCCACTTCGAAGTCGTCCGGTTCAGTCATAGATACAAGATAACCGCCAGATCCTGCCAATCAAGCAAAATCACCCGCGCCGCACTTCGATGACGTTCTGCACGTGCTGCAGGCGTGCCAGCAGCCTGGACAGTTGCTGCAATTCGCGCACCCGCACGCTCAGTTGCATGTGCGCAAGCTCGCCGCGGGTTTCGGTATTGACCCGCAATACATCGAGCTTGTCCTTGGCGATGACGTCCGAGATGTCGCGCAGCAGGCCTTGCCGATCGAAGGCCTTGAGGAGAATGTCCACCTCGAATGCAGCGCCTGCATCGAGCACCCATTCGGCCGGCATCATGCGCGCAGGATTGGCACGCCTGAGACTGGCGCAATCGGCGCGATGCACGGTGAGCCCACGGCCCACGGTGGTATAGGCGACGATGGCATCCGGCGGCTGCGGCTTGCAACAGCGCGCCAGCGTCAACGGCACATCCCCCAGCCCCGGAATCACGATGGGGTTGCCTGATTTGGGGCGCGTACGCGGCTTGGCCGTCGGCACCAGTGCCGGCACGGCCTTGCCCGACTCCTGCAGGGCGTTGACCAGATCGCGCTGCCCGACGTCGCCGCGGCCGAGTGCGGCGAGAAACTCGTCGACCTTGTTGAACTTGAGCCGCTGCGCAAGCTTTTCCTGATTTACATCCACCACGCCCAGGCGCTTGAGTTCCTTTTCCAGCAGGGTGCGACCGAGGCCCACCTGCTCGCCGACATCGCGCTGACGGAACCAGGCGCGCACCTTGGAGCGCGCGCGATGCGTCACCAGATAACCGAGCGCGGGGTTGAGCCAGTCCCGGCTCGGCGCGCCTTCCTTGGCGGTGATGACCTCGACACGCTGGCCGTTGTCCAGCGGAGTGTTGAGCGGCACCATTGCGCCGTTGACCTTGGCGCCGCGGCAACGATGCCCCAGATCGGTATGCAGCGTATAGGCGAAATCCACCGGCGTGGCGCCACGATCCAGCGCAACGACCCGACCCTGAGGCGTCAGCACGTAGACCTGATCCTGAAACAGCTCGGTCCGAAACTGTTCGCTGAATTCGCTGCTGTCGGCGACGTCGTCCTTCCATTCCAGGATGCGCCGCAGCCAGGCAATCTTTTCTTCGTACTGCGCGTCCTGTTTGCCGCCCTCCTTGTAGCGCCAGTGGGCGGCGACGCCGAGCTCTGCCTGGCGATGCATGTCGAAGGTACGGATCTGCACCTCCAGCGCGCGTTCCTCGGGGCCGATCACGGCCGTATGCAGCGAACGGTAGTCGTTGCTCTTGGGCTGCGAGATGTAGTCGTCGAATTCGCCCGGGATCGGCTGCCACAGGTTGTGCACCAGCCCCAGCACGGTGTAGCAGTCGATCTCGTGCTTCACCAGCACGCGTACCGCGCGAATGTCGTACAACTGCTCGAAACTGAGTCGCTTGCGCCGCATCTTGTTGACGATGCTGGCGATGTGTTTTGGGCGGCCTGTGACTTCGGCCTCGATGCCGTGCAACGCGAGCTCTGCCTGCAGGCGCTCGATGATGCCCTGGATATAGGCCTCACGGTCGGCGCGCTTCTCATCAAGCTGCGCGGCGATGGATTTGTAGGTGTCAGGCTCAAGATAGCGGAATGCCCAGTCCTCCATCTCCCACTTGACCTGCCAGACGCCGAGCCGGTTCGCCAAAGGAGCGAACAGCTCGCGCGCCTGGTGGCCGAGTGCATCACGGACGGAATCATCCAGATTTGCAGCGCATCGCAGGGCATGGGTGCGCTCGGCCAGCTTCACCAGCACCACGCGGATATCCTCCACCATCGCCAGGACCATCTGGCGCAGTGCCTCCAACTGGGCATGCGGGTCGACGCGCTTGTCGGTGGCGTTGGCCGCCAGCGCCTCGATGCGTGCCATCGCGGCCACCCCGCGGGCCAGTCGCGCCGCGGCACCGAAGGCGGTGTCGAAATCGGGGGCGTCGTCCAGGCAGTCATGCAGCAGCGCCGCGGCCACCGCATCCGCCCCCACCCGCAGTTCGGCCACGATCAGCGCTGTGCCGACGCTGTGTGCGAACGCATGGCTCGCCCCCAATTTCTGGCTCGCATGCTCCAGCGCACGCCAGGGCAGATCGTTTTCCGCCACCGGCAATACGCGGGCCAGCGCCTGCCGGGCGGATTCGAAATCGGTCGAGTCGAAACAACGGGGTTTTGCGGCTTCAGTCATGGTTGCGAAAAATCAGCCTGCCAGTAACGGCGATGGGTTGGCCGATATTGTGAGGCCTCGACCCCGGCTTCGCCAAAATCGAGTCGGATCAGGCCGCCGGAATCGCTGCGCAACTGACGCGCCTCGATGTCGCGAAAGCGCGCCACCACTTGGGGATGCGGGTGGCCGTAGCGGTTGCGATAGCCCTGGGTGAAGACGACAAACTCGGGCCGGGTCGCCGCAACGAATTCCGGGATGGACGACGTGAGGCTGCCGTGATGGCCGGCGAGCAGCACGCTAACCGGGGCCAGTTGGCCGGATTCGATCAACTCGAGTTCAGTCCGCCGCTCGCCGTCGGCCGTCAGCAGCAGACTGTGGCGCCCGCTGCTGATGCGCAGCACGCAGCTGTAGTCGTTGTCGCGGCGCCGGGTTTCGGCATAGGCTGAAAAACGGGGGTTAAGCATCTCGAACTGCACGCCGTCCCAGCTCCAGCGTTGGCCGCGCACGCACCGTCGCGCAAACGGCAGACCTTCAAGCAACGGGCTGCTCGCAGGCATGCCATGCAACAGCCAGCCGGTCGGAATGTCACGCAGCACCGAGCGCATGCCGCCGCTGTGATCGTTGTCGTCATGCGTGACGATCAGCCCGGTCAATTCCCCGACGCCTGAGGCACGCAAGAACGGAACGATGATGCGCTCGCCGGAATCGCTGTCGGCAAATGACGCGCCGGTGTCGTACAGCAACGCGTGATTCGCAGTGCGGACCAGCACGGCAGTGCCCTGCCCGACGTCGATGACCTCGGCACGAAAGTGATCGGGTGCAATGGCATCGCGCAACGGAAACAGCAGCGGCAGCCACAGCATCAGCCCCAGCACGCGCAGGGGAAATCCGCGTGGCAGCAGCATCCAGACCGTTCCGATCAATGCCAACACGGTCACCCACCCGGCCGGCGCAGGTAAAGTAGCCACCGCCAATGGCAGATGGCTCGCCCAAGCCAGTCCCATGCCCAGCCATTCCATCAGCCACGCCGCCACATGCCACAGTGGCGGAACCAGCACACCCAGCAGCGCCAGCGGCGTGATCAGCCAGCTCACCAGCGGAATCGCCACCGCGTTGGCCAGCGGCGAGATCAGCGAAACCTGATGGAACAGCAGGAACAGCACCGGCGCCAGCGCCAGCGTGACAGCGCCTTGGACCGTGACCCATCCACGCAGCTTGGCGGGAAGGGCGACGCGGCCGAAGCTCACCCACAGGATCGCGGCGATGGCGCCGAAAGACAGCCAGAAACCAGCCGACAACACGGCCCACGGGTCCATCAACAGAACGACGAAGAGCGCCACGATCAGCGCGCCGAAGGGCCGCGGCTCGCGCCGCCCCCAAAGGGCCAGTGCCAGCACGATCAGCATGAACAATGTGCGCTGTGCCGGCACCTGAAAACCGGCCAGCAGCGCATAGCCGAACGCCGCCAGCACCGCCGCGACGAGCCCGGCCTGGCGCGCGGGCAGACGTTCGGCACGGCGCGGCAATCGCCGCCAGACGCTCGCCACCAGCCAGCCGGCAAGCGCTGCAATCATGGTGACATGCAGCCCGGAAATGGAGAGCAGGTGGTTGACGCCGGTGCGAGTGAAGGCGCGCCACTGGTCGTGCAGAATGCTGCGCTGATCGCCCACAACCAGCGCAGCGATGACCCCGGCATAGGGCGCGTCGCTCAGCGTGGTGAGAATGCGTTCGCGCACTGCTGTGCGCGCCGCGGCGATCCAGGCGGCAGGGGTATGGGCCTGCGCCTGGATGCGTTGCGGTGCAGGCATCTCGCGCACATAGCCGCTGGCATTGATGCGGCGTTCCAGCATCCAGGCTTCAAGATCGAAGCCGTGCGGATTGCTGGTGCCATAGGGCATCTTGAGACGAACGGTCAGCTGCCAGCGTTCCCCTGCCCGCATCCTGGTTTCGAAATTTTCAGAATCGCGCGGCCAGTAACGGGTCAACTGCACGCGCTGCAGAGGGGGCGCATTCGGGCTCAGCATCTGTTCGACGTCGAACACAAATCGTTCGCCGCGCGCGTTGGCTCGGGGCAGATCGGAGATCACGCCGACCAGTTCGATATCCACCCCCTGCCAGTGCACTGGCAAGCGTTCGGCCAGCCGCACATCCGCCCGCCAGGCCGCCCAGGCAAAGCCGAGCGCCGCACACAGCAGCGCGATGCCCATGCGGCGGACAAATTTGACAAGGGGGTGGGAGACCGTCGGCAGCCATAGCACCGACAGCAGCAGCGGCAGAAGACCCAGCCAGCGCGCGGACGGCAGTACAGGCTGCTGCTGCAATAGCCACACTCCGAGGCAGAACGCGATGAGGAAGAACCGCATCGCGTCTGGGGTTCAGACCGGTTGCAGGCTTCCGTCGACCAGCCGCATCTGGCGATCCATGCGTGCCGCCAATTCCGCATCGTGGGTGACCACGACGAGGCTGGTTCGGTGCTTGCGGTTGAGCTCGCGCATCAGGTCGAACACGGTGTCTGCGGTATGCCGATCGAGGTTGCCGGTGGGCTCATCGGCGAGGATGCATGCGGGCTGCGTGACCAGCGCGCGGGCAATTGCGACGCGCTGGCGTTCGCCGCCCGAGAGTTCGCCCGGACGATGTTCAAGGCGATGACCGAGGCCAACTTCCTCGAGGATGGCCGCGGCGCGCGCCAGCGCCTCGGCGCGGTCCATGCGGCGGATCAGGAACGGCATGGCGGCGTTTTCCTGTGCAGTAAACTCGGGCAGCAGGTGGTGGAACTGGTAGACGAAACCGAGCGCCCGGTTGCGCAGGTCGCTGCGCTCGGCCTCGGAAATCGCAAAGGGGTCGCGTCCCATCAGGGTGATCTTCCCGCTCGTCGGCTTGTCGAGCCCACCCAGCAGATGCAGGAGCGTGCTCTTGCCCGAGCCCGAGGCGCCGACGATGGCGAGCGATTCGCCGGCCTGGATTTCCAGCTCGACGCTGCCGAGCACCGGCACATCGGTCTTGCCCTGGCGGAATACCTTGCCCAGCCCGGCGCAGCTCAACACGACCTCACTCATAGCGCAGCGCCTCCGCAGGATTGATGCGCGAGGCGCGCCAGCTTGGATACAGCGTGGCGAGCAGGCTGATAAGCAGTGAAATGACGCTGATCAGGCCAACTTCACTCCAGTCGAGTTTCGACGGCAGTTCGTTGATGTAATACACATCAGCCGGGAACAGATCCATGCCGGCCATCCGCTCGATAATGGGCACGACGGTTTCGAGATTGAGCGCCAGCAGCACGCCGCTCGCCACGCCGAGCAAGGTGCCGAACACGCCGATGAAGGTGCCCTGCACCATGAAGATTTTCATGATCGAGCCAGGCCGCGCGCCGAGGGTGCGAAGGATGGCGATGTCGGACTGCTTGTCGGTCACCGCCATCACCAGGGTTGAGACGATGTTGAATGCGGCAACGGCGACGATCAGCAACAGGATCAAAAACATCATGCGCTTTTCGATCGCCACTGCACGGAAGAAGTTGGCGTGGCTTTTCGTCCAGTCAACCAGGTAATAATCGCCCGTGAGACTCTGCGACAGATCTCGCGTCACAAAGGGCGCACGGAACAGTTCGGCCAACTTCAGCCGCACCCCCGACACATCCTCACCCAGCCGCAGCAGCTTCTGCGCGTCCTGCAGATGAATCAGCGCCAGACCGGAATCGTATTCGAACATGCCGGCCTCGAAAATGCCGGTGACGGTGAACTGCTTGACGCGCGGCATCACCCCGGCCGGGGTGATATTCCCCTGCGGCGTCAGTAGCACCACCTTGTCGCCGGGATACACACCGAGCACGCGCGCGAGATCAGCGCCGAGGATGATGCCGAATTCGCCGGATTTGAGGTCGGTCAGTTGTCCCGCCCGCATGTACTGCGCGAAGTCGGCGACCCGGCTTTCCATTTCTGGCAACACGCCGCGGATAATCGCGCCGCGCACCATATCGCCGTTGGCCAGCATGCCCTGCGCGTTGACATAGGGTGCACCGGATATGACGTCCTTGTGCTGTTGCGCCTGCGCCATTACGCCGCGCCAGTCTGGCAAGCGTTCGCCCGGGCCGCTGATCTCCAGATGCGCCGCCACGCCGAGAATGCGCGCGCGCAGCTCTTCCTGAAAACCGTTCATCACCGAGAGCACCACGATCAGCGCCATCACGCCAAGCGCAATCCCCGCCATGGAGACGATGGAAATGAAGGAAATGAAATGGTTGCGGCGCTTGGCGTGGGTGTAGCGCAGGCCGATCAGAAGCTCAAAAGGTAGCAAAACAGGACTCGCTGAATGAAGGGTTCGAGTATGCCACAGCCGCCTTATTCGCCGAGCAGATGCAGCACCACGCTGCGTGTCTGGGCGGCACGCCGGTGCTCAAAGACGTAGATCCCCTGCCAGGTGCCGAGCATCGGCCTCCCGCCGGCAACCGGGATCGCCAGATGGGTTTGCGTGAGCGCCGCGCGCACATGCGCCGGCATGTCGTCCGCGCCTTCCAGGGTGTGTTCGTAGATGGGGTCGCCTTCCGGTACCAGCCGCGACAGGAAGCGTTCCAGATCCGTTTGCACGCTTGGGTCGTGGTTTTCCTGAATCAGCAGGCTGGCCGAGGTGTGCCGGATATACAGGGTGAGCAGGCCCTGCCGGATGCCGCTCGTGGCCACCCAGTCACTGACCTGCGGGGTAACCGCATACAGGCCCTTGCCGCGGGTGGGGACGCTGATTTCATGAAAGGCCTGGCGCATGCCCGTTATTTTAGCGAATCCGCTTTGCTACACTCGGCAGATGCTGTTCCTCATTCCTCATCTTTTTCCGACAAAACAGTTGCTGAAAGCGGCGGCGCCGGATCTGCGCCTGCCTGCGCTGCAAACCCTGCTCGCGCGTGGCACCCGTCAGCCCTGCCCGGCCGAGGGCGTGGAAGCGGCCCTGTGCACGGCGCTGGGGATCGAACGCCAACAGGACTGGCCGCTCGCTCCGATCACCTTGGCAGCGGATGGTGGCGAGGCCCGGGATGCCTACTGGCTGCGGGCCGACCCGGTTCATCTGCGGTTGATGCGTGACCGCATCGTCCTGGCGAATTGCGATGCGCTGTCCTTGTCGCATGAGGAAGCCGACGCCCTGGCTGACGCCATCGGCCAGCATTTTGGCGACGATCTCAGGCCGCAGGCCCTGCACCCCCGACGCTGGTACCTGCAATTTCCTGTGGCCCCGAACTTGACCACCACGCCTTTGTCGGTCGCGGTGGGACGCGATATCGATCCGCTGCTGCCGCAAGGCAGTGACGCCATGCGGATCCGATCCCAATTGAATGAACTGCAAATGCTGCTGCACGAGCATCCGGTGAATCAGGCGCGCGAGGCACGCGGCGAACTTCCGGTGAACTCGCTGTGGTTGTGGGGGGGCGGCAAGCAGCCCGCCGCCAGCCCCACGCTTCCCGTAACCATTTACACCCGGGATCCCGAAGCACAGGCGCTTGGCGGATTCTGCAGTGCGCACGTACATGCGCTGCCGGCGCAACTGGACGCGCCGTCGCTAAAATCGAGTGCAATCATTCTGCTGGATGGCTTGACCCCTTCCGGACAAGTCGGCGATGCCTGCGGCTGGCGCGAAGCGCTGCGTGAACTGGAGACGGACTGGTTCGTACCGCTGCTGGGCATGCTGCGCAGAATCGGCCCAGCGGGCCTGCGCGTCTTGGATCCGGTCAACGGCAAAGCACTGCACCTGCAGGCACGCGACGCCTGGAAGTTCTGGCGCCGGCCCCACCGCCTGATCTCGATGCTGTCCTGAAACAATCCGCGAGGCAGGTTCAGACAGGCGTCGCCCACAGGTCGTGTTCGTCAGCTTCCTCGACGCGCACCTTCAGACGCGTCCCCGGCTTCAGATCGAACACCCCCCCCAGGTAGACTACGCCGTCGATTTCCGGCGCATCGGCATGACTGCGCGCGAGCGTGCCCACCTCGTCCTCCTCATCGACGATGACCTCGATTTCACGGCCGATCTTGGCATCGAGCCGGGCCGCCGAGATTTCCGCCTGCACCTCCATGAAGCGCTCCAGGCGTTCTTCCTTCAATTCTTCCGGAACGGCATCAGGCAACGCATTGGCCGCCGCACCTTCGACCGGCGAATACTTGAAGCAGCCGACGCGGTCGAGCTGCGCGTCCTTCAGGAAGGCCAGCAGTTCCTCGAACTCGGCATCGGTTTCACCGGGAAAACCGACGATGAAAGTCGAGCGCAACGTAAGGTCAGGTACTGCGCCACGCCAGGACTGGATGCGATCCAGGGTCTTCTCGACCGCGCCGGGGCGTTTCATCAGCCTGAGAATGCGCGGGCTGGCGTGCTGGAACGGAATGTCGAGATATGGCAGGATGATGCCGTCGGCCATCAGCGGAATCACGTCGTCCACACTGGGGTAGGGATAGACATAATGCAGCCGCACCCAGGCCCCGAGGCTGCCCAGGGCGCCAGCCAGTTCGGTCATGCGGGTTTTCAGCGGGCGGCCACTCCAGAATCCGGGACGATATTTCACATCCACCCCGTAGGCGCTGGTGTCCTGCGACACCACCAGCAGTTCCTGCACGCCTGCACCGACCAAAGCCTCTGCCTCACGCATCACTTCGCCAATCGGGCGGCTCACCAGATCTCCACGCATCGACGGAATGATGCAGAAGGTGCAGCGGTGATTGCAGCCTTCTGAAATCTTCAGATACGCATAGTGGCGCGGCGTTAGCTTGATCCCGCCAGGCGGAATCAGATCCTCGAACGGATCGTGCGGCTTCGGCAGCGCCGTGTGCACCGCTTCCATCACTTCTTCCAGCGCATGCGGACCGGACACCGCCAGCACCTTGGGGTGCGCCTCGCGGACCACGTTTCCCTTCGCACCCAAGCAGCCCGTGACGATAACCTTGCCGTTTTCCGCCAGCGCCTCACCGATCGCCTCGAGCGACTCCTGCACCGCAGCATCGATGAAGCCACAGGTGTTGACCACCACCACATCGGCATTGTCGTAACTGCCAACGATTCCATACCCTTCGGCGCGCAGTTGGGTCAGGATACGCTCGGAATCGACCGTCGCCTTTGGACAGCCAAGCGACACAAATCCAATGGTCGGCGTGCGGGTGGGTTTAGCTTTGGTTACCATGACGTTCAATCCAGATGGAGCTTGAGATGTATATCGTTGCCATTGGCTGGGCCTATGTGATTCTGATGATGGCAATTACCGCCAGCAGTATCGGCAAGGCGTTGACCATTCTCGTTTTTTTGGGCGTGTTGCCGATTGCGCTGTTTGTCTATGTGGCTGATGGTCCGCGGCGACGGCGACGCTCAGTGGCCATGACCGATCAGGGTACCGACCAGCGCAACGCTGCCGATCCCCATTCCGATCAGAACTAACTGCTGCAGCGTCGACCGTATTTCTGCGCGTTTGTGCAGACCGGGAATCAGGTCCGACAACGCGACATACAACATGCTCGCCGCAGCCAACCCCAGCAGCACCGGCGTCCAACCTTCCAGCATCGACAGGGCGAAATACCCCAACAACGCCCCGACCATGGTTGCCACCCCCGTCAGAAGATTGAGCATCAACGCCTGCGTCCGGCTATAGCCGGAGTGCAGCAGAATCAGAAAATCGCCGATTTCCTGTGGAATTTCGTGCGAGATGATGGCCAGTGCGGTCACCACGCCCAAGCGGAAATCAACCAGGAAGGCACCGGCAATAATGATGCCGTCGACAAAGTTATGGAAAGTATCACCGACCGTGATCATCAGGCCGGAACGCCCGTGGTCATGACCGTGGTCGTGACTGCCGTGCACCTCGCAGACTTCCTCGTGGCAGTGACGCCACAACACCAGCTTTTCGAGAAAAAAGAATAACAGAATGCCACCCAGGAGCGCCTTTGCCACCGTGTCGATACTGCCGTCTTTCATGGCCACCGCCTCCGGCAGCACTTCAAGCAGCAAGGCACCC
>JAABQU010000100.1 GCA_011391285.1 Thiobacillus sp.
CCCCGACGGCATCAATATCCAGGAGGCCAGTCAGGCCGTGCGAAGCCTCAAACGGGGAGGGCGCTGATGCATTCCGTGGTCAAGCAGGCTCGGCGCATCGTCGTCAAGGTCGGTTCCAGCCTGGTCACCGCCGAGGGGCGCGGGCTCGACCATGCCGCGCTGTCGCGCTGGGCCGGGCAGATCGCGGCGCTGACCGCACAGGGCAAGGAAGTGGTGCTGGTATCTTCCGGCGCGATTGCCGAGGGCATTGCTCGTCTGGGCTGGAAGAAGCGCCCCAAGGCGGTGAATGAACTGCAGGCCGCAGCCGCCGTGGGCCAGATGGGCCTGGTGCAGGCCTACGAATCGATCTTCCGCAGTCATGGCCTTCACGCCGCACAGGTGCTGCTCACCCACGAAGACCTGGCCGACCGCACCCGCTACCTGAATGCGCGCACCACCCTGCGCACGCTGCTGGAACTGCGCGTGGTGCCCATCATCAACGAGAACGACACCGTTGCCACCGACGAGATCCGCCTCGGCGACAACGACACCCTGGGCGCGCTGGTGACCAACCTGATCGAGGCCGATTGCCTGATCATTCTTACCGACCAGACCGGCCTGTATACCGCCGACCCGCGCAAGGACCCGCAGGCGACGCTGGTGATGGACGCCCATGCCGGCGACCCCGAACTCGAACGCATGGCAGGCGGGGCGGGCAGCAGCGTCGGCACCGGCGGCATGCTGACCAAGATCCTCGCTGCCAGACGCGCGGCCAGAAGCGGCGCACACACGGTGATCTGCAGCGGGCGCGAGGAAGGTGTGCTGCTGCGGCTGGCGGCAGGCGAAGCCATCGGCAGCCAGCTGGTGGCGCGCCAGGCGCCGCTTGCCGCCAGACGGCAGTGGCTGGCCGACCATCTGCAGTTGCGTGGCGGCGTGGTGCTCGACGACGGTGCGGTGCGCGCGCTGCGCGAAGACGGAAAGAGCCTGCTGCCGGTCGGTGTCAAGGGCGTCACCGGTGAATTCACGCGCGGCGAAGTGGTGGCGGTGGTCGACACCGAGGGCCGCGAGGTCGCGCGCGGCCTGACCAATTACAGCGCCGTCGAAGCGCGTCGCATCGCCGGCAAGCCGAGCAGCGCGATCGAGGCCGAGCTCGGCTACATGGACGAGCCGGAACTGATCCACCGCGACAATCTGGTGCTGCTGGCGTGACCACGACGCTTGATCTGATGCGCCACGGTGAACCCGTAGGTGGGCGCCGCTATCGCGGCCAGATCGATGATCCGCTTTCGGAAAAGGGCTGGGCGCAGATGCGTGCGGTGGTCGGCGACGCGGCGCCATGGACGCGCATCGTATCCTCGCCCCTGCTGCGCTGCCGTGCCTTTGCTGAAACGCTCTCAGACCGCCATGGCCTGCCGCTGGCGCTGGACGACCGGCTGAAGGAAGTCGGATTCGGCGAATGGGAAGGCAAGTCGGCAGCCGAGATCGAACAGGATGCACCTGGCACGTTGGCGTGCTTCAAGGCCGACCCTGTCCATGCGCGCCCGGCCGGGGCCGAGCCGCTCGCCGATTTTCATGCGCGGGTCGCAGCCGCCCTTGACGATCTGCTTGAACAGCACGCCGGCCAGCATGTGCTGCTGGTGGGGCATGCCGGGGTGATGCGCATGGCGCTGGCGTGGGCGCTGCAGATCCCGCTGGGACACGCCTACCGTATCGAGGTGGCGACTGCCTCGCTGACGCGCCTGCGCTTCGACGGCAACCGTGCGAGCCTGATTTTCCACGGCCGCCAGCACATCGAACGGTGATTCGCTGCTTCATTCTGAGCCTGCTGCTGGCCATGCCGGCTTGCGCGGCCACTATCCGCATCGTCGACGACGCCGGGCAGCTCCATGAATTCAGGCAGCCACCGCAGCGCATCATTGTGCTGACGCCGCATCTGACCGAACTGCTGTTTGCCGTCGGTGCCGGATCGCAGGTGGTGGGAGTGGACAGCGCCAGCGATTACCCGAAAGCGGCGCAACTGCTTCCGCGCATCGGCGACTACGGCCGCATCAACTTCGAACGCGTCCTGGCGCTGAAGCCGGACCTGGTCATGGCCTGGATCGGCGGCAATCGTCCCGCTGACATGCATGGTCTGGCAAAAATGGGCTTGCCCGTATTGCACACGCAGGCCACACGACTCGACGACGTGGCCCGCCTGCTGCGCCTGGTCGGGCAGGCGACTGGTCATGCCACGGAAGGCGAGGCTGCGGCGCGGGATTTTTCCGCACGGCTGGCCGCGCTGCGGGCACAAACTGCGCCGCGTCGACCGATCAGCGTGTTCTATCAGGTATGGGATCGCCCGTTGATGACGGTGGGCGGCAGCCACTGGATCAGCGATGCGCTGGCGCTGTGCGGGGCACGCAATGTATTCGCCGACCTGCACACCGCTTCGCCGGTGGTATCTCGCGAGGCGGTGCTGCAGCGTGCGCCAGAGTTGATCGTCAGCGGCAGCGATGGGCCCGACCCGCGCCGCCAGTGGCAGCGCTTTTCCAGCATGCCGGCGGTGAAGAATGACGGGTTTGTGCGTGTAGATGCGGATCGCCTGCATCGTCCCACGCCGCGCCTGGCCGAAGGGGTTTCAGCGCTGTGCGCGGCGGTGCGGCCTTATGCGCGGTGACGTGAGTCCGCTGCCTTGCGGTTGGGGCAGTTCTCCTTGATGCAGTCGGCGTAGATCTGCAGCGAATGGTCGTGGATGGCGAAGCCACGTTCCTTGGCGATGCGGGCCTGGCGCTTTTCGATTTCGGCGTCGAAGAACTCTTCGACCTTGCCGCACTGCAGGCACACCAGATGGTCATGGTGGTCGCCATGGTTGAGTTCAAATACCGCCTTGTCGCTGTCGAAATGGTGGCGCATCAATAGCCCGGCCTGCTCGAACTGGGTGAGCACACGGTACACCGTAGCGAGACCAATGTCCTGGCGTTCGTTCGACAGCAGTCGATAAACATCTTCTGCGCTCATGTGACGCTTGCCGCTCTGTTCGAACAAATCGAGGATTTTCAGGCGCGGCAGAGTTGCCTTGAGACCAATGCTCTTGAGATCGGAAGGATTGCTCAATGGGGTCTCCAGAATGGGAACACGAATACGTTATGATACGTTTTTTTACATCCGCCCAAACCCTTCCGGTTTCCTGGCCATGCGTCTTTTCCTGATTCCCGTCCTGCTCCTGAGCCTGATAGCCGGTTGTTCCAATATGAAGATCGGCCCTCACCGCATCGATGTACAGCAGGGCAATGCACTCGACCAGGAAAACGTGGCACGCCTGAAACCCGGCCTCAACCGTTCGCAAGTCCGTTTCCTGATGGGTACACCGCTGCTGGTCGATCCGTTCCGCACCGATCGCTGGGATTACGTGTACATGTTCTACAAGGCGGGCAAACTGGCCGAGCAAAAACGCATCACGCTGTTTTTCGATGGCGATACCTTGACGCGTATCGAAGGCGACCTGCCGGAGCCGGCAACGCAACCCTTGACCACCGAGCCCACCCCGGAACTGCAATCCAGCGATGCACCGCAGGCTGCATCATCGGCAGCAAACGCTCCCGCTGTCGCACCGGAACTGCCGCCCGAGCCCGTGGCAACGCCCCTCCCCGAGGTGAATGTTCCGTCGACCTCGCAAGAGATCCGGCCATGAGCGTGCAGATTGCCATAGCCGGCGTGTCCGGCCGCATGGGGCGTGCCCTGCTCGAGGCCGTGGCGGCCGACGCCGACTGCGTACTGGCCGCGGCCATTGACCGGCCCGGCAGTCCGCTGGTGGGCCAGGATGCAGGCGCTGCCTGGGGTGCGGCCAGCGGGGTGGGCGTGACCGATCAGCCGGCTGATGCCCTGGCTGGAGCGCGGGCCTTGATTGACTTCACCCGACCCGAGGCCACTTTCGGTTATCTCGATGTCTGTGCCGCGGCCGGTGTGCCGCTGGTGATTGGTACGACCGGTTTCGATGAAGCAGGCAGGGCGCGAATAGCCGCTGCTGCGCAGCGGATTCCCATCGTGTTCGCCCCCAATATGAGCGTAGGGGTGAACCTGCTGATGAAACTGGCCGAAGTTGCGGCGCGGGTTTTGCGGGATGGCTACGACATCGAGATCATCGAGGCGCACCACCGCCACAAGGTCGATGCGCCCTCGGGCACCGCGCTGGGCCTCGGCCAGGCTGTGGCGCGCGCGATCGACCGCGATCTCGCAAACTGCGCTGTGTACGGTCGCGAGGGTGTCACCGGCGAGCGCGACCCCAAAACCATCGGTTTTGCCACTGTTCGCGGCGGCGATATCGTCGGCGACCACACGTTGCTGTTTGCAGGCGTTGGCGAGCGCGTTGAACTCACCCACAAGGCCAGCAGCCGCGCCACCTTCGCCCAGGGCGCGCTGCGCG
>JAABQU010000101.1 GCA_011391285.1 Thiobacillus sp.
CGATGGACAAGGCGGAGCTGCTGGCCGCTGCGGAATCACTCGACACCGACGAGATCGCCGACATCGCGGCCGACCTGCCGCACGATGTGATCCAGGAACTGCTGACTTCGCTCGATGCACAGAAGCGCGCGCACCTGCAATCCGCGCTGGCCTATCCCGAGGACACGGTGGGCGCGCTGATGGACTTCGAGATGGTGACGATCCGCGCCGACGTGACGCTGGAAGTCGCGCTGCGCTACCTGCGCCGGCTGGGCGAGCTGCCCGACCAGCTCGACAAGCTGTTCGTGGTCGACCGCGATGATGAAATCATTGGCGTACTGCCGCTGAAACGCCTGCTGACGACCGACCCCGAGGCTTCGGTGGCGGCGGTGATGGTCGAGGATTTTGTCAGGTTTCACCCCGAGGACGAAGCGCAGGAAGCGGCGCAGGCGTTCGAGCGCTATGACCTGGTGATGGCGCCGGTGGTGGATACGCAGGGGCGGTTGATCGGGCGCCTGACCGTCGACGCGGTGGTCGACTATATCCGCGAATCAGCCGACGCCGACATGCTGTCGATGGCCGGCCTGAAGGAGGAGGAAGACCTGTTCTCCACCGTGTGGCGTTCGGCGAAGAACCGCTGGATGTGGCTGTCGATCAATCTCGCCACTGCGTTCATCGCGTCGCGCGTGATCGGCGCGTTCGAAGGCTCGATCGAAAAACTCGCTGCGCTGGCGGCGCTGATGCCGATCATCGCCGGCATCGGCGGCAACTCCGGAAACCAGACCATCGCGCTCATCGTGCGCGGCCTCGCGCTCGGCCAGATCACCCAGGCCAACGCGCGCCGCCTGGTGGTGAAAGAGCTTGGCGTCGCCCTGTTCAATGGCCTGATGTGGGGCTCGGTGGTGGGCGTGTTCGCCTGGCTACTGTATGACAACATGGCACTCGGCGGGGTGATGGCGCTGGCCATGCTGCTCAACCTGATCGTTGCGGCGCTGGCCGGTATTTTCATTCCGATGACGTTGGAACGGATGAAGCGTGACCCGGCCGTCGGCTCGTCGGTGCTGCTGACCTTCACCACCGACAGCATGGGCTTCTTCATCTTCCTCGGGCTCGCCACCCTGCTGCTTCTGTGACGCCGCCGCCGGACAGCCGCGCCCTGTATCTGCGCCTGCTGGGCTATGTGAAGCCCTACTGGCGCATGTTCGCCTTGTCCCTCGTTGCGCTGGTCCTCACCGCCGCCACCGAGCCGCTGCTGCCGGCGCTGTTCAAACCGCTGCTGGACCAGGGCTTCGTCGCCAAGGACCGGGACTTCATCCGCTGGGTGCCGGTGCTGCTGCTGGGGCTGTTCCTGGTACGCGGCCTCACCAGCTTCGTCAGCACCTACTGCATGGCCTGGGTGGGCAGCCGTCTGGTGATGGACCTGCGCGCCGCGATGTTCGACAAGCTGATGGCACTGCCGACGCGCTACTTCGACCAACACCCGACCGGCCAGCTGATCGCGCATCTGGCGTTCAACGTCACCCAGGTCACGCAGTCGGCCACCAGTTCGCTCACCACCCTGGTGCGCGACACGGTCACGGTGCTGGGCCTGCTCGGCTATCTGCTGTGGCTGAACTGGCAGCTCACCCTCATCGTATTCGCGATGGTGCCGCTCACGCTGTGGGTGGTGCGTGCCGCCAGTACGCGCCTGCGCGGCCTGTCGCGCAAGGCGCAGCAGAATATCGGCGATCTCACCCAGGTGGTCGACGAGGCGGTGGGCGGGCACCGCGTGGTCAAGCTATACGGCGGCGAAGACTACGAGCAGACCCGCTTCCGCCAGGCCGCCAATCTGGCGCGCCTGTTCGAAATGAAGCGTGTCGCCGCCAACGCGGTGTACGAACCCGTGATCCAGTTCATCGCCGCGGTCGCACTGGCGATCATCGTCTACATCGCAGCCGGGCAGGCGTCGAGCAACACCACCACGGTGGGCGGCTTTGTCGCCTTTTTCATGGCCATGCTGCTGCTGTTTGCACCGCTCAAAAGGCTCACCGCCGTCAACGACCAGCTGCAGCGCGGGCTGGCTGCGGCCGAGACCATTTTTTCCATGCTCGACCAGGAAGCCGAACGCGACAGCGGTACCCACACGTTGGAGCGCATCGGGGGGCGGCTCGCCCTGCGCGACGTGACGCTGACCTATCCCGGCAAGATCGTGCCGGCACTCGACGGCATTACCCTCGACATCGCCCCCGGCGAGACCGTGGCGCTAGTCGGCGCCTCGGGCTCAGGCAAGACCACGCTGGCCAACCTGGTGCCGCGTTTCTACGATCCCGACACCGGCACTATCGAGCTCGATGGCATCGACATCCGCGACATCAAGCTGCAGAACCTGCGCAGCCACCTCGCGCTGGTGTCACAGGACGTGGTGCTGTTCAACGACACGCTGGCGCACAACATCGCCTATGGCACGAAGCGCGATGCCACACCCGACGAGATCCGCACCGCCTGCATCGCCGCCCATGCGTGGGACTTCATCCAGGCCATGCCCGAAGGCCTCGACACCCTGATCGGCGAGAACGGCATGCGGCTGTCGGGCGGCCAGCGCCAGCGCATCGCCATCGCCCGCGCCATCCTGAAGAACGCGCCGCTGCTGATTCTCGACGAGGCGACTTCGGCGCTGGACAACGAGTCCGAGCGTCACGTGCAGGCGGCACTCGAGACGCTGATGGAGAACCGCACCACACTGGTCATCGCGCACCGTCTCACCACCATCGAGCGCGCCGACCGCATCGTCGTGCTGGAAGGCGGACGCATCGTCGAGATCGGCAGCCACGCCGACCTGATCGCCAAACAGGGCCGCTACGCGCAGCTGCATGCGCTGCAGTTTTCTGCATGAATACCGACACGGCTAGCGGCTGGGTCAAGCCCGCGCGCTCGCTGGTCACCGCCGCCGGCCGCGCCATCGGTGACTACCGCATGATCCGCAACGGCGACCGCATTCTGCTGGGCCTGTCGGGTGGCAAGGATTCGCTCTCCTTGCTGCACACATTGCACCATCTGCAACAGAAGGCGCCGGTGAAATTCGAGCTGCTGGCGGCGACGGTCGACCCGCAGTCCGACCAGTTCGACCCCTCACCGCTCACGCCCTACTTGGCCGAGCTCGGCGTGCCCTATTTCCTGGAATCGCAGCCGATCATGGTCGAGGCGCAGAAGACGCTGACCAAGGATTCCGATTCCTACTGCGCCTACTGCTCCAGGATGCGGCGCGGCATTCTCTATCGCGTCGCGCGCGAGCAGGGCTGCAACGTCATCGCGCTGGCCCAGCATCTGGACGACCTGGCCGAGACGCTGATGATGTCGATGCTGTTCGGCGGCAAGCTCCGAACCATGTCGCCGCATTACCTCAACGACGCCGGCGACCTGCGCATCATCCGGCCGTTTGCCTACGCGCGCGAACGCCAGACCCGTGCGTTCGCGGCGGACGCCGGCCTGCCGGTGATCTTCGAGAACTGCCCCGCCTGTTTTGCCAAGCCGCAGCAGCGCTACGCGATGAAGCAGATGCTGGCCGAGCAGGAAAAAACCCACCCGCGCATTTTCAACAGCCTGCTGACCGCGATGCGGCCATTGATGGGCGAGCCGCCACCCGGCTGAAAGGGCTCGTTTACCGCTGCGGCTTGCAGCGTTTGCCTTCGTACTCGAAGCGGTTAAGCGCGTATTCCTTGCCATTCCAGCGCTCCACCGGAAAACAAAATCCAGGGCCGCCAATCGAGATATCCGGCCACTTACCTGCACCGCGGGTTTTTAGAAACTCCGGCATTCCGCTGCCGCCGGTCATCACCCGCCAACTGCCGTCGGCCTGCTGGCTCAGCAACTGGAATCCCGTTCCCGCATGACCGTAACAAAACGTACCGCCTTCGCTCACCACCGCTTCGGGCCGGCCGTCGCCGTTCAGGTCGCGTACTGTCTCGATCGCCGCACCGCCGGGGTTGGGCTCGTCTGCGCACATCAGCCACATACCCTTGCGCTGTACCGCGCCAGCCGCCTTGAAGACCGCCAGTTTGTCCGCCTCGGTCAGCGCCATGCCGGTGGCATCCGCTGCCACCTTTGGCGATCCTCCCATCGCAAGGCCCAGCACGATAAAGCTGCCAATAGTCGAAATCGAAAATCTGTTCATATCTCACCTCCATGTCGCTGCCAAAGACTAACCATAGACCCGGGAAGCGCGATCGCAACCGACTCGGCGCCGGTTCCGGAAACCAGCCGGAGTTTTCCTGACCCGCATTTGCCCGTAAAATCAAACCATTGTTTTGATTGATATTTTCCATAGCGAGAACAAGGTTATGACCGCCTCCTTCATCCCCCCCAAGCGCATCCTCATGGGCCCCGGCCCCTCCGACGTGCCGCAGCGCGTGCTCGACGCGAT
>JAABQU010000102.1 GCA_011391285.1 Thiobacillus sp.
GCCTCGTCATAGAGCTCCCACGTGCGATAGAAATAGAACTTTGCCATGCGCTGTGACAGCATACGCTGGCGCCCCGCGAGACCGACCAGGTGATCGAGTGGCGCAGCGGCGACATTCACGTAGGCCAGTGTCGCGCTGTGTGCCGCTTGCTGCAGCGCCTCGTTGGCGTCATAGAGCGCAACGGCTCCAGCCTTGCTGGATGCCGCCGTCAGAAGCGGCTTGCATTTCGTCCACTCGCCGTCCAGATTGACGACGGCACTCCGTACCGTCGGGGTCGGCTGGAACGTTTTTAGCGCCGCGAACTGGGATTCGAACTGATTGATCGATCCCTGCAGTATGGTCCGGGCACCATCGGCCGCGATTCCTTGTCCCAGCATGAGGTACGCCTTCACCATGCGCTGCGAAAGCATGCGCAAACGCCCCGCTATATTCACAGCGGATGCGGTATCCATCTTTGTTGCCGCCACCTTGGACGCTTCTGCATGAACAGACGGCGACGACGCTGCAAACGTCAACCCTCCCAGAAGCCATACGCAGAATCGGCGTCGGTCCACGAAGAATCTCCTACAGGAAGGTTGAAAAGGGGGCGGAGGAATTAATACCTCCCCCTACCATGCCTTATTACCTTAGATTGAAAAACGGATGCCACCAACCCAATCCGGATTTTTTCCCGGCCTTTCCTGACGTGGAATTGCGGCCGACAGCAATGTCCAAAGCCCGGCCGCCGTGCAAATTCTCGCGAATGTCTCAAACGAGGTGAGGTGCAACGATCATCCGTGCGCTTTTGCTTCGCCAGGGATCGGTTGTGTCCAATGTCTGCCCGTTAGATCACGGCAAACCCCACCAGCGCAATCTCGTCGCCATCCTTGATCGACGCCGATTTCTCGGCGAACTGCTTGTTGATGGTGACGTTGAGCTTGGGATTGCCTAGCAGCATCTTCTTCCACATTTCGCCGCGCTTCGACAGCACGAACAGCAGGCGCTCGACGTCGGTCACGTCGGGCGGCAGGACGATTTCGTCTGACGCCATGCCGAGCGTCTCCACGAGGTCGCCAAAAAACAAAATTTTCACCATCTCCAGGCCTTTATAATCCACGATTGACCGCCTGATTTTACCCCCGTATGTCTGCCTACCCTGAAGGGCACAAGTCCCTGCTGGAAAACCTCAACCCCGAACAGCGCGCCGCCGTGACGCTGCCGCATGAATCGGCGCTGATTCTGGCGGGCGCCGGCTCGGGCAAGACGCGGGTGCTGACCACGCGCATCGTGTGGCTGATCCAGACCGGGCAGGTGTCGCCGCACGGCATCCTCGCGGTGACCTTCACTAACAAGGCGGCGAAGGAGATGCTCACCCGCATCTCGGCGATGCTGCCCATCAACACGCGCGGGATGTGGGTCGGCACCTTCCATGGGCTGGCCAACCGGCTGCTGCGCACGCACTGGCGCGAAGCGGGGCTGCCGCAGTCGTTCCAGATCCTCGATTCTGCCGACCAGCTCTCCGCGATCAAGCGGCTGATGAAGGCGCTGAACGTCGACACCGAGAAGTACGAACCGAAGAAGGTGCAGTGGTTCATCAACGGCCACAAGGAAGCCGGGCGGCGCGCTCGCGACGCCGAGGCGTTCGACGAATATTCGATGCGCATGGCCGAGCTGTACGAAGCCTACGACGCGCAATGCCAGCGCGAGGGGGTGGCGGATTTCCCCGAGCTGCTGCTGCGTTCCTACGAACTGCTGTATCGCAACGAGCCGCTGCGCGAGCACTATCGCGACCGCTTCAAGCACATCCTGGTCGACGAGTTCCAGGACACCAACACGCTGCAGTACCGCTGGCTGAAGCTGTTCGCCGGCCCGCACACGGCGCTGTTCGCGGTGGGCGACGACGACCAGTCGATCTACGCCTTCCGCGGCGCCAACACCGCCAACATGGCCGAGTTCGAGCGCGAGTTCGCGCATGGCAACGTGATCAAGCTGGAGCAGAACTATCGCAGCCACGGCCACATCCTCACCGCCGCCAACACGCTGATCGCGCAGAATGCGCACCGCCTCGGCAAGAACCTGTGGACGGCGGAAGGTGAAGGCGAGCCGATCCGCATCTTCGAGGCCTACTCCGACCAGGACGAGGCGAGCTTCGTGGTGGACGAGGCAAAGACGCTCAACCGCGAGGGCGTGGCGTTCTCCGACATGGCGCTCTTGTACCGCTCCAACGCGCAGTCGCGGGTGCTGGAACATGCGCTGTTTTCGGCGGGCGTGGCGTATCGGGTGTACGGCGGATTGCGCTTCTTCGAACGCCAGGAAATCAAGCACGCGATCGCCTACCTGCGCCTGCTGACCAACCCGGAAGACGACGGCGCGTTTCTGCGGGTGGTCAATTTCCCGACCCGTGGCATCGGCGCACGCACGCTGGAACAGCTGTCCGAAACAGCCGCACGTTCGGGCACCAGCCTGTGGCAGGCCGCCTGCACGAGCGGTGGCAAGGTCGCCGGTTTCGCCAGGCTGATCGAGGAGATCAAGCAGGCCACCGCCGACCTGCCGCTGCCCGAGGCCGTCGACCATGTCATCGAAGCATCCGGCCTCACCGACTATTACCGCGCCGACAAGGAAGGCGCCGACCGCCTGGAAAACCTCAACGAACTGATCAACGCCGCCGCGCTGTTTTCGGAAGAGTCAGAAGAGAACACGCTCGACGCGTTCCTCGCTCATGCCGCGCTCGAAGCCGGCGAGCACCAGGCAGGCGCCGGCCACGACGCGCTGCAGCTGATGACGGTGCATGCCGCCAAGGGGCTGGAATTCCACACGGTGTTCATTACCGGACTCGAGGAAAGCCTGTTCCCGCACGAGCAGAGCGCGCACGAGGAAAATGGTCTGGAGGAAGAACGGCGGCTGATGTATGTGGCAATCACCCGCGCACGGCGCCGGCTGTACCTGTCGCACGCACAGTCACGCATGCTGCACGGGCAGATCCGCTACAGCCTGCCATCGCGTTTTCTGGACGAACTGCCGGAGCAGGTACTGATGCACCTGAATCGCCGCAGCGAGCCCGGCTTCCCGTCAGGCGTCCAGCAGCCGGCAAGCAGCTACAGCGCAAAGCGCCAGACACAGATGGGCAATGACACCGGCTACCACGTCGGCCAGAGCGTCGCCCACGCCAAGTTCGGCACCGGCATCATCATCGACTTCGAGGGACGCGGCGCTGACGCGCGGGTGCAGGTGAAATTCCGCGATGCCGGAACGAAGTGGCTGGCGCTGGCTTACGCCAAATTGTCGCCGGCCTGAGCCGAGGGTCTGTAAACGCCTATTTCGCGCCCGCGACGAAATCGATTCGGGATGCAGGCCGCGAAGCGGGACACGCCGCAGTGTCGTTCACTGCAAGTGGTGCGCGACAAAGGCATGGGCCCGAATCGAGCCGTCCCTCCGGGTTGCCGCAAGAAAGCGCGTCTGCGGCGTTGCTCCGCTTGGCAAGGGATGGCCCTTGCCTGCGCGACGCGCCTTGCATCCATCGATTTCCTGCGGCAACGCGGGCGCGAAATAGGCGTTTACAGACCCTCCTCGTCCGCCCAGATGGCGAAGATCGCCTGATACGAGGCATACAGCGAGCCAAACAGCACCGGCATCGCGACCAGCAGGCCGAGCAGCATCGGCACCAGCGCGGCAAGAAACAGCACCGCGCCCAGCGTCAATCCGTTCACCAGCATCGCCGCCCAGTTTTTGGCGACGGCCCGGAGGCTCACCCCCAGTGCGGTGGCCGGACGCGCGCCACCAAACAGGATCAGCGCCGGGGCAAACCAGGTCGCCATGATCAGCGGGGTGAACAGCACCAGACCGGTAAGCACCGCAGGCATGGCCTGATTCAGCATGGCCTGCATTTCAGCGGGGTCCTGTTGCGTCTGTGCCGCGGCCATGATCGCTTTTGGATCGAAGCCCATGCCGAGCATGATCTGGCCGATCAGCAGGGTGCCGAGCAACTGCACTGCGCCGACCGTCATCAGCGGGATCACGGGCCCCTGTACCCCGGCCAGAAACAGCGGCAGTTCGAGTTCGTTGCCTTCATCGAGTGCCCGATAGGCCGCCATGAAACCGGCCACCATCAGCGGCGAAGCCAGTTCCGACAGCGAGCCCCCCACCACCGGGATCAGGCCGAGCGCCATCACCACGCCGAACAGCACGCCGAATGCCGCGGACAGCAACAGGGAGTTTTTTCGGTACAGACGAAAGCCTGCAGTCACCCAATGATAACCCTGGCTGGCCGCGACCTTGCGCGGGATGTCCTGATTGGTTTGCGTAGTCATGCGGCGGATTTTACCCGACGCCGTAGATCGGAA